>NZ_CP048410.1:1993333-2341666 GCF_019357415.1 Gramella sp. MT6
GAAGTCGAAGTAATGACCTATAACATCAAATATGCAAATGAAAACGATGGAGAGAACAGTTGGTCTAAACGAAAGGATTGGATTACCGGGCAGGTCCGGTTCTATGAGCCGGATATTCTGGGAGTGCAGGAAGCCATCAAATCTCAATTAGATCATTTTACCAATAACCTAAAAAGTTATGAGGTACTTGGAGTAGGTAGAGAAGGAGAAGATAAAGGTGAATTCAGTGCTATTTTATATAAGCAAGAGAAATTTGAGGTACTGGAATCAGATACTTTCTGGCTGTCGGAAACGCCAGGAGAAATAAGTAAAGGCTGGGATGCGGCGTTTAACAGGATCTGTACCTATGCTTTATTTAAGGAAAAAACTTCCGGAAAGAAGTTCTGGATATTTAATACTCATTTTGATCACGTAGGGGATAAGGCGAGGCTGGAAAGTTCTCAGCTTATAGTTCAGAAAATTAAAACAATGAACAAAGAAGATCTTCCTGTTTTCCTGATGGGAGACTTCAACCTGGAACCGGAAACCGAAGGAATCGGGATTATTCTGAATTATCTGGATGATTCTAAAAATGAGGCTGAGTTTGATTTCGGCCCAATAGGAACCTTTAATGGCTACAATTTTTCTGAACCGGTGACTCGACGAATCGATTATATTTTTATCAATGATAAAGTTGAAGTAGAAAATTACGCCGTAATAAGCGATTCAAAAGATTTAAAGTATCCATCAGATCATTTACCTGTTCTTATAAAGGCAGAACTAATGGAATAATTTCATCAATGTTTAAATAAAAAAAGCCCCGGCAATTTGCCAGGGCTTTTTTATTTAATCTCTATAATCTAAGCTTGTGGAGATTGACTTTCCTGAGTCAGTTCAATCATCAAACCGATCTCTTTCAGCATTTTTTCATTATTCCCGCTATAGCCAACCTTCTTAAAATTCACTTTACCTTCAGGCCCAACAATGATCTTTGTAGGAATTCCATTGATACCGAAGTTAGAAGTAGTCGTGAATTCACGGCTTCCTTCAGCAACAGGTTCATCCATAAGTACATGGAAAGAATAATTGTTTTCCTCAATAAATTCTGAAACATCCTTTTTTCTGCTATCGCCATTTTCCCAAGTATTTACGAATAGAAATTCTACATTTTCATTATCTGAATATTCTTCCACCGCTTTTTGCATACCCGGAAATGATTGTTTGCATGGTCCGCACCAGGTAGCCCAGAAATCAAGAATAACGGTTTTACCTCTGAGATCACTTAATTTTACCGTATTTCCCTCAAGATCGGAAAGTTCAAAATCCTCTGCGTTTTCGCTCAGCATGTTTTTCTTTAGATCTTCCCTGGCTTTGGTTGTCGCCTTTTCTTCAAGCCTTGCCAGGTAAGTTTCAAATTCTTCTGAATTATCATTTTCGGAATAAGCTGTTTTTAAATAATCGGTCATTTCAGCATTTGCCCGGTTATCAGCAATAAATTCTTCTGCTTTTTCCTGAGCCTTCTCATATTTTTCAGCTTCTATAAGATACTGAACATATCTTGTGGTCATATCGGCTCCAGATTCTTCTGAAAGTGCTTCTTCCTGGGTTTCTATGGCACCTTCAAGATCTCCTTGTTTGAACTGGATCAAAGCATAGGTGTCTGAATACATAGAATTACTCCATTCCATTGCCCGGTCATACTGTTTATTGGAATAAAAATCCGGTTTTGCTGAATAGTCTCCGGTAGCCGAAGAAATGATATCGATAGATTCTTTAGAGATCTCTGCTGCGGTATCCAGGTTTTTACCATCTTCAGCCAGCTTCCAGGCCGTAGAGTTATAAAGCCTTGCTTTTTCCCTTGGCTCACTAATTTGAGAAGCATATTTTTCAAAAGCTTGCCAGTTTTCTTCTTCAGCAAATTTTGAAGCGATCAGGCGTAGCATTACGTCTTTTTCGTAAACTGTTTTAGACCCGTATACTTTTTCAAAATCTTCTAAAACTTTTACTTTCTCATCAGAAGATTTGGCCTCAAAAACCTTGATCAACCAATCACGACGGGCAATTTCACTCTTGGGAAATTTCTCTGTCACCAGTTCTGTGATAGAGTCATTCTTGGCCTTATTTTTCTTTAAGGAATATAATTCGGAGAGTGCTTCATAATCTTCATAATTCAGGGAATCCTTGGAATTATAATAATCGATTCTTTTCTGAATATATTCATCAGCCTTCTTTTGGTCTGCGGCTAAAAGAGCATTGGAATAGTCTACATCAAAACTTTCTTCTATCTCCGGATCTTCATTAATAGCATTTTCCATGATCGCGGCAATTGAATCGTTTTCAAGCTTTATATCAAAACTATTCGCGGAACGCATAAAATAAACGCCTTTGGTAGCTTGAGATCTTTTTAGTTCTTCACCATTTTCATCATATAATGAAAATACATAGCCATTTTTATCATTACTGTCGTATTTGTCGCCAGATTTGAAATTTAAGGCCATTGCATGCACCGTATCTGGAATACTGATTTTTCCATATAGTGCGTTTGCAGAATCTTTCAGCTGAATATCGGTTGGATAATACTTTTTTCCAACGAGATAATTAACGGTTGCTTCGGGCGCTTCAGATCCCTGATTAACGTATCTGATCAAAAGATCTTCTCCCGGTTGAGGTTTGGATTTGGATAGGTAAAGATTTCCCATTTCCATACCTGTATCTTTCGTCTTATCCTCCTCACAGGAAGACAATGAAACAAGTATGACCATAGCCAGTAATTGGGGTGAATTTTTCATATTAAATTTAGGTATAGGTTGATAGATGCCTAAAACTAAATAATTTATTCCCGTTATTATAAAATTTGAAGACTTATTCGATGACTAACGTTTAGGATTGTAAAATTACTTCGCTACCCATAGTGGAATTTTAAGACTAAGGTCGAATAACTCATCGGTTACACTTCCTACGAGAAGTGATGAAAATACATTACCACCTTTGTCTGCGACCACCAAAAGATCTGCGTCTCCTTTTTGAGCTTCTACGGTAAGTTTTTCAGCAACACTCGCATCTCGTCCTCTAATTATCTTGATTTCGCAATCTGTAATTTTATATTTCTTAGCGAATTTCTCAAATTTCTCTCTGGTATGTTTCTCTATTTTAGGTACCATTTCCTCCTTATCCAGATATGGGGTGAATTGTACAGGAACATTATAAATATTCACCGCCGTGATCTTCGCCCCGGTATGATTGGCCAGTACAGATGCTGTTTGGAAAACCTTTACCGATTGCTTGGAGAAATCTGTTCCTCCCCAGATGTTCTTCATGCTACTTCGGGCCGACTCAGGAACAGAGACAATATCACACTTGAGTAATCTCATCAGTTTATCAGATACTATCCCGGTTCCCTCACTTTTGGATTTATTACCAACCATGACAAGGTCTATCTCGTACTTATGGGATATATAATTTATTAAGGACTCGGTATAAGGGTCTTCAGAAATAAGAACTTTTGTTGGAGTGGAGGCTTTAAAGTGAGCAGCAACCTTCTCGTCCAGTTCTTCGCTGATCAATGTTTCAAGATCGAGCTTTTTCAGTTGTTCCTGGAACAGATCTGAAATCTCATATTTTTTAATATTATGTACGAAATAAATCTTGTCCGGTTTCAGGGTATCACATAAGAATGAAGCATACCGTATGAGGTCTGTATCGGTTGAAGTAAGGTCAAGCGCGACAAGGATCTTATCTATATTTTTCATAATTACTGTTTTTTATCTGATTCCTGTAAATTTCTTTTGTTCACTATTTCTGAAACGATCTCCTCGTAATTCTCGAGTTGTTTTTCATCTTTTTTCTCTTTCAGTTTTTTCAGGTCTTCATTTAAACCTTTATAGAGGGAATAACACATGACCATTAAAATTATCGCGAAAGGTAAACCGGTAACTATAGTCGCTGTTTGCAGAGCCTGTAAGCCGCCACCAACTAATAATACAGCAGCAACAGTACCTTCAGTAACCGCCCAGAAAATTCGTTGCCCCACAGGAGCATCTATTTTCCCTCCGGAAGTAAGGCTGTCTATCACCAGGGAGCCTGAATCTGAAGATGTTATAAAGAACCCTGCAATTAATAAAACGGCAACCACATTAATAACCATCGATAATGGATAATCCTGGAAGAATACGAACAATGCCGTAGCGATATCATCATTCACTGCCTGGCTTAGAGTATCGTTTCCAGACATGATCTCGTTGATGGCGACACTACCAAAAGCAGACATCCAGAAGAAGGTTACCAGTGAAGGTACCAGCAGTACTCCCAGAATGAATTCTCTTATCGTCCTTCCCTTAGAGATCCTGGCGATGAACATTCCTACAAACGGAGACCAGCCTATCCACCAACCCCAGTAAAATACGGTCCAGTCGTTTTGCCAGTCGCCATTGGTAAAGGTTTCACTCCAGGTGGCGATCTCCAGAAAATTGAAAAGATAACTTCCGGTATTTTCCACAAAAGATCTGAATATAAATATAGTTGGTCCTAATATCAGTGCAAGGATAAGAAGTACTACTGCGATTCTCATATTCCATTCACTCAGAACCTTTACTCCTTTGTCTACACCCAGGACCACTGAAGTTGTAGCAATCGCAGTGATCGCAGCAATAATAAGGATCTGTGTGGTGGTGCCATCGGGCAGGCCAAAGACATGGTTTAGTCCCGAAGCGATCTGCTGAACCCCGAATCCCAGTGATGTAGCTAGTCCGAATAAGGTTGCCAAAACGGCAAAAATATCTATGATATCTCCAATTCTTCCGTAGATACGGTCCCCCAGGAATGGATAAAAGATAGATCTTATGGTAAGAGGAAGTCCCCGGGTATATGTAAAGTAACTAAGAGAAAGTCCCACTAAAGCATATACTGCCCAGGCATGAAAACCCCAGTGCAAAAAGGTGAAATTCATGGCCTCTTTTGCTGCTGCGGTAGTACCGGCTTCAGCCATAGGAGGAGAATTAAAATGCATTACCGGCTCACCTACACTAAAGAATAAAAGACCAATCCCCATACCAGCACTAAAAAGCATGGCGAACCAGGATAAGGTCTTGAATTCTGGTTTGGCATTCTGTCCTCCAATACGAAGTTTTCCAAAACGGCCCAAAGCCAGGTAGAGAAGGAACACAAAAAAGATATTTATGGCGAGGATGAAAAACCAATCGGCACCCTCTGCCACCGTGTTTTGCAGTTCTCCAAAGAAGGTTTCTGCCTGTTCTTTGTAAATTAAGGTTAATGCGATGCTTATAATGATGAAAATAGAGGACGTAAAAAATACCGGACCGTTAACTTCCAGTCCGAATATGGATTTCTTTTCATCACTTCTGGTAACTTTCTCTGCCATAAATCTAGTTTCTGTAGGGTTTAAAAATAATATCCGATATTAATGTTGAATCTTGCTTCCCACTTTGCCTCAGGATTTCCTGTGGAAAAATCATCCACGAAATTTCCGCCAAGCCAGGAATGGTTATAGCCGGCAGCATAATCTATATAGGTATATACATTTCCAGCACTTACCAGAACTCCGGTCACATTCATAAAAGAATCCTCAAATCGCTCAACTTTTTTATCCATAAAACCGAAGTCATTATAAAACTCGAGGTTACTAATAGGACCGAGTTTTACGGGAATACTTTTGGAAACAGCCGCAGTATATACACTAAAATCTGAAGCAACTTCGTACGGAACTCCATATGCTCCCATCTTCAGGATCTCGTTAGACTCTTCCGGTAAATTTTCAGGGTCATGGTTAATGATCATACCCTGTAATTTCACATTCCAGTTCCTGTAATCCATTTCATAATGCAGGGCAAGTCCGTTATGAGAACCGGTTTTTTTGGTGTCTAGATTGTATAGACCGCCATATTGTACCGAAAAACCAATACGATTCTTTATGCTGTCTCCAAACTTATAGATCAATTTACCGTTGAACTGATTCACTTCTTTATTTCTGCCAACCACATCGTAGGAATACCTGTTTGGAGAAGATTCGGTATCACCACCAAACTGGAGTTCTTCAGAATTTTTATAGAAAGCAAGGTCATATTCGAAAGTGTCGTCTACATGAAGAAATTTTACCCCCATGTCATGATCATCTTCTAAGCCAAAGTAATAAGTTAGGTTAAAGAACCAGTTATGAGAATTATATTGTTGCAGCCCAAAAGGGACCTGGTTTAGTCCTACCTGTATCTCATCCTTCTCATTAAAATGATAACCAACCCAACCCTGTTTCAGGAATCCTCCTCCAAATGCTTCGGAGTATAGCCGATATTCGGCATCTAGATATATTCCCTTATAGGAGCTGTTAAAATTGATCCGGAACATGTCGTAACCAAAATCACCTCCGCGTTCTTTTTGGCCTTCTTTCCAGGAAGATAAATTGTAATTGAATCTTAGTGCGCCGCCTACATCCACCTGAAGTTTATCCTGAGCATGAACTTCATAATTTTCAGAGAAAATAAATAAGGAGTATATCGTCGCTAAAATGCTTAGTTTTTTTGTCATTTGGTAGGGTCGTAGATTTTCAAAATTAACATAAAAACCTTCCAATATAATTGATTTTTAGTCTATTAACTTAATTTAAGACCTTCGGCTATGAAATATTAATTTATGTTAATGGTAATTGAGATAAGAATGCACTTCAAATTCTAATTTTCATTTAATCCCTAAAAAAAGAAAAACCACCTTTTTGAGGTGGTTTTGTTACTCTTTAAAGAATTTAATGCTAAAAGGAATTTATAGTTTTTCTAATAGCTACAAGGTTTGTTAGAAGTCTTTCCAGATGTGCCAGATCCAGCATATTTGCTCCATCGCTCTTGGCATTTGCAGGATCAAAATGGGTTTCGATGAACAATCCATCCACATTATTTACCACCCCGGCACGGGCAATAGTTTCGATCATATCTGGTCTTCCACCGGTAACTCCACTGCTTTGATTTGGTTGCTGAAGAGAATGTGTAACATCCAGTACGGTGGGGGCAAATTTTCGCATGGTTGGAATTCCTCTGAAATCCACTATTAGGTCCTGGTAACCAAACATAGTTCCTCGATCTGTGACCATCACCTGTTCATTATTACAATCGATAACCTTGGTAACGGCATGTTTCATAGAATCTGGACTCATAAACTGGCCTTTTTTCAGGTTCACTACTTTCCCGGTTTCGGCAGCAGCCACAACCAGATCTGTTTGTCTAACCAGAAATGCGGGTATTTGGAGCACATCAACATATTCTGCTGCTAATTTCGCATCGTTGATCTCGTGAATATCGGTAACAGTAGGGATATTGAAGGTTTCGGAAACCTTACGTAATATTTTAAGTGCTTTTTCATCACCAATACCTGTGAAACTATCAATTCTACTGCGGTTTGCTTTTTTGAAAGAACCTTTAAAAACGTATGGGATCTCCAGTTTATCTGTAATAGCAACTACTTTTTCTGCGATTCTCAAGGCCATATCCTCTCCTTCAATAGCGCAAGGACCCGAGAGTAGGAAGAAAATATTGCTATCGGTATGTTTTATATTAGGTATTTTATCAAGTTTCATTATTTCAAAATTTGTGTCAAAGATAACTGAATTAATGCCGCATTGCAATTAATGGAACTTTTGAAATTAAAGTGAGCGAAATGTATTTTTCAGTAAATTAGGTTATTGTTTAACTTCAAGTATTTCAATTATGAAGATCCATGAATTTCTAATTCCCCAATTACAGCAGGAAGTAGCCTTAACCGAAAAGTTCTTGAATCGTATACCAGAGGACAAGATGGGATGGAAACCTCATGAAAAATCTATGACCATACAGCAGATCGCAAACCACCTTGCCGAAATTCCTGCCTGGATCACCGGAACTATGGAGGCTGAAGCCCTGGATGTAAAAGGATATAAGTCTCCAGATCATGGCTCGGTAGAGGAGATCATTAAGGAGTTAAAGCAAAATACCATTGCAGCTGAAACTTCTCTGAGAAAATCTGATGAAGAATTCCGCAGAACCTGGAAGATGACCAAAGAGGGCGAGACCTTATTTGAAATGCCGAAATTCAATGTTTTACAATCTATGGTGATGAATCAGTTTCCTCATCACCGTGCACAACTGGGCGTTTATTTCAGGCTCCTGGATATTTCGGTACCGGCAACCTATGGTCCGTCGGCAGATGAATCTTAAAACAAAAAAAACCGCCAACTGACGGTTTTAAATTTTAATTGTGGTTTCTCCTACATTTCATCCAATTGCCCACAAGCGACTGGAATTGTAGCAACATACTCACCGTCATTATTAAGACCATGAAGTACGATCACACGATCATCAAGATCTGCAAGCTCAGCTTCAGTAAGTACATCATTTTCACCTAAGGTAAAAGTTTCTTCATAAGAAATATTTCCATTCTCATCTGCCATTGGGAAACCTTCAAGTGGCAATAATACTTCTCCATAGAAAGGAGCTCCTTCTGGGATAGTGATTATTCCATCTTCATCTGCATCTGCAGAGGCAGGAGGGCAGGTTGCTTCTTCACCATTACTCAAACCGTGGATATGTTGCGGGTGAGCCTGGTTTGGTTCCAGTCCCTGTGCTAATACAGTTACTGTAAGCTGATTTCCATTTTTAGTAACTGTTGCCGTTCCACTTACGCCTGAATCATTAAGTCCTCCAAGTTGGGCGGTGTAAGACATCATTTCATTCATGTCGTCATTGTCATCGTCATCGTCACAGCTTGCGAATCCTAGAAATAATACTGCTAAAAATAATCCTTTAATAATTTTCATAATAATTTTTGTTTTGCTCGAAACTAGGCAGAATGTGATTTCTTCAAAAACTTTTTAGAAAGGGTTTAACAGGCAAAGGCAGTATATTTAACAGCCTTAAAAACTTAGTGTGAGCAGAGTTTCCTGTTCTGCAATCCTCTACGGGATGTTTACATAAAAAACTACTCTGAAAGTTTAACGTTTTTGGGAGATTTTTTAATCCATAGCTATTTTCATGAATTTTCAAAAAGCATTCAGCAAAAATATATTTCAGATATAGGACTAAATATTCTGATTTACAGCAAATTAAAATCTTTTCATTATGCGATGGTTTAGAGAAAAATAGCTGTACATTTGCAGCCTTAAAAATAAGGCTTCATGACAGCTATTAGAAATATCGCGATTATCGCACACGTTGACCACGGTAAAACAACCCTGGTAGACAAAATAATGCATCACTGTGAATTGTTCCGTGATAACGAATCTACGGGTGAACTTATCCTGGATAACAATGACCTTGAGAGAGAGCGTGGAATTACCATTACTTCCAAGAACGTATCGGTAACCTATAAGGATAC
Organism: Gramella sp. MT6; assembly: GCF_019357415.1. Taxonomy (NCBI): domain Bacteria; kingdom Pseudomonadati; phylum Bacteroidota; class Flavobacteriia; order Flavobacteriales; family Flavobacteriaceae; genus Christiangramia; species Gramella sp. MT6. The sequence continues at coordinate 2,002,661 of NZ_CP048410.1, forward strand.
CAAGATCAATATTATTGATACTCCTGGTCACGCCGATTTTGGTGGAGAGGTAGAACGTGTTTTGAACATGGCCGATGGTGTATTACTATTGGTAGATGCTTTTGAAGGTCCAATGCCACAGACGCGTTTTGTACTTCAAAAAGCGATCGATCTTGGCTTGAAACCTTGCGTGGTTGTAAATAAGGTAGATAAGGAAAACTGTACACCAGAAGAAGTTCACGAAAAGGTATTTGACCTTATGTTCGAACTTGGTGCTGAAGAATGGCAGTTAGATTTCCCTACAGTATATGGTTCTGCAAAGAACAACTGGATGAGTGATGACTTTAGAAACGAGACAGAAAATATCGAACCATTACTAGATATGGTGATCGAGCATATTCCGGCTCCTAAGGTAGATCTTGAAGGATCTCCTCAAATGTTGATCACTTCTCTGGATTTCTCTTCTTTTACAGGACGTATCGCAATTGGTCGTCTTCAAAGAGGAACTTTGAAAGAGAATCAGCAGGTTTCTTTGGTGAAGCGTGATGGCAGCATTAAGAAAACAAGAATTAAAGAATTACATACTTTCGAAGGTCTAGGCCGTAGAAAGATCGAAGAGGTACAGGCAGGTGATATTTGTGCGATCGTTGGTCTTGAAGGTTTTGAAATTGGGGATACCGTTGCCGATTTTGAAAACCCTGAAGGATTAAAAACTATCGCCATCGATGAGCCTACTATGAGTATGCTTTTCACTATTAACGATTCTCCTTTCTTCGGAAAAGACGGAAAATTCGTTACTTCAAGACATATCAAGGAAAGACTGTATAAGGAACTTGAAAAGAACCTTGCACTTCGTGTAGAGGAAACTGATAGTGCCGATAAATTTATGGTCTTTGGTAGAGGGGTTCTTCACTTATCTGTACTTATCGAAACGATGAGACGTGAAGGTTACGAACTTCAGATCGGTCAGCCACAGGTTATCATTAAGGAGATCGACGGAGTTAAATGTGAGCCTATAGAAGAGCTTACTATTGATCTTCCTGAAGATGTTTCTGGTAAAGCCGTGGAAATGGTGACCATGAGAAAAGGTGAGATGTTGAGTATGGAAGCTAAAGGAGAAAGAATGAACATTCAGTTCCTTATTCCATCGAGAGGTATCATTGGTCTAAGAAACCAATTGCTAACTGCAACTGCAGGTGAAGCGATTATGGCTCACAGATACAAAGAATATCAGCCTTTAAAAGGTGGAATTCCAGAAAGACAAAACGGTTCTTTAGTATCTATGGAAAAAGGAAAAGCGATTCCTTATTCTATCGATAAACTTCAGGACAGAGGGAAATTCTTTGTAGATCCGGGAGAGGATATTTATGAAGGTCAGGTGATTGGTGAGAATTCACGTCAGGATGATATGGTGGTGAATATCACTAAAACCAAGAAGCTTTCTAACGTACGTTCTTCAGGAGCAGATGATAAAGCGAAGATCGTTCCTGCGATCAAGTTCTCTTTAGAAGAAGCTTTAGAATATATCCAGAAAGATGAATATGTTGAGGTAACTCCACATTTCCTGAGACTGAGAAAGGTTCTTTTAACTGAAAATGAAAGAAAAAGATCTAAAGCGATCTAGTTTAAATTATATAATATTGAAAAGCCTGCCGTAAGGCGGGCTTTTTTATGAAATAAAACTAATACCATGACTGAAATTTTTGGAATCACCATCACAGAATGGATAGGCTACCTGGCTTCTTTCTTCGTGCTGCTTTCTTTTCTTATGAGAAATATTGTAACTCTAAGATATGTGAACAGTATAGGATGCCTTTTCTTTGTTGCTTATGGAATTTTGCTGGATTCATGGCCGGTGATCATTACCAATGTCGCTATTGTGTGCGTGAACTTTTATTACCTTTTCATCAATAAGAAGCAGGTTCAGGAAGCTTAAAGAAATTTAGGAGCTGTATTTGTTTTTTGCGGCATAGGCTGCACCCAGGATGCCAGACCTGTTTCTTAGTTCTGCTGGAACTAAATCGGTATTTACTTTCAGGAAGTCCTCATATTGTTTCCAGTGTTTAGAAATTCCACCACCCACAATTATGAGGTCAGGATTAAGAATGAGATGAGTATAATTGAGAAAAATATTAAAACGGCTGGCCCATTCCTTATAGCTCAAATTTTCTTTCTTTTTTACAGATGATGCGGCCCAATCTTCGATCTTTTCATAATCCAGATAAGGAGTTTGACCAAGTTCGAAATTAGGGATGAGTTCACCGTCAAGATAGGCGCCACTCCCTAATCCGGTTCCAACCGTGATCATTAAGACAAACCCGTCCTCGTTTTTCCCGGCTCCGTAATTTACTTCAGCAAGCCCAGCTGCATCGGCATCGTTGATCACTGTAAAATTAAGTCCGGTAGCTTTCTCAAATTCAGCCTCCACATTTAAACCTACCCATTTTTCACTAAGGTTGCCCTCGTCTTTGCAGATACCTTTTTTTATAATAGTGGGGAAACCACAACCTACAATTCCTTCATAATTAAAATGGGCTACCATTTCTTTTACTTTTTTGGAGATCGCTTTTGGGGTTCGCGATTTTGGAGTGGGAATTCTATGTTTAGGAGTTATCAATTCTCCTTTGTAAAGGTCTACGAGTGCACCTTTAATACCAGATCCTCCAATATCTATTCCGAGTATTTCCATTTTATATATTGTAGTCGCTACAAGTTATCAAAATTGAAATTCTCGAAGAAGGAATTTAGAAAGGATTAAGAATAAGCTGTGATTCAAATTTCCCGTCATGCTGAATTTATTTCAGCATCTCTTTTATTAGGATCAGAATCAATGATTAAACTGATTTCTGAACCACCTCAAACACCCGCTGTCCATCACATTTCAGGGTTTTAGAAGGATATTTTAAAAGAAGAGCATAGTCATGGGTAGCCATTAATATGGTATTTCCGTTTTTACTGATCTCCTGCAGTACCTCCATTACCTCTACAGAAGTCTGTGGATCCAGGTTTCCGGTAGGTTCATCGGCCAGGATCAATTCTGGATCGTTCAACAGGGCGCGGGCGATCGCCACACGTTGTTGTTCTCCTCCTGACAGCTGATAGGGATATTTGAAACCCTTGGTTTTCATGCCTACTTTATCGAGAACCTCGTCGATCTTATGGTCCATCGCTTTTTTATCCTTCCATCCGGTTGCTTTCAAAACAAAAAGCAGGTTGTCCTTAATATTTCTGTCAGTAAGTAATTTAAAATCCTGAAATACGACCCCTAATTTTCGGCGCAGGTAGGGAATGTCTTTTTCCTTTAAAGTCCTTAGATTAAAATCTACAATATGACCTTCTCCTTCAGTTAAAGGAAGATCTCCATAAAGGGTTTTCATGAAGCTACTTTTCCCTGTTCCGGTCTTTCCAATAAGATAAACAAAGTCACCTTTGTTCACTTTTACGTCCACTTCAGATAAAATAAGGCTTTCGCGTTGGTAGATTGCTGCGTTTTTTAATTCCAGAACAGTTTGAGACATGAAATTATTGGTTTGGTTTATTAAACTGATTTAATTCTCCTTCAAAAATTAATCGGCCTGGATCTTATTTTATTGCGTGTAGGCAGATCAAATTATATTAAAGAATAACCTATTATGGGCTTTCAAATATACATTTTTCAAAAGGCGCTTACATACTTTTTTTTTCATTAACATAATTATAGAACTTAATCACCGTTATAGAAGCAAGCTTTAAATTATCTTTGAATTCCAATCTAAAACATATTAAATGACACTAAGAAGAGCTTACCTGCTAGTCGTTTTTATATCTCTCTCATTTTCTGCTGTTTGTCAGCAATCTGCCGCATATACCCACGAGCTGGTTGACTTTAACCGCGCTCTGGAATTATATAATAATGAACAATATTTAGCTGCCCAGAACCTTTTTGATGAGGTGATGGATGAAACCGATGATGAAAAGATCAAAGGGGACGCGGCTTATTATATTGCTAACGCGGCGGTTAGAATGAATCAACCCGGCGCAGACAGGTTGATGGAGAATTTCGTAACTAGATATCCTACTAGTACCAAAACCAATTCGGCATACCTTGATGTTGCCGACTATTATTTCCAGACTGGAAAATATGCGCTTTCCAGAAGATGGTATGATCGTGTAGACGAAAATGCCATGAGCAGGAAAGATCGTGAGCGTTTTTACTTCAATAATGGTTATGCTTATTTCAGAGCTAATCAATTTGAAGAAGCTCAAACTTACCTGAACAGGGTTAGAGATTCAAAAGAATATGGCGCACAGGCGAAATACTATTTAGGATATATCGCTTATGAAGGCGATGATTATGAAGAAGCCAATGAGTATTTCGAAGAAGTAAAGGGTAATGACCGTTATACTGAAGACCTTTCTTATTTCCAGGCAGACATGAACTTTAAACTTGGGAATTTTGAAAAAGCCATAGAGCAAGGTTTGGAGCAACTTCCAAAAGCAAATCGCCAAGAGATTCCTCAGTTGAATAAGATCATCGGAGAGAGTTACTTTAATCTTGGAAAATATGAAGAAGCCATTCCTTACCTGAAAGGTTACAACGGAATGCGTGGAAAATGGAATAATACCGATTATTACCAGTTAGGTTATGCTTATTACAAGCAGGGGAATTATGAAGCTGCGATCAATGAATTCAATAAGATCGTAGATGGTAAAAATGCTATAGCCCAGAATGCCTATTATCACCTGGCTCAATCTTACCTCGAATCTGGACAGAAACAACAAGCTTTGAACGCCTTTAAGAATGCCAGCGAAATGGAGTTCGACGCTAAGATCCAGGAAGATGCTCTTTACAATTACGCCAAATTGAGTTACGAAATTGGTAACTCTTATGAAAGCCCTTCACAGGTTTTGATCAATTATTTGAACAAATACCCGGAATCTGAGAACAGGGAATCGATGGAAAGTCTTTTGATCGATTCCTTCATCACTTCAAAGAATTATGAAGAGGCGATGAGATTACTGGAAAACAACAGGAATTTCAGCGATAAGCAGGCGTATCAAAAAGTAGCTTATTATTATGGCCTGGAACTTTTTGAAGAAGGTGATTATGAAGCCGCTATACAGAATTTTGATAAAGCCTTAAAAGAACCTCGTGACCAGGATATTACCGCGAAAGCGACTTTCTGGAAAGCTGAAAGCGAATACAGTATCAATAGAATGGAAGATGCCATCCTTGGATACCGCGAGTTCAAAGGAATGAGTGCAGCTAAGAATACCGAGGAATATGATGACCTCGATTACAATATTGGTTATGCTTACTTCAAAAAGAATGATTATTCACAGGCGGTAAATTATTTTAAATCTTATACCTCCAGCCCGGATGCCGAAGGAGCTAAGAAAAATGACGCTTACCTGCGACTTGGTGATACTTATTATGTGACCAGCCAGTACTGGCCGGCTATGGAAGCCTATCAAAAAGCGATAGATAACGGAGTGAGTAATGCAGATTATGCGGCCTTCCAAAAAGCTATCAGTTACGGTTTTGTAAATAGAAACGATACCAAGATCGAAGAGCTAAGCAGCTTTACGAGAAAATATCCTCGTTCACCTTACCGTGATGACGCGATGTATGAATTAGGAAATACTTATGTGGCGGCAAATAATGTTAGCCAGGGGATCGAATCTTATAACCGATTGATCCGTGAAGTTCCTGAAAGTGCCCTTGTACCGAAAGCAATGTTGAGACAGGGACTTATTTATTACAATAATAATGACGGTAATAAAGCATTAGAGCGATTAAGAAAAGTGGTGGCCGAATATCCAAATACTCCGGAAGCCAAGCAGGCAGTTTCCACAGCAAGAAATGTATATGTAGATCTTGGGCGTACCGATGAATATGCCAGCTGGGTTAGAAATATAGATTTCGTGGAAGTAAGCGATGCAGATCTTGATAACACCACTTATGAAGCTGCAGAAAATCAATACCTGAATAATAATACCGATAAGGCGATCGCCAATCTGGAGAAATATATTCAGAATTTTCCTAATGGAATTCATTCAATAAATGCCAATTTCTACCTGGCGCAACTGTATTACAGAAATGGAAATGTAGAAAGGTCTATTCCACATTTTAGTTATGTGACTTCTAAACCTAAGAATGAATTTAGCGAGCAGGCTTTGGCGAGATTATCTGAGATCTATCTGGAGAAAAAAGACTATGCCCAGGCCCTTCCATTATTAGAAAAACTGGAAGTACAGGCAGATAACGAGCAGAATGTAGTATTCGCTCAGCAAAACCTGATGAAATCATATTATGAGACCGGTAACTTTAATAAAGCGAACGCTTACGCTGAGAAGGTATTGAATAATTCTACAGCTGAAACTGCAGCAAGAAATGATGCCAGGATCATGGTAGCCAGAGCGGCGATCAAATCTGGTAACGATAGTAAAGCGAGGTCTGCTTATAAAGAAGTTCAGAAAACCGCGACAGGAGAACTTGGCGCAGAGGCCCTCTATTATGATGCTTATTTCAAGCATAAAGATGGAAACTACGAAGCCTCAAATGCTGCCGTACAGATCCTGGCCAAGGATTTTGCAGGATATAAATTATGGGGAGCTAAAGGACTTGTATTGATGGCCAAGAATTTCTATGCCCTTGATGACGCTTACCAGGCGACCTATATTCTGGAGAATGTGACCAAGAACTTTCAGAAGTATCCAGAAGTGGTAAAAGAAGCCGAGGCCGAATTATCCAGGATCAAAGCCCAGGAAGCAAAGACCAATTCTTCCGTAGAAACAAATAACTAAACTTAATCTAATAGATTCACTGCTATATGCAAATTAAAGCAATCAAGAAAAGTCTGTTTTTTAGTCTGTTCATATTTAGTGGGGTCCTATATGCCCAGGATCCTATTGGAAGCGAAAAAGTAACCGTTGTTAAACCATATACGCCTTCGGTAAGAGATGCAAATAAGATCAGGGAGACACCCAGCAGAAATGATTCGGTAAGCCTTCAGAAGAAGCCGGTGCAATATTCAATATTTTCGGTTCCGGTAGCTTCTACATTTACTCCGGCGAAAGGTAGAGCCACTACTGTAGAAAGAGAAAGGCCGCCAAAGGTGTATGACAATTATGCTACACTTGGATTTGGTAATTATTCAAATGTCCTTGCAGAATTCTATTCCAATCTGGAAATAGACAGAAGCAGTAATTTCGGCATTTTTCTTACCCATAATTCTTCCCAGGGAGGGATAGAAGAGGTGCGGCTGGATGATAAGTTCTATGATACTGAGCTTAACCTGAATTATAATATGAGAAATCGTGATCTTTCCTGGTTGGCCGAGGTAGGAGCAGAGCACCAGTTATTTAACTGGTATGGTCTGCCTGAAACTGTTGCGGTTAGCGATGCTGAACTTGCCAGATTAGACCCGGCTCAAAATTATTATTCTGTATACCTGGGGAGCGAAGTAGAATTATATGATTCCTTCTTTGATAGTGCAAAAGCACGTTTTCGCCATTCCGGTGATGCTTATAGCACTGCTGAAAATCATTTTAATGCCGAAGGTCTGTTCGAAGTTGAGATCGGAGAGGAATTGATATCAACCAAAATTAAGGCTGATATCGTAAATGGCGTTTTTGACAGAGGCTACGATGAGAATAATGGCTACGATTATACATTTATGAATTTTAGTGCTGCACCAAGTTTGATAATTTTAAGAGATGATCTTAGTATAAATCTTGGAGTGAATTTCGTATACGGAATGGACGTGGAGGAGAGCGATGGTAGTTTTTATATCTATCCGCAGGTGTCTGCCAGTTACAGGCTTGCCGGTGATTATTTTACCGCCTATGCGGGTGTAGATGGAGATCTGCAGCAAAATACCTATTATAACTTCTATCAGCAGAACCCATATGTTTCTCCAACTTTAATGATCAAGCCTACAGATAGTGAGTATAAAGGATATCTTGGAGGTAAAGGTAAACTGAGTAATGCCGTGTCTTATAATGCCAGGGCAAGCTATCAATCGCAATTCAATAAAGCGCTGTTCAAGAGAAATTATGAGGCGGCTACTTTAGAAGGCGAGCCTTATACTTATGGAAATAGTTTTGACGTAGTTTATGATGATGTAAATACGCTTTCATTCTATGCGGAATTGAATGTTGATGTAAACCGAAATTTCAGATTGGGTATAGACGGGGAGTTCTTCGATTATAGTACCGATGAACAGGCAGAAGCCTGGAACCTTCCAACTATGAAGGCCAGCCTGAATGCCGATTATCAGATCACTGAAAAATGGTATACCGGAGCGAACCTATTTTATGTTGGAGAACGTAAAGATGAAAACAGGTCTATCAGCTTAGTTTTTGATGATCCTGTCGTGACCCTGGATAGCTATTTCGATGCGAATGCACATTTAGGATATCGTTTTAATGATAGATTATCTGCTTTTGTAAAAGGAAGTAACCTTCTGGATAACAATTACCAGAAGTGGCTGGATTACGATGTGCAGGGAATCCAGGTACTTGCCGGTGCCACATATAAATTCGACTGGGATTAATAGAGATAAACTGAATAAAAAAACCGGGCTAATTTTAGCCCGGTTTTTTTTGTCTTTATACAGCTGAAGGAAATCGTTCTAAAAGTAATACCTCTTAATCCTATTTTCGCTAAGCAGGCGTTGACGGATATTTCTGAAGAATTATCCTGTTAATTTTTAGCTGAATTAGTTATAGATGGTTTCAGCTCTGAAACCTTTAAAACCTTATTCTTTGTAACCACTGCATTGATAGATTCAAGATTTTCAATACTTTCCATAGGATTTTCAGAAAGTATAATAAGATCTCCAACTCTTCCTTTATCCACTTTTACATATAAATGTTGCAGGTCAAAGAATCTTGGGCCGTTCTTGATAGAGGTAAGTAGTGCTTCCTGTGAATTTAGCCCGGCATCAACTAATGCTTTAAGTTCCTGATGTAAGGATTTTCCGGGATAAACAAAGGAGTTATAGGGGCCGCAATCTGATCCCGCCAGTATCCTTATTCCTGAATCATACATGGGTCTGATCATTTTATGAAAAACATCCTCGGTATAATCGCGCATACTGGAACCTGATTCTTTTGCCCGTTTAGCAGACATGATCCTGCCCTGGTACGTTTCCTGAATTCCCGGGCCAATAAAATCAAGCAATTCATCTCTACTATGATCTGCGTCTGCCAGCTCTTGCAATACTTCGCCAATGTATAGGGTTGGAGTGACATAGAATTCTGCTTCTGCAAGTTCATCAAAAACTAATTCAGCCACAGAATCATTATAGGTTTGGGCAAGAGGAATGATCATAGAATAACCGGATTTCACCTTTTCTATACTATCCTTCTTTCCCGATGTGGCTTTCATTACATAATAAAGATGTTCATTTCCATCCAGACCAAATTTTACGGCTTCGGTCACATCTGCAGCCATGGGCATGTGCCCGGTTACTTTCATCTTTCTTTTTTCCGCCTCTTTAATGATCTCGTGATACATCTCTTTGGTGATACTACCATCGTAAATTTTAACGTAGTCGGCATTCATCTTTTCAAGAGAATCCAGAGCCATCTGAACATCATCTTCAGTACTTACAGAAATTGACCCAGGCCAAGCCGGATTTTCGCCATCCAGTTTGGGGCCGGAAGAAAATATTCGCGGACCTTCCAGCTCTCCGTTTTCTATCTGTTCTTTCCACTTGAACACAGATTCACTGATATCTCCGCCTGCATCTCGTACGGTAGTAATGCCGTATTTCAGAAAAAGCGGTAACAGATCCTTGTTTTCAGAAATCAGGGTATCGCCACCTCTAAAGTGTACATGATTATCCCACAGCCCAGGCATCACGAAATTACCCCTGGCATCATAGACTTCAGTAGCATTGAAATCGTCACTGTTCCGCATGGTTTTTACCGCAATAATGGTATCATTTCGAATTGCTACAAACCTGTTTGGCCATTTTTTGTTTTGCTCTATATCCAGAACCGTAGCATTTGTAATAAGAAGATCCACCTCTTCTGGTTCTGAATTACAGGAAATCAGGCATATCAAAAAGGAAAGAGCAAGCAGGAAAATTCGATTCATAGATTTCTGAATTTGGAGATTTATGATTTTAAAAGTATCAATTTTAATTCAAATCGAACATCTATTTTGAACGCTGAAATATTCAAAACTCCTTATATAGAATAGCTTTCTTAATTCCTTTCTTTATTTTTAGGCAAAATTCTTTTAAATGAAAAAATTATCCGGATTACTATTATTAGCCATTTTAATGGTGAGCTGTGGCTCAAATAAAGAAAAAGCAGATCTGCTTATCTATAATGCGAAAGTCTATACGGTAGATGACAATTTTAGCGAAGTAGAAGCTTTTGTAGTGAAAGATGGAAAATTCCTGGAAACAGGTACTTCTGAAGCGCTAAGAGATAAATACGAATATTCAGAAAGTATAAATGCTGAAGAAAAAGCAGTTTATCCAGGCTTTATCGATGGGCATGCCCATTTTTATGGTTTAGGAATGCAACAACAGCGGGTAGACCTTACCGGGACCAAGAGTTTTGATGAGGTAGTGGTGAGAATTGTTGAGTTTCAACAAAAGAATGGGGTAGATTTCATCGTGGGTAGAGGATGGGATCAGAATGACTGGGAGATCAAGGAATTTCCGGCGAAGGACACCCTTGATGATCTTTTTCCCGATACGCCGGTAGCTATTACCAGAATAGATGGACACGCCATGCTCGTAAACCAGGCCGCTTTGAATAAAGCAAATATTACTACCGAAACAGAATTTGAAGGGGGTGATATAGAGCAGAAGAACGGTGAACTTACCGGAATTTTGGTGGATAACCCAATGCTGAAAATAGAAAAGATCACCGATGATCTTGATATGGAAACTCAAATTAAGGCCTTGAAAGACGCCCAGGAGATCTGTTTTGGTTATGGCCTTACTACGGTGGTTGATGCTGGAATCGATAAGCAGGTCATCGAATTGATGGACAGCCTTAATGAATCTGATGAGTTAAAGATCAGGATCTATGCGATGGTAAGTAACACTAAGGAAAATCTTGATTTTTTCTTGGAGAAGGGACCTTATAAAACAGACAGGTTGAACGTAAGATCGGTTAAATTCTATGGTGACGGGGCCTTAGGTTCCAGGGGAGCAGCTTTGAAAAAAGAATATTCAGATAGACCAGATCATTTTGGAGCTTTACTTTCACCGGTTTCAGAATTCAAAGCTACTGCCGAACGTATCGCGAAGTCCGAATTTCAGATGAATACTCATGCCATTGGCGATTCTGCCAATTACCTGGTGTTGAAAACCTACGATTCCCTTATTGGGGATGCTGAAGACCGCAGGTGGAGAGTGGAGCACTCGCAGGTGATAGATTCGGCAGATTTTAAATATTTCAGTAAGAATATTATCCCTTCTATACAGCCAACTCATGCTACCAGTGATATGTACTGGGCTGAAGACAGGCTGGGATCTGATAGGATAAAAGGGGCCTATGCTTTTAAAAAGCTTCTTGACCAGGCTGGCATAGTTGCTCTTGGTACAGATTTTCCGGTGGAAGAGGTGAATCCTTTTTTAACTTTTTACGCGGCAGTAGATCGCCAGGATACAGAGAATTATCCTGAAGAAGGTTTTATGAAAGATCAGGCGTTAAGCCGGGAAGAAACATTAAAAGGTATGACCATCTGGGCTGCCTTTGCAAATTTTGAAGAAAAAGAAAAAGGAAGTATAGAGCCTGGTAAATTCGCAGATTTTATTATTCTGGACAGAGATATTATGAAGGTTGAAATAGACAGCGTCCCAGATACAAAGGTCACCTCAACTTTTGTGAATGGTGAGCAGGTCTATAAAAATTAAACTGGGTATCTTTGCACTCATCAAAAATTAAAAAAATGAACGACGGATTATATGCTAAATTTCATACTACCAAAGGAGAGATCCTGGTAGAACTGGAATACGAAAAAACACCGGGAACTGTAGGAAACTTTGTAGGCCTGGCAGAAGGTAAAATAGAGAATGACCCTAAAGAAAAAGGAGAACCTTATTACGACGGATTGAAATTTCACCGCGTGATTCCCGATTTTATGATTCAGGGAGGTGATCCACAGGGAACCGGAGCCGGTGGCCCGGGATACCAATTCGACGATGAGATCCACCCGGAATTAAAGCATGATGCCCCTGGAAAACTTTCTATGGCTAATGCCGGTCCTGGAACCAATGGTAGCCAGTTCTTTATTACTCATGTGGAAACTCCATGGTTAGACGGGAAACATACTGTTTTTGGAAATGTAGTGGAAGGCCAGGAGATTGTAGACAAGATCCAGCAAGGGGACAAACTGGAAAAAGTAGAGATCATTCGCGAAGGAAGTGATGCTGAAAATTTTGACGCTGTACAGGCCTTTGCAGATTTTAATGCTGAAAAAGTAAAAAAAGAAGCTGAAGCAAAACAAAAAGCAGAAGCTGAAGTTGATAAACTGGCAGCAGGCTTTGAAAAAACCAAAAGCGGACTTCGTTATAAACTTATCCAGAAAGGTGACGGTAAGAAAGCTGAAAAAGGAAAGAATGTTTCAGTTCATTACAAAGGTCAGTTGGCAGATGGTACTGTTTTCGATTCTTCTTACAAGAGAAACAAACCTCTGGAATTCCCGGTTGGAGTAGGTCATGTTATCCCGGGCTGGGATGAAGGTATCCAATTACTTCATGTAGGTGATAAAGCGAGAATGGTAATTCCATCTCATCTGGCGTATGGTGAAAGAGGCGCAGGCGGAGTGATCCCACCAAACGCGATCCTAATTTTCGATGTAGAATTAATGGATGCAAAATAGTCTCTATACCTGGGTTTTGAAATGTTGAAACAATTACAGCATTAATACTCAAACGAGATTTATTTTTACGGCTTTAAACCTATAATATATTGATAAAACGCGCTGGAATCTCAGCGAGTTTTTTTATTTTTAGAAATGACTACAGATGATTTAGAAGCATTAAAATATCCAATCGGGAAGGATGAGATTCCGGAAGAAATAACTTCGGTCGAGATCAATGAATGGATCGATGATATTAGTGAATTGCCTCAGAAGTTGAAAGAGGATGTAAATAAGATTACCAAGAAGCAGCTGGATACTCCTTATCGCCCTGAAGGCTGGACCTTGAAGCAATTAATACATCATATCGCCGATAGTCATATGAGTGCTTTTCTCCGCTTTAAATGGGCGCTAACAGAAGATGAGCCTACAATAAAAGCTTATGATGAAAAGGCTTTTGCAGAGCTTTATGATTCCAGGCTTGCTCCCGTAGAGATATCCCTTGATTTTATAAGTGCACTCCATGGGAAATGGGTGATCCTCTTAGAGAACATGAGTACAGATGATTTTGATAAAACTTTTGTGCATTCGGAAACCGGCCAGAGGTATACCTTAAAAGAAAGCCTTGGGCATTATTCCTGGCATGGCAGGCATCATTATGCGCATATGCATAATTTATTGAAAAGAAAAGGCTGGTTATAATACCAGCCTTTATAATAGATCTAATTATTTTTTTAGTTCCGGTTCAGGAGTCATTCGTAAATATGGTTTTATCTCCTTGTATCCTTTCGGGAACATTTTATCTGCTTCTTCATTACTAACAGATGGGCTAATCACTACATCTTCACCATGTTTCCAGTTAGCCGGTGTAGCTACTTTGTTGTAAGCGGTTAGCTGAAGAGAATCTATTACTCTTAATAACTCATCAAAATTCCTACCGGTACTTGCTGGATAGGTTAAGGTCATTTTAATGGTCTTATCTGGCGCGATGACAAATACAGATCTTACGGTAAGAGTATCATCGGCTTTTGGATGGATCATTCCGTATAGATCAGAAACCTTTCTGTCTTCATCGGCGATGATAGGGAAATTAACCGTGGTATTTTGAGTTTCATTAATATCCTTGATCCAGCCTTTATGTGATTCCAGGCCATCGACACTAAGTGCCATAACCTTTACATCGCGTTTTTCGAATTCAGATTTATAATTGGCAACTGTACCTAGTTCTGTTGTACAAACAGGAGTGTAATCTGCCGGATGCGAAAAAAGTATCCCCCAGCTATTCCCAAGGTAATCGTAGAAATTGATTTTTCCTTCTGAGGTTTCAGCGTCAAAGTTTGGGGCTTTGTCTCCTAATTTCAAATCACTCATAATCAATATATTTTGTTTAATTAATAATTAAAACCTATTAAATCTATAGGTTTATAAATTTAAAGAAAATAATAGCCCAAAAATGCAAGATTCAGTTAAATTAATCCTTCCATTTTATATTACACCCAATACTGGGTTTTTGGTTCTCAGCAACCTTCCGGTTATTCAGTACTGCGTCCATAGCTTCTCTAAGATCTCTCCCGTTCGGGTGAATTCCATTTCCCGGCCGGCTTTCATCTAACTGGCCGTGGTATATAAGTTTGAGTTCATCATCAAAAAGGTAGAAATCTGGGGTGCAGGCGGCATCATAAGCTTTGGCGATCTCCTGGGTTCCGTCAAAAAGATAAGGAAAGGAATACTGATGTTTGGCAGCATGCTCTTTCATCATTTCTGGACTGTCTTGTGGATATTTTGAAACATCGTTGCTCATGATTCCGGCGAAACCGAAGCCAAGCTGCCTGTACTCATTAGCGATATGCACGATCTCTTCATTCACATGCTTCACAAAAGGGCAGTGGTTACAAATGAACATTATGACCGTGCCTTTCTCTCCCTTTATTTCGTCCAGGGTGATAAGGTGATCCGTGATGGTGTCCATCAACTTAAAATCGGGAGCTTTAGTTCCCAGGGCGATCATATTTGAAGGGGTAAGTGACATCTTTTTCTTTAAAATTAATTATTAATGCTGAATATTAGCTAATTTGAAGCCCTTAAAATAGAAAGATGAAAGAGATCGATTGGAATGATTTTGAAAAGGTAGAAATGAGAGTGGGAACTATTATTTCTGCTGAAGATTTTCCGGAAGCCAGAAATCCAGCTTATAAACTTACCATAGATTTTGGAGAAGATTTAGGGCAGAAAAGGTCTTCTGCTCAAATTACCAGGAGATATACCAGGGAGGAATTGCCAGGTAGACAGATCATTGCCGTGGTAAATTTTCCGGTGAAAAGAATAGCCGGATTTAAAAGTGAATGCCTGGTGCTTGGAGTTCCTGGCGATAATAAAGATGTTGTCTTGCTTTCTCCAGATCAAAAAATGCCTAATGGATCTGTGATCGCTTAACCAAGATCTCCTTCTTTAAATTTTTTATGCTCCTCCAGTAGTCTTTTGATGTTCTTATTGTGACCGTATAATACCATAATATCATCTTTATAAAGTACCGTATTGGCACTTGCTACTCCATTCACAGAAGCTTTTTCTGTTTTAGCCCCCAGTTCATTCTTGGATGGCGAAACATTCATAGTGGTGAGAATTATGATATCAAACTGGTCTTTGATATTTAATTCTTTAATGGTTTTCTCATGGTATTCCTCAGGGATCTTGGTTTCGACAATACTGAAATCGCTATCGATCTCAAAGCTGTCTACAACTCCTTCCAGGTTCAGTTTTTGAGCCCAGCGGTCGGCAGTTTCCTGTTCTGGATGAATAACTTCATCTACTCCCATAGTTTGCAGTACGGTTCTTTGAAGTGGATCTACGGCACGGCTAATTAGCCTTTTTACTTTCATTTGTTTCATAAGGGCAGCTGCCATGATATTGGCACCTTTATCTTCTCCGATACCTATGATGACGATATCTGTATCATCCAGGGGAAGATTCTTAACCGCTTCAATATCTGTTGCGTCCAGGCTTATCGCGTGAGTGATCTTTTCTTTAATCGCTTCGACCTTACTCATGCTAATGTCCACGCCAATAACTTCATTCCCCATCTCGGCCAGTTTTTCTGCAATTGAAGCTCCAAAAGCTCCCAGTCCCACAACTATATACTTCATAATACTTTGTTTAGTTGATTAAAATTTCGTCTGTTGGATAACGATAGTTTAAATGCTTTACCCGCCTCAACATGGCGATCAATAAAGTAAGCATGCTTACCCGGCCAATGAACATCGTAAAAATAATCACCACTTTAGAATACGAGGAAAGATCTGCCGTAATTCCAGTTGATAGACCCACCGTACTATAAGCCGAAAAGGATTCGAAAGCAATGTTTAATAATGATTTATCTTGATCGAAGGTGGCAATCAGGAATATTGAAATTCCTATAACCATCAAAGAGAGTGATATTATGGCAAAAGCCCTTCTTATAGATGCATGTGAGATCTCCCTTCTGTAGACTTCTATCCGGTCTTTTCCACGGGCCAGGCTAAAAAAGTTAAGCGTCGCAACCGCAATCGTACTTGTTTTGATACCACCTCCTGTAGATGCTGGAGAAGCCCCGATCCACATAAGAAGAAACATCATCATTAACGTACTAAAATTCAACGCGCTTATATCTATAGAATTAAATCCTGCCGTCCTTGGAGTGGCTGCGCTAAAGAAAGCCGTGACGATCTTTCCAAACCAACCATGTTCAGACAGGGTATTATTATACTCAAAAGCATAAAACCCAACCGTACCCACGCTAAGCAAAACAAAAGTGGTGAAGATCACTATTCTTGTATTTAGATTGATCACCCAGGGTGAATAAGGTAAAGGCCTGTTATTTCTAATCTTCAGGAACAGGTTGGTGATAGCGTATTTAATATATTTATAAATATTGAGCACTATAGGGAAACCAATTCCTCCCAGAATAAAAAGCAGGGCTATTATGATGTGTAAAGTATAATTGAACCTGAACTCGGGTTCATAAAGACTGTTCTGTAGTGTTGAAAACCCAGCATTGCAGAATCCGCTTACCGCATGAAATATTGAAAAGAAAAGACGGTCGCCAATTTGGGAAATTTCAGATTTATCAAGACTGAAGTAAATGAAAAAAGCCCCCAGAAATTCCACGATAAAGGTGATGAATAGGATCTTTTTAAGAACGCTAAATACTTCACCTATTTTTTCAGAATTGGTAGCATCTTTCAGCATCAATTGGTTTTGATATGATGTTTGCCCCCTGAAAAAATAACTGAAATAGCTGGCGAAGGTCATAATTCCCAATCCTCCTATCTGCATTAATAATAAGATGATCGTCTGCCCGAACAGGGTAAAATAAGAACCGGTGTCAACTACGATCAATCCTGTTACACATACGGCGCTGGTAGAGGTGAAGAGCGCATCCAAAAGGCTAATCCCTTCATGGGTTGCTTTGGGCAGCATTAATAAGGCCGTTCCCGCCAGTATGATAAGTAGGAAACTGGTAATGAATAATTGTGCCGGATTAAGGTATTGATTTTTAAAGTTGAATTCTACGGTAGAGAATTCCCTGATGAAATATATAAGCGCAGCGAGATAGAGATATACCATCTTATTCATGAATTCCAGGAATGGAAAACTCTCCAGGACTCCATCAATTTTTATGATAATAAGAAATCCAAATAGAGCGCCTAATACCGTATCGAAGATCCTGACTTTTAATCTGAAATGAACCCTGAATAAAAAATACCGAAGCAAAATTGCAACCACCCCAATTATCAAAGCTCCAAAATAGAAATGGTTTAGCTGTTCTTCTTCTCTCTGCATATGCCGAAAACCAAGGTCGTACAAGGCGACCAAAATGGTAATTAGGCTTAAAAGGAATGAAAACCGATTGAGGTAAGTTAAAAACCTCTCATTTTTCAGCCAGCTTCTAAATCCTGAAAATTTCACTGAAAAGTAGTTTTTAGCATACAGAAGGATGAATTTAAAACTTAAAAAGTCCGGAAAAGACTTCCGGACTTTTATTTAAGCTTTTAGTCTTCTACAAAGTTATTCAATTTACGTACAAGACTCCTAAAATTTCCCTAAACTATGGGTACTACATTTCTTCTCCAAAGAATATGGCATTCATCAATAATTTATTGGTCCCATACCAAAAAGCCCTGAAATTTGTATTGTCTGTAAATAACATGACTTCTCCTTTACCAAGGCTTTTATGTTTAAATGGCACAGTGCTGGCAATAGAATCCAGGTTTTGTTTACTTATATATCCACTTAAAAGAGGGTTTTCGGTATACTGAATTGGGTTGTTATAGCTTTGTTCATCGGCTTCCATAAAAATCGTGGTATTCCTGAACATTGCGATCTTATCGTCATCATAGCCAAAGGCAATTGGATGGGTTCTATCCAGTTTCACTTCAAAAATAGCCCCTCCAATACCCTGGGCGCCTTTAAAATCTCCACGATCTCCAAAACTTATGTCTTTTGCGGTTAGTTCATTCTTTTTGGTTTCAAATTCTATAAAGTTATTTTTCTTCATCCAGTTTACTGCATTCCTGTATGCGATAAGGGTGCCGCCATCTTTAGTCCATTTTTTTAATTTAGAGGCATGTTCTTTATCTATCCCGCTGCCCCAGGAAGACGGCAAAATAATATCGGTGTATTTACTTAGATCTGTCCCCGAAAGGTCACTAACATCCAGTTTGGTGATCTTCATATTATATCGCTGATCGAATAAATGCCAGATCTCCCCCGCATCATACGGAGTAATAGAGCCACCAACGATAAGCGCGACCTTTTGAGGTTTCAAACCTCTGAACTGGTTACTTCCCAGGTTTATTCCGAGGGTCATCCCGGTTTCTATTGCTGAAATTTCAACTCCGCTATCTCTGGAAACCTGTTTTAGGAATTCAAAAAGTTCACTGTTCTCTAATTTTTGATTTTGAACTGGTATCATGATGGTACCATGCCCGTAGGTTGTTCCGTTTATTCTGAAATCTTCCATAGCTACCTTAGCTCGAAGCCCTTTTTCAAGGATCTGGTTCAGCGCATTAGGAGCCATATAATTGTTCCAGTTAAGTAAATAGGCATAATCACTTTCCGTAGGTGGTTCTGGAACTGGCATTTTAAGATCGTCTATTTTTTCACCGGCATTTTTCATGGATGAATCTTCCAGGAAATCCAGATTAAAAGCGAGAGGAAAAGTCCATGCAGAAATATCATAAAAAAGACTGTCCCTGAATTCGGTTCTTCTCTCGAACATCGCCTTTAAAAGTTTATGCTGTCTTTGATCTTTAGGAACGATATAGGCGGAACCTTTCTTAAAGTTTTCTCCATCCTGAGTGAAATCTTTTTCTACTTCATGTACTTCGATCTTATGTCTTTTCAGGATCTCGGCCAGTTTATAGGCGCTAACCGGATCCTTAGAGCTACCAAATGCGTAAGCTCCAGTGGAAGCTGTCTTACGCGAATCTTTAAAGAATTTCCGTTGATAATTTAAAAGGTCTTTTCTCATTTGTTGCGCTGCTTCCAGAGTGGAGAGTGCTGCGGTAAACTGATTCCTGATGGTAAATGGAAAAGTGAGGAGTCCGTTTTCAGTTTCCTGCGCGTGCCCACGAGAACTTCCCTGTTCAAATAAGATTCCCACACTACCATTAATGTCGGGAAAGGTAGATCCCTTTCCGTAGTAGAAATCATCATAATTCTCCTCGGTATAGTACAGGGAACCTATCTCATCAAGAGCTTCGGCGTGATAAGTCCCGATCTCCTTGGTAAGATCCTGATTCAGTTGAGGAGTAAGTGGATGTGTTCTCGAAGGAATTCCGGGTTGAAAAAAGAAAGTGGAATTTGATCCCATCTCGTGATGATCTGTCAGGATGTTTGGGTACCAGTTATGAAAAGTTTCTATTCTCGCCTGTGACTCTGGTAATTGAACTGGTAACCAGTCGCGGTTCATATCGAACCAGTAGTGGTTTGTACGCCCGCCGGGCCAAACCTCATTATATTCCCTATCCTGAGGATCTGGATTTATATTTTTACTTTTATTTGTATTTGCCCAGTAGGCGAATCTTTGTAAGCCATCAGGATTAAAAGCCGGGTCCAACAGAATGATAGAGTTCTTCAGCGTTTCTTCAATTTTGTCGCCTTCTGCAGCAGCAAGGTAATAGGCATATAGCAATGCCGCATTAGAACCGCTGGCTTCATTACCGTGAATAGAAAAACCCTGGTTGAGAACTACAGGCATTTCATCTATATTCAAATTTTCAGAATTCTTTTCTACCAAAGAAATATGCTGTTTTCTAATCTCCCCTAGATTTGCGAGGTTCTCTTCTGAAGATATGGTTAGCAAAACCAATGGCCTGCCTTCATAAGTAAATCCTCTGTTCTCTATCTGTACACGTGGAGAAGCATCTGCCAGTTTATGCATATACATGAGTAAGCGATCATGACTTACATGCCATTCACCTGGAACGAAACCAACTACTTCCTGTGGAGTTGGAATATCGGGATTCAAGGTTATATTCTCTGGCAGGTAATAATCTAAAGTGATGTCTTCCTGTTGAGCCTGTGCACATGTAAATGAAAAGAGTAATAGAAAGCTAAAAATGTATCGCATTGCAATTATTTTGGAAAGTCTAAGATAAAAAAAACCGTCCTGAAAGGGACGGTTTAAAATAGCTGATAGTAATTGTTTCTTATATGTCGTCGAAACTTACGTCTGTAAATTTCTCAGCAGTAGATGATTTTTGAGCATTTTCATTGTCGTTATCATCATCATATTCTTTCTTGAAATCTTTTTGATGACGTTCACTAATTACTTCTTCACCTTTTTCATTGATGATGAAGTTGGTCATCTCTTCGAGGATCTCTCTAAATCCATCAAAATCTTCTTTATAAAGGTAGATCTTGTGTTTCTTGTAGTAGAACGAACCGTCGTCATTCGTAAACTTTTTACTTTCGGTGATTGTAAGGTAATAATCATCAGCACGAGTTGATCTCACATCGAAAAAGTAAGTTCTTCTTCCCGCTCTTAAAACTTTAGAGAATATTTCTTCTTTCTCCATCATTCCCTTGTCGCTCATATAAATAGATTCTTTAATGGTTTGTTATTGTCGAGTCCAAAAATCTAAAAAATTTTAACATCTAACAAAATATTTTCACATTTCTTTTTCATTTAGCTGTTTTGCGTACAATTCTTTATAATATCCCGGGCTGTCCAATAACTGTTGGTGTGTACCTTTCTGGACTATTTGCCCGTCCTCGAGGATAATAATTTTGTCGGCATTCTTGGCTGAAGAAATTCTATGGCTTACAATGATGGTGGTTTTGTCTTTAGTGATCTCGAATAGATTATTCAGGATCTCTTCCTCGGTTTCTGTATCTACTGCTGAAAGGCAATCGTCAAAGAGTAGGATCTCAGGATCGTGGATTATGGCCCTGGCGATAGATACACGTTGCTTTTGTCCGCCAGAAAGAGTGATCCCTCTTTCGCCAAGAACAGTATCATATCCTTTGCTGAAGCCCATAATATTCTTATGGACCGAAGCATTTTTAGCAGCAGTTATGATCTCTTCTTCTGTGGCATCGGTCTTTCCGAATTTAATATTATTCCTGATGCTATCGCTGAACAGGAATGCATCCTGTGGCACATAACCAATGCTTTCCCTGAGGCTTTCCAGATTCAGAGATTCAATATTACGCTCATCGATAAGGATCTCTCCCTGGTCTATATCATATAATCTACCTATCAATTCCAGGATCGTGGATTTACCCGAACCTGTTTTACCTATGATCGCCAGCGTTTCCCCTTTACTTACCTTGAATGAAACATTTTTTAAAGCGGTAATATTCGTATCGTCGTAGGTGAAACTTACATTCTTGAACTCTATGGTGCCATTAACGGTATCAGGTTCAGATTTTGGATTGGTGATCTCTGGCTTCTCACTAAGAAATTCGTTGATCCTTTCCTGGGAAGCTTCGGCCTGTTGTACCAGTGAAGTAACCCAACCTATAGATGCCACCGGCCAGGTAAGCATATTTACATATAAAATGAATTCCACCAGGACATCAATATTCTCGATCTCACCGGAAATGATCTTTCTACCACCAACGTAAATAACAATGATGTTACTAATACCAATGAGCAAGACCATCAATGGGAAAAAGAAGGCCTGAACTTTTACCAGGTCGATATTCTTATCACGGCTTCCGTTTGAAAGTTCAGTGAAATTGGAATTGGTCTGAGGCTCTATTCCATAGGATTTGATCACGGCAATTCCGCTAAAACTTTCCTGGGTAAAAGTATTCAGTCGGGAAAGGTACTGCTGTACTACCGTACTTCGCTGGTGGATGGCTACACTCAATTTATATATGGCAAAAGAAAGAATAGGCAATGGAATGACCGTATATAGAGTAAGCGCGGGAGCGGCTTTAAGCATGAATATCAAAACCACGATAGTAGAGGTAAATGTAGTTACACTATACATAATCGCAGGACCCAGGTAAAGCCTCACTTTTGACACATCTTCACTGATCCTGTTCATGAGGTCCCCGGTGCGGTTCTTCTTATAGAAATTAAGTGAAAGATCCTGATAATGTTGGAAAACTTCATTTTTGAGATCATATTCCATATGCCTGGAAACTACAATAAAGGTTTGCCGCATTAGAAAGGTGAAAAATGCTGAAATAAGAGTCGTTCCAACAATAAGCAAAATATTAAATGCAAGTTCGTTTTTCACCGTAGAAATATCGGTCACGGTACCATTGATATATTTTTCAATGATGATGGTACTTTTACCAATAAGAGGAATATAATATATGGCAAAGATCCTGGCAGCGATAGTGATTACCAGACCAATTAATAATTTCCATTTGTATTTATAAAAATATTTATTGAGATGCTGAAGGTTTTTCATTCAGAGGATTTTGGCTTAATTGAGGATTCTGTAATTTAACACGTTTTAAATCCTTGTTTTTTAAAATATTATTATTTTTGCGGTGGATTTTTGATCAAATTCAAAATCTGAAAAATTTAAAAATCAACAAACTATGCAAGTTGACGTTCTAAATGCAAATGAACTAAAAAAGTCTGCTCCGGTATTCGGACAAGTGTCGTTTGACGAACACGAACAAATCGTTTTTTGCAACGACAAAGATACAGGTTTAAAGGCAATTATTGGTATTCATAACACTGTTTTAGGACCTGCCCTGGGAGGTACCAGAATGTGGAATTATACCAGTGAATGGGAAGCGGTGAACGATGTTCTTCGTCTTTCCCGAGGTATGACTTTTAAAAGTGCAATTACCGGTTTGAATCTTGGAGGAGGAAAAGCGGTGATCATTGGAGATGCCAAGAAAGACAAGACTCCGGCGCTTATGAAAAGATTTGGTGAATTTGTTCATTCTCTTGGTGGTAAATATATCACTGCAGAAGATGTAGGAATGGAAACTTCAGATATGGACATCGTAAGAGAGGTAACTCCTTATGTGACCGGGATCTCAGAATCTAAAGGTGGAGCTGGTAACCCGTCACCTATTACCGCTTACGGAGTATTTATGGGGATTAAGGCGTCTGCAAAATTCAAGTATGGGACAGATGATCTTGAAGGTAAAAAAGTACTGGTACAGGGAATTGGCCATGTAGGTGAAACTCTTGTTGAGTATCTTACAGGTGATGGCGCTGAGGTTTTTATTAGCGATATCAACGAAGAACGTCTGGAAGAAGTAAGTAAGAAGTATGGTGCTCATATTTTCACTGCCAGAGATATTTATTCAGCAGATGTAGATATTTATGCGCCGTGTGCTTTAGGTGCAACTATTAATGATGATACTATCCACAGACTAAAAGTGGATATCATTGCAGGAGCTGCTAATAATCAGTTGGCAGATGAGGTTTCTCATGGAGAGATCCTTCAGAGAAAAGGCATCGTATACGCTCCAGATTTCTTAATAAATGCAGGTGGGATCATTAATGTTTATGCAGAACTTGAGAACTACGACAGGCAGGAGATCATGCGTAAAACTGAAAATATATATAACACAACCCTTAGAATTCTTGAGAAAGCGTCTAAGGATGATATAACTACTCATTTTGCTGCCTTGCAAATAGCAAGACAAAGAATTGAGGACAGAAAAAATCAAAATTTAAATTAGTCAGTTCTAATTTATTGATATTTTTGCAGGGCGAAAGTGAATGCTTTCGCCCTTTCTAATTTTCTAAAAGTTCTTTTACAATTATGTTGACAAGAAGACATATCAGGGTTAAAGTAATGCAGTCGCTATATGCCTTTAGCCAAAGCCAGAATGATAACCTTGCTACCGAAGAAAAATTCCTGATCAAGAGTATGCAGGAAATGTATGACCTGTTTCTGCTTCAAATTAGTCTGATCACCGAATTAAGAGAACATGCAGAATCCTATTTAGAAAAATCCCAACAAAAACATTTAGCTACCAGCGAAGAGAAAGATCCCAACCGCAAATTTGTGGATAATCAGATCTTCCAGATCCTTAATGAGAACGAAAGCCTCCAGAATGCCCTGGAAAAGCATAAGATCAACCATTGGAAACAGGACGATGAATATGTGGCTATTATCTGGAACGAGGTAAGGAACAGTGCAGCTTACGAAGAGTATATGGAAACTCGTGACCGGGATTTCAAGGAAGATAAAAAGTTCATTATCCATATTTTCAAAGAGATCATAGCTCCTAACGACAAGCTTTATGATTACCTGGAAGATAAAAAGCTGACCTGGCTGGATGACCTTCCACTGGTAAATACGGCCATCCTGAAATTTTTACAGAAGCTAAAGGAATCTACTGGTAGAGAAAAGAAGATCACTCAGCTTTTCAAAAATGAGGAAGATAAAGAGTTCGCGATCAAACTTTTTAGAAAAACCTATTTGAATGACGATGATCTGGCCGAAGAAATGCTTGGTAAAACACCAAACTGGGATAAGGATAGGATCGCTGAAGTAGATATGGTTCTTATCAAAATGGCTATCTGCGAATTTTTAAAATTTACCAGTATTCCGGTAAAGGTTACTATCAATGAATATCTTGAAATTGCGAAGGAATACAGTACTCCAAAAAGTAGCATTTTTATCAACGGTGTACTGGACAAATTATCCAAGGAATATCAAACAGAGGATAAGCTAAATAAAACCGGAAGAGGACTAATGTAGTTCAGAATTTTTATTATTTTTATCAATTAGAAATTTAACAAAATAACTTCACCATGAAAAAAACAATTTTAATGTTTGCAGCAGTAGGGGCGATGCTGTTCACCGGATGTAAAGATAACGCTTCAGATAAGGTAAAAGCTGAGAACGTAGAGGCTTCTGCTGAACGTGACGCACAGGAAACTCAATATCCTGAGATCACTTTTGAAGAATCTGAATTCGATTTCGGTAATATCGCCAAAGGAACTTCAGTAGAGCATGTATTTAAATTTACAAATACAGGAAATGCGCCATTAGTAATCACTAATGCATCTAGTTCTTGTGGTTGTACCGTTCCAACTTATCCTAAAAATGAAACTATCGCTCCAGGAGAATCAAGCGAGATGTTAGTGAAGTTTAATGGATCTGGAAATGGCCAGGTTACTAAGACAGTTACTGTATCTGCAAATACAGAATCAGGAAAAGAACAAATTAAAATCAAAGCTTTTGTAGAAGCTGACGAAAACGCTAGCTAAAAGCATATATGGATCAATTAACACAGTTTGCACCAATTATTTTAATGTTTGTGGTAGTGTATTTTTTTATGATACGCCCACAAATGAAAAAAGCTAAACAGGAAAAGAATTTTGCCGCCGAGCTCAAAAAAGGAGATCGTATAGTTACCAAAAGTGGTATGCACGGTAAGATCGTTGATTTTAGCGAAAAGAATAATTCGGTGATAATTGAAACCGGAGCAGGAAAAATTACTTTCGACCGTTCTTCAATTTCAATGGAGATGAGTCAGAAACTCAATGAACCTGTAAAGGAAAAGAAGTAAATAAGAAATTTATTGAAAAGAAAAAAGCAGCTGAAAACAGCTGCTTTTTTTATTTAACAGTTTTTGTACTTATCATTTAAGCCAATGCCGCTCTTGATCATCGGGATGATCTTTTCCAATCGACTTTGCCGGGTGACTTCTCTCTTTGCTTCAGAAATATGACCTGCATATTCCCGTTGTTTTCCAGGTGTAAGATCATTGAAACATCTTTCCAGATCTTTATCCATGGTAAGCGCTTTAGATAATTCTGGAGGAATAACCAGTGTTTTTACTTTAACTGGTTTGATCTCTATGCCTTCTTTCTGATTTTGAATTGCCTCTTGAATATAGGGCAAAAGGCGCGACGTATTTATTTTATCTCCCTTCTCGAACTTGATCTGTCTTAAGGCCTTGGTCTTTCCTTCCTGTGCATTTATTAGCATGGCTATATTTTCCATTAATAAAGCACCATTAAAGAACCATAGTCCTAAGTGATTTTTAAATGCGCCAATGCCTACTACATTTTTACCCTCCAATGTATAAACAGGTGCTCCCCATTTAATAGTGGACTCCAGCTCTGTAGTCAGTATCATTTCATGAAGCTGTCTTAATTCTTCCTCCCAGTAGGAGTGACATGAAATATATTCTTCAACACTTTTTACCGGCATGATCTAAAGATTAAAAATTACTCATACTTTTTAGCGGTAAGTTCAGCTAATTTTACAATAACCTCAGTGGCTTTCTGCATGCTTTCAACAGGCACATATTCATATTTACCATGAAAGTTATGTCCACCTGCAAAAATATTCGGACAAGGCAATCCCATAAAACTTAATTGGGCGCCATCGGTTCCCCCTCTAATTGGCTTAAGTATTGGTTTTACATCTACCTCCTCCATAGCTTTTTTAGCCAGGTCTACTATATGCATTACGGGTTCTACTTTTTCCCGCATATTAAAATACTGATCTTTGATCTCGATACTTATACAATCCCTTTCATATTGAGAACAGATGTCGCTCACCAGGTCCTGCATCATTTGTTTCCGCGCCTCAAAATGGGTTTTATCGTGATCACGAATAATATATTCAAGTACGGTTTCTTCCACATCACCCTGTATGCTGCTTAAATGGAAAAACCCTTGCCTTCCTTCGGTGTGCTCGGGAGTTTCCATTCTTGGTAAAGAATTAATGAAATCCTGGGCGATATACATGCTATTCACCATTTTGTCTTTGGCATAACCTGGGTGAACACTTTTTCCTGAAACTTTTACAACAGCCTGTGCTGCATTGAAGTTTTCATATTCCAGTTCGCCGATCTGGCTACCATCCATTGTATAAGCCCACTCTGCGCCGAATTTCTTTACATCGAATTTATGTGCACCACGGCCAATTTCTTCATCTGGAGTAAAACATACACGAATTTTCCCATGTGGAATTTCCGGGTTGTCTACCAAATATTCCATGGCCATCATAATTTCAGTGATGCCGGCCTTATCGTCTGCACCCAATAATGTAGTTCCATCGGTAGTGATTAGAGTCTGACCTTTGTATTCATTCAGGTCTTCAAAATAATCTGGTGACAGGATTATGTCCTTTTCTTTATTCAGAACGATATCCTTCCCATCATAATTTTTGATGATCTGGGGGTTTACATTAGTCCCAGTAAAATCAGGGGTAGTGTCAAAATGAGAAACGAAACCTATCACAGGCACCTCATGTGGTACATTTGCGGGTAAGGTTGCCATGACATATGCATTTTCGTCTATAGTCACTTCCTCTAGACCTATTTCCTTTAATTCGTCTACCAGTTTGTTGGCAAGATTCCATTGCTTCTCGGTGCTAGGTGTTGATTCACTTTTGGGATCGCTTTGGGTATCGATCTTGACGTAACTGATGAACTTATTGGTAAGCCTTTCCTTATTGATCATTCTTAAAATTTTTTTGAGAAAACCGCCCTGTTTTTTGTTGAACGATTAGGTATAGCAAATATAAATTATCAGGTTTTTCTTTTCCTTAAACTTATTTAAAAACTGATAACATTTTTAGTGAAACTTTGCAAAAATGTAAGTCAAATTTCAAGGTTAATTTAAAATAGAAATAGGTTAAATCTAGCATATTTCAACACTTAATTTATGTGTAAGTGACTGATTACTAAACAAATGTTTATGTATTCCTAAAATAATAAGGGTATATTAGAGAAAACAAACCGATTAAATATGAAAAATTATTACTTGTTAATTTTATCGTTTTTCTTTTGTTGTATAGGGCAGGCGCAGATGCAAACCATTACGGGAACTGTCCTTGATGAAAATTCTGAACCTCTTGGAGGGGTTACAGTCGCAATTAAAGATACCAACAGAGGAACCAGTACAGATTTTGACGGAAAATATTCCCTGGAGGCTGAATTAGGACAAACCCTGGTCTTTACCTTTGTGGGGTATGATGCGCGGGAGGTCCTCATAGATCGCCAGGAGATCAATGTAACCATGGTTTCAGGTATGGCCCTGGGAGAAGTGGTTCTGGTAGGATCAAGAAGCCGTAGCAGGACCGTTGTTGAATCCACGGTGCCTATAGATGTACTGGATGTGCAGGAAATGACCGTTGCCGTACCGCAGGTAAACCTTAACCAGATGCTTAATTATGTAGCACCGTCCTTTACCTCAAATACCCAGACAATTTCTGACGGGACAGACCATATTGACCCGGCATCCTTGCGAGGCCTGGGACCAGATCAGGTTCTGGTTTTGATAAATGGAAAAAGAAGGCATAATTCATCTTTGGTGAATGTGAATGGAACCTTTGGTAGAGGTAGTGTGGGAACAGATCTAAATGCGATCCCGGCTTCAGCTATTAAGCGGATAGAAGTTCTACGTGATGGTGCGGCAGCCCAATACGGTTCTGATGCCATTGCAGGGGTGATCAATATTGTATTACTGGATCAAACCAACGAATTAAGTTTTAATGTCACTACGGGCGCAAATTTCTCTAAAAATGCCAATGAGCAAACCGGCGGAGTTGATGGTGAAACCATTAACGTTGCTGCCAGTTATGGTATTTCCCTTGGAGAAAGAGGGGGCTACGTGAGCTTTGCGGGTGATTTTGATTATAGAGAAGACTATAACAGGATGAAAGAATGGGAAGGAGAGATCTTTAATGCCTATAATGCTATTGAATATCGCGCTGCCAATAACGGGGCAGATATTGCTTTTTTATCAGATGAACAGATCAAGGATTTCGCTCAGGATGTTTCTTACTTCAGTAGTGAATTTCAGAACGACATAAGTAACGCGCCAGACAGGGAAGCGTTACAGGATCTCTTAGGTTTGAATGTTACAGAAGACGAATTAAATGCCCGTGGTCTTGACCGGACAGATTTCAATATGCGTGTAGGGCAGTCTGCACTAAGAGGAGGTAGGTTTTTTACGAATATGTCTCTTCCTTTAGATGACGAGGGAACGGAATTATACTCCTTTGCGGGAATGAGCTCGCGAAGAGGTAATTCAGCCGGATTCTATAGGTTGCCAAACCAAAGCCGTACTTACACTCCAATTTATATAAACGGTTTTTTACCTGAAATAAACTCTAAAATTAAAGATCAATCTATTGCTGTTGGAGTTAGAGGGCAAATAAGTGATTGGGAAATAGATTTTAGTAATACCTGGGGGATGAATGAATTCCAGTACTTTATTAGTAATACTTCAAATGCTTCCTTGCAACGTGCAAGTCCAACATCCTTTGATGCCGGTGGGTTTTCATTTTTACAGAATACCACCAACTTGGATGTGAGCAAGTTTTTTGATGAAGTTTTTCTTGGCCTAAACGTGGCTTTTGGAGCAGAGCACAGGTTTGAAAATTACGAGATATTTGCAGGAGAGCGGGCTTCTTATGAACAGTACACTCAAAACGGAGATGTAGTGACCAGGGCAGATCAGGATCCGGCCACAGATTTCTTCGGAAATGCCAGACCTGGAGGATCTCAGGTTTTCCCGGGATTCAGTCCTAAAAATGAATTATCCAGAGAACGAAGCAGTATTGCTGGCTATTTTGACATGGAACTGGATTTTAGTGAAAGATTTCTGGCAACCTTTGCTACGAGATTTGAAGATTATTCTGATTTTGGGTCGACTTTGAATTTCAAGTTTTCTTCCAGGTTCAAATTAACCGATGATATCAATATAAGGGGAGCTGTAAACACTGGTTTCAGGGCACCTTCCTTACACCAGTTATATTTTAATTCAACTTCCACGATCTTTGATAATGAAGGGAATCCACAGGAAGTAGGTACTTTCTCTAATGATAGCAGGCCTGCACAACTATTGGGAATTCCGCAGTTGAAAGAAGAAACGTCACAAAGTATAAGTCTTGGTTTTACTGCTAAGATCCCTGATGCTAACTTGTCTCTTACGGTGGATGGATATTTCGTAGCCATAGATGATCGTATCGTTTATACCGGGCAGTTCAGCGGCCCGGGTACAGGTTCTGAATTAGATAACCTTCTGGCCCAGGCTAATGCAACTGCAGCTTCATTCTTTGCAAATGCGATAGATACAGAGTCTAAAGGATTGGATATTGTGTTGACGCAACAGGCTATTTTTAATGATAATGTGAGTTTGAAGTCAGATCTTGCGGCTACACTTTCCAAGACCCAGCAGGTGGGAGATATTAATGCTTCCGAGGTTCTTGAAAGAGCAGGACTGGTAGATACTTATTTTCCTGAAGATAGCCGGGTATACCTGGAAGAAGCAGTGCCGAGGACTAAAGTAAATCTTACCAATAGTCTTTCAGCGGGAGCCTTCAATGTTTTCCTGAGAAACGTATATTTTGGGGAAGTTACCGAGGCTTCTACAATCCTAGCTAATCAGCAGGTATTCAGCTCCAAGATTGTGACCGACCTATCTGTTGGATATAAAGCGACAGATGCCTTAACCTTAACTGTAGGTGCAAATAATATTTTCGATATTTATCCAGATAGAGCAGAACCGGAATTCGGAAACCGAAGTGATGGTAGATTCGACTGGTCGAGAAGAGCACAGCAATTTGGAATTGCGGGGCGTTTCCTTTTTGCCAGGGTGAGCATTAACCTGAATTAATATTAATTATAGAATAGAGTCTGTCATTAAAGCTTAAAATGCTTCCACTGAAACAAATTCGGTTGAAGAAAATAGCTTTTTTGACAGACTCTTTATTTCTTGCTGACTTAAGAATTGAAATGCGCCAGGGCTTCAATTTTCAGGAAATTCAATTACTTTTGCGAAAACCTACAGCAATGTATAAATCCCTAATTAGGCCTGCACTTTTTAAATTTGATCCTGAAGAGGTTCACTATTTTACCTTCAACTTTTTAAGAAGATTCTGTAAAATTCCTGGAGCGTTATCTTTCCTGAGATCTAAATTTGGAATGGAAGATAAAAGACTGGAACGAGAGGTTTTTGGTTTAAAATTCAAGAATCCGGTAGGCCTTGCCGCTGGTTTTGATAAGGATGCTAAGTTGTTCAATGAACTTTCAGCTCTTGGATTTGGTTTTGTCGAGGTAGGTACGGTTACTCCAAAGCCACAACCTGGAAATGAAAAACAGCGGCTTTTCAGATTAAAAGAAGATTTCGCTATTATAAATAGAATGGGCTTCAATAATCACGGGGTTGAAGAAATGGTTGAGCGTCTTAAGAAGAATAAAGATGTTCTAATTGGAGGGAATATTGGTAAGAACAAGATCACGCCGAATGAAAAGGCCAAGGATGATTATTTATACAGCTTTGAGGCTTTATTTGATCATGTAAACTATTTTGTGGTGAATGTAAGTTCGCCAAATACACCAAACCTTAGAGAACTGCAGGATAAGGAACCTTTAAAGGATCTTCTAAATACGCTTCAGCAGAGAAATGAGCAGAAAGTAAATCCGAAACCGATCTTATTGAAGATTGCTCCAGATCTTACCGATGAGCAATTATTGGATATTATCGAAATCGTGAAGGAGACAAATATCGCCGGGGTGATCGCTACCAATACCACTATTTCCCGTGAAGGTCTTAAATCTGAAAATAAGGATGAAATGGGAGGTCTTAGTGGTAAACCTCTTACTAAAAGGTCTACCGAGGTGATCAGATTCCTTTCAGAAAAAAGCGGGAAGGCTTTCCCGATAATTGGAGTTGGCGGAATCCATACTGCTGAAGATGCCATAGAAAAGCTTGAAGCCGGTGCCAGTCTGGTGCAGCTTTATACGGGTTTTATATATGAAGGCCCGGCACTAATCAAGGCAATCAATAAAAAAATACTGGAAAAAGGGCTTTAATTTATGTTAGAGCAGCTAATTCCTTTTTTAACCGCTTCCATTCTTCTAACCTTTTCACCGGGGCCCGATATTATTTATGTTTTGGTAAGGTCTATAGCTAATGGAGCCAGAGAAGGAATAGTTACCGCTTTAGGACTGGTTAGCGGAATATTGATACATACCAGCCTGGTTGCTTTTGGGGTTTCAGCCATTATCAAGCAATCTGATAATATCTTTCTTTTCATAAAGATTCTTGGTGCGGTATACCTATTATACCTGGCCTGGCAGGTGTACAAGAGCGATCCCGATATCGCCTTTTCTTCGGAAGTAATTCGTGATAAAAATTTAATCGGCTTATTCAGGCGGGGATTTATTATGAATGTACTTAACCCTAAAGTGGGAATTTTTTTCCTGGCCTTTTTTCCCGGTTTCCTTTGGGAACCAGATGGGAATACAATACTTCAATTCTATATACTGGGATTTGTTTTCATGTTGCAGGCACTGCTAATATTCAGCCTGGTTGCTATTCTTGCTAATAAGATATCTGTTTATATTAAATCCCATCCGGGATCTGGTAGGTTTTTAAAATGGATGCAGGTGGTAATATTTATAGTTATTGCGGTCCTTATACTTCTTTGACCGGCTAAGGAATCTATAGTCTGAATTCTAAAAACCAGTATTGAAATTTAATATTATCAATAAAACTATATTCTTTTTCAATTTTCCCTAAAATGCTATCTTTGGCCATATGGCGAAAGTAAAACTAATCGAATGTCCGAGGGACGCTATGCAGGGTATCAGGGAATTTATTCCTACCGAGAAAAAGGCTCAGTACATTCAGTCTTTGCTAAGATGCGGTTTTGATACCATCGATTTTGGAAGCTTTGTATCGCCAAAAGCAATTCCTCAAATGAAAGACACGGCTGAGGTGCTTTCAATGCTTGATCTTTCTAAGACTAGTAGTAAACTTCTTGCAATAGTTGCAAATACCCGTGGAGCAGAGGACGCTTCAAAGTTTCAGGAAATAGGTTATCTGGGCTATCCGTTTTCAATTTCTGAAAACTTCCAGATGCGTAATACCCATAAGACCATAGCAGAATCTGTTGAGGTGCTTCAGGAGATCCTTGATATAGCCCATGAGACCGATAAGCAAGTAGTGGCTTATTTAAGTATGGGCTTCGGGAATCCATACGGAGATCCCTGGAATGTTGAGATCGTAGGGGAGTGGACCGAAAAACTTTCGGCGATGGGGGTGAAGATCCTTTCTTTATCTGACACCGTAGGTACTTCAACGCCTGAAATTATAGACTACCTGTTTTCCAACCTTATTCCAAAATATCCAAATATTGAATTTGGAGCCCACTTGCATACTACACCTTCAAAATGGCATGAGAAAATAGATGCTGCGTATAAGGCGGGTTGTCATAGATTTGACGGAGCTATCCAGGGATTTGGCGGTTGCCCTATGGCGAAAGATGAACTTACCGGGAATATGCCTTCAGAACGTATGCTTTCCTATTTTAATGCAGCCAAAGCAGATACGAATATTAAAATGACCAGTTTTGAATCAGCCTATAATGAAGCTTCTAAAATCTTTCAGGCGTATCATTAACTTTCTTGTTTAAGGTGTAAATTAAGCAGAAATAGGATCAGTTCTATAGATTTTCTTTCTTTTTGTCTCTTTAGTAAGTTTGAAGTTTGAGATACTTCAGTTTCAGTTATGCAAGGGTTTAAGATGTATTATTTTACCCAGAATTTCTCTCCAGATTTATCCAGTTATCGAACCTCGCTATTAAAAACAATTATGGCTTTTGATATTACTATTGGAAAAAGTTATTTAAAATTAATCTAAATAAACTTGCTGCAACAAAAGCGGGTTTTTATATTTGCTGCCGGAAATTATTTTAAACTAGTCTAAATAAGCTAATATGAGAAAGCTGTTATTTTCAGCGATGATAGGAGGTCTAACCTTAGTTTCATGTACTTCAGATGATACTCCTACCCCCGGAGGAAACGAAATTGAAATTCCCGCAAATTATACATTCGAAAGAGATAATAGTTCTACCGTGAGCTACGATGGTCAAACAGCCAGACTGCAAATGACTTCAGAGTTATTATCAAATTTCACCGATTTTGATAATGCCTCAGA
The DNA here is from genome assembly GCF_019357415.1 of Gramella sp. MT6. NCBI lineage: Bacteria > Pseudomonadati > Bacteroidota > Flavobacteriia > Flavobacteriales > Flavobacteriaceae > Christiangramia > Gramella sp. MT6. The sequence goes on from NZ_CP048410.1 coordinate 2,036,836, forward strand.
AGAATTATTATTAAATATGTTCACGAACGAGAATGATCCATTCTCAAATGCAAGTCTTAACGAATCTTCAAAAAGTGTAAAATCTAAAGTAGCAGCTTCTAAGCTTTACTTCTCTACAAATAATGTGGAGAGCGCTGAAATAAAGGCAGATTTTGATAACTGGATCACTGTTCAAATGAACGAAGTTGCTTCTAGTAAGGATAAATTGGCCGAGGCTGGGCAAGCCGGTCAGATCGCCGATGGTGATGCGGTTCGTTATGTGGATTCCAAAGGTCTTGAAATGAATCAGGCTTTCGCCAAAAGTCTAATTGGTGGACTTGTGGTAGACCAAATGTTAAATAACTATTTGTCTAGCGCTGTTCTTGATGAAGGCGATAATCGCACGAATAATGATCAGAAGATAGTTGAAGAAGGTAAAGTTTACACCACAATGGAGCATAAATGGGACGAAGCATACGGATACTTGTATGGAGATCCTTCCATTCCTTCAGAAGATCCAAATTCTGCTTTAGGTGATAATGAAGATAACCTGCTTTTCAAGTATATGGGAAGAGTTGAGGGAGATGAGGATTTTGCAGGTATTGCCGAAGAAACTTTTGAAGCCTTCAAAACAGGTCGTGCGGCCATTGTAGCTGGTGATTACCAAACCCGTGATGAACAGGTAGCGATCATTAGAGAGAATATATCTGAAATAATTGGGATAAGAGCAATTTATTATATGCAAGCAGGAAAAAATGCTCTTGCAGCCAACGATTTTGGTGGAGCTTTTCATGATCTATCTGAAGGTTTCGGGTTCATTTACAGTTTAAGATTTACAAATAAGCCGGGCACTAACATGCCATACCTGTCTAAAGAAAAAGTAGACATGTTTACAGAGCAATTGTTAGAAGGAAACGGATTTTGGGATGTAACTCCTGAAACACTGGATAGTATTTCTGAAGAAATTGCCGCGGCATTTGACTTTAGTGTTGCAGAAGCAGCAGAATAAAACAATTAGCCGGAGTAAGATATTTATCTGCTCCGGCTCTTAATATTTATATCTATGATAAGGATTTCAAAAATTTTATTGATCGCATCCCTCGTCTTCACCGCTTGTTCTACTGAAGATGACGGGCCAGGTACAGACGGAGGAGGAGAAACCAATTCTTTTGATCGTGGAGCAATGCTTGAAAACTGGGCAGATAATATTATCGTACCAGCTTTCAGTAATTTTAAAAGTTCTACTCAGCAATTGGAAGATCTTACGGTAGCTTTTACAGCAGATCCAACTGAAGAAAATCTGGTTGCTTTAAGAAATCAGTTTGAGAGCTCTTACATAGATTTCCAAACGGTTGCAATGTTTGACCTTGGTAAAGCTGAAGAGGTAAATTTCCGTCGTTTTCTGAATACTTATCCTCTGGCAGCTTCTGAAGTGGAAAATAAGATCGCAAGCGGGTCATATAATCTGGAATTGCCGTCAAGTTTTAAAGAGCAGGGATTCCCGGCTCTGGATTATCTTCTGAACGGAATTGGAGATACCAATGCAGAGATCGTTGCTAAATATTCATCTGAAAACTATAGAAACTATCTTTTAGATGTTTCTAAAAGAATTAATTCACTCACTGCTGAGGTGAACTCATCATGGCAGGGAGATTACAGAGATACCTTTGTAAGTAACACCAGTTCTTCAAGCACAGGTTCAGTAGATAAGTTGACTAATAAATACATCATGTATTTCGAGGCTTTCTTACGCTCGGGGAAAATAGGTTATCCTTCAGGTGTATTCACAGGAACTCCTTCTCCTATCAATGTCGAAGCATATTATTCAGAAAACTTGTCAAAAGATCTTTATTTGAAAGCGCTTCAAAGCACCATAGATTTCTTTAATGGTAAATCTTTTAGTGGAGGTCAAACCGGAAAGAGCTTTAAACAATATCTTGAATTCCTTGAAAGAGAAGATCTTGCCAGTGATATTAATAGTCAATTTGACGTCATTAAATCTCAGGCAACAAAATTGAATGCGAGTCTAAAAAGCCAGGTTGAAACCGATAATACAGTTATGCTTGCTGCTTACGATGAACTCCAAAAACAGGTGGTTCTTCTAAAATTAGATATGGTACAGGCGCTTTCAATTAGTATAAACTACGTAGATTCAGACGGAGATTAGTTGGTGGTAGATGAGATCATCCATCACTAAATATTTCAACTCATATACCGAAGCGGCTCCGCTGGCTGTTTTTCGCATAGGTTTTGGAATAATGATGTTGGCCAGTATTATCAGGTTCTGGCTGAATGGATGGATCGAAAAATTATATATAACTCCGAAATTTCATTTTAGTTATTACGGATTTGAATGGGTGAAACCGCTTGGCGATTTCACCTATTTACTTTTTGTGATCTGTGGGATCTCGGCATTTCTTGTAGCGATCGGTTATAAATACCGGATAGCGATCATTACTTTTTTCCTGAGTTTTACTTATATAGAACTCATAGATAAGACTACTTATCTAAATCATTATTACTTTATAAGTATTCTTAGCTTTTTAATGATTTTTCTTCCTGCCAATGTTTATTATTCTATAGATGCATGGCAGAATGTAAAGCGGTCATTTCAAAAAATCCCTCGCTGGTGCATAGATTCCATCAAATTATTATTGGGAATTGTCTATTTCTATGCAGGGTTGGCTAAGATCAATTCAGACTGGTTATTCAGGGCGATGCCATTAAAGATCTGGCTGCCTTCAAAATATGATATTCCTTTTCTTGGAGAACTTATGCAGCAGGAATGGGTTGCATACGCTTTTAGCTGGAGCGGAATGTTTTATGACCTGTTTATTCCATTCCTTTTATTATGGAAGCGATCCCGGTTTTTTGCTTTTATTATGGTGATCATTTTTCACGTGATGACCCGGGTTTTATTCCCAATCGGGATGTTTCCCTATATCATGATTGTGAGTGCTTTGATTTTCTTCAGTCCTAAAGTTCACCATAAGATACTTCAAAAGATCTCAAGCTGGTTTAGTATTAGAAAAGGGAAATTTGATAATGAGCTGTCTTTGATCTACAAACCGATCGAGCGAAAAATATTGACTACTGTAGTCTCTGTATTTTTCATTATTCAGATTCTTTTTCCATGGAGGTATTTATTATATCCCGGCGAATTATTCTGGACAGAAGAAGGCTTCAGGTTTTCCTGGCGCGTGATGTTAATGGAGAAAGCGGGATATGCTGAATTTAAAGTAGTGGATGGCGAAACCGGAAAGAGATTCTATGTGAATAATTCAGATTTTCTAACGCCATTTCAGGAAAAACAAATGTCTTTTCAACCAGATTTTATACTTGAATACGCACATTTCCTGGCAGAGCATTTTAGAAAGGACGGGCATGAGAATATCGAGGTTTACGTAGAAAGTTATGTAGGTCTCAATGGGAGAAAAAGCGTACCCTATATAAGTCCCGATGTTAATTTGCTTAATTTCGCAGACTCTTTTAAACATAAAACATTCATTTTACCATTTAATGATGAAATTAAAGGTCTTTAGTATACTCTTCTTTTTTACCGTGATCGCGAATGCACAGTATTCATTAACAGGTAAAATAACATCTTCTGCAACCGTTGAGGCTGTTCCAAATGCCGAAGTATGGAATAAAACCACCGGGAAATTAACCCTGGCTAATGAAAATGGGGAATATGAAGTTTCTTCTTTAAAACAAGGCACTTACGTTTTTGCGGTTTTTAGCTATGAATATCAGATCGAAGAGCGTGAGGTTACTATAGAGCAAAATACCGAAGTTAATTTTCAGCTTTCTCCACTTTCCGAAAGTTTAAATGAAGTGATGATCACGAATAGAAGGGAACAGATCTTTGCGCTTAGAAAATTACGAAAAGTAGAAGGGACCGCTATTTATGCAGGTAAGAAGAGTGAGGTAGTTCTTATGGATAAAGTATCTGGAAACCTCGCAGCTAACAATGCGAGGCAGATATATAGCCAGGTAGTTGGACTAAATATCTATGATAATGGTGATGCCGGTTTGCAGTTGAATATCGGTGGACGCGGTCTTGACCCAAACCGAACACAGAACTTCAATACCCGTCAGAATGGTTACGATATATCAGCAGATGTTCTGGGTTATCCTGAAAGTTACTATACTCCACCACCAGAAGCTTTAAGGGAAATACAGGTAGTGCGTGGGGCGGCTTCTTTGCAATACGGTACTCAGTTTGGAGGTCTAATCAATTTCAGATTTAAGGAGCCTGTGCCGAATAAAAAAATTGAACTTGTTTCCAGGCAGACCATTGGTTCATATGATCTTTTTACCAGTTTCAACAGTCTAAGTGGAACTGTAGGGAAATTCAGTTACTACACCTATTATAACTATAAAGGAGGCGAGGGTTTCAGGCCAAATTCAGAATATGATTCGAAGAATGCCTTTGCTCATTTAGGATGGAAATTTAATGACAGGACCAATATTAGTTTTGAATATACTTTTCTGGATTATCTGGCTCAGCAACCGGGAGGCCTAACAGATTTCCAGTTTTATGAGGATCCAGATTATAGTAATCGTGCAAGAAACTGGTTCGATGTTAACTGGAATCTTTTTGCGGTAAAGCTAAAACACCAGTTTTCTGATAGAACAGATTTCAGTCTTAATTTATTTGGCTTGAATGCAACCAGAAAAGCTCTGGGTTTCAGGCAGAATAGAGTTGCACAGGCCGATGATCCTGAGGAACCAAGAGAACTTTTAGTAGATGATTTTTCTAACTGGGGAGCAGAGGCCAGGGTATTGACCAGATATGATCTTTTTGGTGAGGAGTCGGTATTATTGCTGGGAAGCAAATATTACCAGGCATCAAATCAGCAACAACAGGGACCGGGAAGTGCTGCTTCAGGTCCTGATTTTGAATTTGCCAGTGCTGAATTTCCAGATTATGAAAGACAGTCTGAATTTGAATTTCCTAACAGAAACCTTGCATTTTTCGGTGAAAACATTTTCAACATCACCAATAACTTTTCGATAACTCCAGGTTTCAGGTTTGAATATATCAATACCGAAGCTGATGGTTTTTATAAGAATATTATTAAAGATAATGCGGAAAATACCTTGCTGAATGAAACTATACAGGACGACCGAAAGTTCGAAAGAAGTTTTATTCTTTTAGGAGTGGGAAGTAGTTATAATTTGAATGCATCCAATGAGCTTTATGCCAATTTCTCTCAGAATTATAGGTCGGTAACCTTTAATGATATCAGGGTGGTGAACCCAAGTTTCCAGGTAGATCCAGATATCAGTGATGAAGAAGGGTTTACTTCAGATCTGGGGGTTCGTGGCCGACTAAAGAATATTCTTTCTTACGATGCCAGTGTCTTTGCTTTGAAATATAATGACAGGATCGGCGAAGTCTTAAGACCAGAAGAACGAGTAAATGCACAGGGAGAGCTGGAAGAAACCGGAAGATTGGTAAGATTCAGAGGTAACATTGGAGATGCTTTTATTTATGGTCTTGAAACTTTCGCTGAGTGGAACTTAAGAAATAGCTTTTTTGAAGCGGCAGAGGATTACCAGTTGAATGCCTTTGTGAATGCAGCCTTTACCAAATCTGAATATATACAGTCAGACCAGGTCAATGTAGAAGGGAATGAAGTGGAATTTATTCCGGAAGTAAATTTAAAGACCGGGCTTAATTTTGGATATAGAAATTTCCTGGCCGGGCTTCAGTATACCTATCTATCAAGTCAATATACAGATGCTACAAATGCTCCGCAAGATAAGGAAGAAAATAACCGCGGTATAGAGGGTGAAGTCCCTTCGTATGGTATCGTAGATCTTTCAGCATCCTACAGTTTAGGTAAATTCAAGTTGGAAGCTGGGATCAATAACCTTTTGAATAATTCCTATTTTACCAGAAGGGCCACAGGATATCCTGGTCCCGGGATTATTCCGGCACAACCTATAACCTGGTATACAACCTTGCAGATAAGACTTTAATCTAAGCTGAAGCCTGGGGAGCCCAGTGGTTACAGAGCATTCCAGGAGCTGCCTTGTTGGGATTTGCACAGGTTGGTGAATGATACCGACTGCAGTTAAGACAATTAGGTTCGTTCTTGATGGCCGCTTTCATTTTGAAACTATCGCAGGTATGCTGGTAGCCTACATTGGTTTCATGCTTTGTGCAGAAATTGTTCTTGAACCTTTCGCAATTCATGCAGCTGTTTCCTAATCGTATGCTCATGGTCTAATATTTAAATAACTATTAAATTTACGACCAGACTATTTAAGAAGCAATATAAATAACTTGTATTCAGTTCCTTATGTTTTTATTTCCTGCAGGTTTCAAGGATAATAGGGCCTAAGATACTTTTTAAACGCCCACCTGGAAGTTTATCTTCTCTTAACACATAAGAGTCTCATTTTCTCACTTATTAACCCTATATTTGCATGCAATTAAATCCTTAATTGCAATGACCGCACACGAATCAAAAATACTTGGCGACGGACTTACCTACGATGATGTACTTTTAGTACCTGCATATTCAGATGTTCTCCCAAGAGAAGTAAGTATTCAATCCAAATTCACACGTAATATCCCGATCAACGTGCCTATCGTTTCCGCAGCGATGGATACAGTGACCGAATCCCGCATGGCTATCGCTATGGCCAGGGAAGGCGGTATTGGGGTACTTCACAAGAATATGACTATAGAGCAGCAGGCTTTAAAAGTTCGTAAAGTGAAGCGTGCTGAAAGCGGAATGATCATAGATCCCGTAACTCTTTCTATTACGGCTAAGGTTCGTGATGCTAAAGAATCCATGAAGGAACATAGTATTGGAGGAATTCCAATCGTAGACGATGAAGGGAAACTTCTGGGTATTGTAACTAACAGGGATCTTAGATTTGAAAAAAATCTAAATCGTCCTATTTCTGAAGTAATGACCTCGAAAAACCTGGTAACGGTTTCAGAAGGTACTTCCCTGGATGAAGCAGAAGATATACTTCAGGAAAATAAGATCGAGAAATTGCCGGTTATCAATAAGGATCAGAAATTGGTTGGACTTATTACTTTTCGCGATATCACTAAACTTACCCAAAAACCAATGGCAAATAAAGATACTTTCGGGAGATTGAGAGTAGCTGCCGCGGTTGGAGTAACCGGTGATGCTGTAGATAGGGCAGAAGCCTTGGTTAATGCAGGAGTAGATGCGATTATAATTGATACCGCGCACGGTCATACTAAAGGAGTGGTACTGGTTCTGAAAGAAGTAAAGAGAAAATTTCCAGATCTTGAAGTAGTTGTTGGAAATATTGCGACTGGTGAAGCTGCAAAATATCTTGTAGAAGCTGGAGCCGATGCGGTAAAAGTAGGAATAGGGCCAGGTTCTATTTGTACAACACGTGTGGTAGCTGGCGTTGGTTTTCCTCAATTCTCGGCTGTCCTCGAGGTAGCCGCGGCAATTAAAGGATCTGGAGTTCCGGTAATTGCTGATGGAGGTATTCGATATACCGGTGATATTCCTAAGGCGATCGCTGCAGGAGCAGACTGTGTGATGCTAGGTTCATTACTTGCAGGGACAAAAGAATCTCCTGGAGAAACCATCATTTATGAAGGCCGTAAATTTAAATCTTACCGTGGAATGGGTTCAGTGGAAGCTATGGAAAAAGGTTCCAAGGATCGTTACTTCCAGGATGTTGAAGATGATATCAAAAAATTAGTTCCAGAAGGTATTGTGGGAAGAGTTCCTTACAAAGGAGATCTTGAAGAAAGTATTCACCAGTTTGTTGGTGGTCTTAAAGCCGGTATGGGTTATTGCGGAGCAAAAGATGTGGAAACCCTTAAAGAGAATGGAAGGTTCGTGAGAATTACCGCTGCTGGGGTGCATGAAAGTCATCCGCATGATGTAACCATTACCAAAGAATCTCCAAATTACAGCAGATAAAAAAGATCATAAATAAATAAAAAAAGCCCTGATAAATTTCAGGGCTTTTTTATTTAGTTCTAAATTATTTCTAGTTGCTGGAAGCGCCTTCCTGTGCAGGTTTTGGTTCCACACCAAGTTCTTTCATCACTTTCTCAGTAATATCATCTTCAGATCTTGAAAAAGCAAGTCCGTTTGCACCCGCATGAAATATCTGGGTATAACCTTCTTCCTTGATCACTTTTTTCATTGCAACATCTATCCTGTCGTATAAAGGCCCATTTAATTCGTTTCTTTTCATCTGCATCATTACTGATGCTTTTTGACGGAAACCTTTAATGTCATTTTCTAATTGAATGATCTTGTCTTCCTTTTCTTTTTTTACCGTATCGGTAAGGCTAGCAACAGTTTCCTGGTATTCCTGAACCATTGTTTCGTATTCCTGAATACTGGTCTTTAGTTCAGACTGAAGTTCCTGGTTATAGGTTTCAAGACCCTTGTTTACTTCAATAGCTTCGGGCATTTGAGAAAGTATATATTCAACATCTATGGTACCGAACTTAGATTGCGCATTTGATGAGAATGCGATAAACATCAATAGAATTCCTAAACTTATTCGTTTCATTTTGTGTTATTTTTTCGCAAATATAACTGGCTGATTAGAATATGTCTAGAAATTTATTTCAAAAAACGGTTAGTTGTCATTGACGCTTTTTCCATCTTCCACGAAAGCTTTAAAATCTTCCATGTATTTTCGGGATTGTTTTTTGAAGGCGCCAGGCATGAACCATCCAAATAATTTCATGAATCCACTAAATTTGAATTCATTATCGGTGATCCATAATGTTTCAGCTTCCAGAGTGGGAGAAAATCTATTGACCTGGTAATTATAAACTCCTTTGGCTTCATAGGTAGCGCTATATTCATCAGGAAGGTTATTCTTTATAATGGTTTCGGTCATTTCTATTTCACGGTTTCCCATATTATATTTCAAAAGGTTCTGGGATCCTTCATCTCCAAGATTTCCGTTTATGGGCTTCATAAAAATAAAACCACGTTGCCAGTGTTTTAAATTATCGGGGTCAGAATACTTGGCAACCACTTCTTTTCTGGGCTTATTTATAGTGATCTGCTGTTGGTATTTCATAATTGGCTGATTTATTGTCTTTTAAAGATAATGTAGAATTTATTATTCCAGAAATTTATAATTTAAATCTGTTGTTTTCGTTATGGCTTTAGCTTGCAGAACCTTAACTAATTCTTATTTTTGCGCAGATAGAAATATTAGGCTTGCCTGATTTGTCTTCTGGCATTTAAATTGAGAGGTGCTAAAAAAATTGATTTTGAGGAAAAATTTTAGCAGATTTATTTTAGTTCTTTCTTCCCTGATCCTGGTCAGCTGCGAGTATTTTCAGCAAACCGATGATCGTAAGGTGGTGGTACGAGTAAATGAATCCTATTTGTTTGAAGACGATATACAGTCTTTGATAAATGAGAATACATCGCCTGAGGATAGTGCCTTGATCGTATCTAATTATATTACCCGTTGGGCGACCCAGCAATTGCTAATAGACAGGGCAGAATTAAATTTGCCGCAATCCCAGCAAAATGAATTCGATGAACTTGTGAATAATTACAGGAATGAGCTTTATACCAATGCCTATACAGATGCGGTGGTGTCAAGAGCCCTGGATACTGCTTTAAATCGCGAGGATATAGAAAAATATTATGAGGAGAATAAGCAGAATTTTATTCTTAATGAAGACCTTATAAAGCTCAGGTATATTAATCTCGCCAAGAATAGTAACAATCTCGATGAGATAAAAAAGAAATTCACCAGGTTCAACGAAGAAGATCAACAGGATCTTCTAAATATGGCCATACAGTTCAAGAATTATTCGATGAATGATTCTGTTTGGGTAAAGTCAAAAACTGTCTATGATAAAATTGGTCCACTTTCTGTGGATGATAGATCAAGCTTGCTTAAGAAATCTAATTTTATGGAATTACAGGATTCACTAAATGTGTATCTTGTGTACGTAAATGACGTTCTAAGCCGAAATGAGCAGGCGCCTATTGAATATGCCTCGGCAACCATACGAGAGATTTTGCTGAACAAGCGAAAGCAATCGTTAATTAAGGAATTAGAAAAAGATATTACAAAAGATGCAATTAAGAATAATGAATTTGAAATTTTCAATTAAACCTGTTCTAGCAGGCTTCGGTGTTATGCTTTCTACTTTTGGTTACGCCCAGGAAGTGATCGTAACAGATAGTACTTCCATCCAGCCAGATGCAGAGGTTATAAAGGCTGACGTGACCCAGCAAGGCAGTCAGCGTAAAAAGGTTGATGGTATTGCTGCGGTAATAGGGGAATATATCATTCTTGAAAGTGATATCGATCTAATGTATAAGGATATGCAGAGCCAGGGAATGTCTACTTCTGAAGTGACCGACTGTAATCTTGCAGGTTCCCTTATGGAGAATAAGCTATATGCTCATCATGCGATCCAGGATAGTATTATTATTCCAGATGCTCAGATCAATGGAATCGTAGATCAAAGACTTCAGGGACTGGTTCAACAGGCTGGATCTATGGAGAAGATCCTGGAATTTTATAACAAGGAAAGCGAGGCTGAACTAAGAGAGGAGATCTTTGATCTTACCAAACAAAGCCAGCTGACTCAAAGGATGCAGCAAAAGATCATTGAGGAAATTGAAATAACTCCAGAAGAAGTAAGACAATACTACAACAAGATGGAGGAGAAGCCTATGTTTGGAACAGAAGTGGAACTTGCGCAAATCGTAATAGAACCAGAAATTCCGGAATCTGAAAAGCAAAAGATCATTGACAGGTTAAATGAATTTAAAGCAGATATTGAAGAGAACGGAGCTAGTTTTTCTACTAAAGCCGTACTTTATTCTCAGGATCCGGGAACGGCTTCAGATGGAGGTCGAGTTACGCTAACTAGAAAAGATCCATTTGTAAAGGAATTCAAGGATGTCGCTTTTAGTCTTCAGGAAGGTGAGATTAGTGAACCTTTCGAAACTGAATTTGGTTATCATATTATTCAGGTCGATAAAATTAGAGGTCAAACGGTAGAATTGAGACATATACTTTTAATTCCCGATGTTACTAATTCTTCTGTAGAGGAGGCTAAAGAAGAGATCGATACTTTAAGAAGTAAGATCGTAGCCGGAGATATTGAATTTGAAGCTGCGGCTAGAGAGGCTTCAGATGAAGAGGAAACCAAGAATGAAGGAGGTAAGCTTATTAACCCCAGAACTGGTGATACAAGATTTGAGCTCACTAAAATTGATCCTGAATTATTCAAACAGGTAGAAGATCTTGATGAAGGTGAGATTTCTCTTGTGCTAACCCAAAAGGACAGGACAGGAAGACCTCAATTTAAGATAATCAAGGTTACGAAGAAGATAGCTGAGCATGAAGCAGATTATGCTACAGACTATCAGAAAATTAAGGAGCTTGCCATTCGAGACAAGCAGTTGGAAGCCATTGAGAAATGGCAGAAGGAAAAGATAAATGATACCTATATCAAAGTTAATGGTAAATTTCGCGATTGCGATTATACCAGTGACTGGGTTAAAAATTAAAGCATAATATGAGTGATGTAGCACTGGTAGAAAAATTGGTAGATAAACATCGCGATCTTAAAAGGGAGATCGCGAAAGTTATCGTAGGTCAGGATGAGGTTGTAGATCAAATCCTACTCTCAATTTTCTCCGGTGGTCATTCTCTACTTATCGGCGTTCCCGGTCTGGCTAAAACCTTAATGGTTAATACCATTGCGCAGGCCTTAGGCTTGAATTTTAAAAGAATTCAATTTACGCCAGATCTTATGCCAAGTGATATTCTTGGTTCTGAAATTCTTGATGAGAACAGGAAATTTAAATTTATTAAAGGCCCTATTTTCACTAATATCCTTCTGGCAGACGAGATCAACAGAACTCCACCAAAGACTCAGGCAGCTCTTTTAGAAGCAATGCAAGAGAGGGCAGTGACTGTCGCGGGTCATCATTATAAACTGGATTTACCTTATTTTGTACTGGCAACACAGAACCCAATAGAACAGGAAGGGACTTACCCTTTACCTGAAGCTCAGTTGGACAGGTTCATGTTTGCAATCAAACTTGATTACCCGAGTTTTGAGGAAGAAGTAGATGTTGTAAAAACAACTACTACCGATGAACCTAAAACGGTAAACCCACTTTTTAATGCACAGGAAATTTCAGATATTCAACATGTAATTCGTAGAATTCCGGTGCCAGATAATGTGGTAGAATATGCTGTAAGACTGGTTGGTAAAACCAGGCCGCTTAACGGAGCACCAGACCTTATTAAGAATTATGTTGATTGGGGTGCAGGACCTAGAGCTTCCCAGAACCTGATCATGGCTGCAAAAACTCACGCAGCGGTGAATGGTAAATTCTCTCCGGATATTGAAGATGTGCAGGCGGTAGCTTTTGGTATTCTTCGACACCGAATTATTAAAAATTATAAAGCAGAGGCCGAGGGGATCACCGAGGAAGAGATCATTAAGAAACTCTTTTAGGATCTATGTAAATTCTTGTAAAGAGCAGGCTTCTAGTTAGCATAGCATTTTATCTTTTATGGGGATCTTCATTTTTCACCCATATTTTTGATCTGGATGAAACGATCTCTGAGATCATAATATGGACCTGTAATATAGTGCTATTCCTTTTCTGGCTATTCGTCCTTTTTGATATGATAAGAGTTAGCTTCAGGCATAAGAATTTCTGGATCTTATCTATGTTTTTACTTCCCTTTTTTACTCCGATAGTATATCTTTTCAGAAGAAAAAATCTGGTGCATTTAGAGAATAATAAATTTAAAACTAAGGAGAGATTTAAATAATTTTTGACAAATTCTCAATTTTATACCTTTATATTAAGTTTTACTGAATTTTTAGTGGTTAAAATTATAATTTCGGAAATTATTTATACTAAATTCTGAGTATCACTTCTAATTTTCAAAATCCCTTTAAAATCCCTATTTTTGCAAGACTTTTTTAGAACATAAATTAAACAGAATATGGCATACGATATTGATATGATTAAAAAGGTGTATAGCCAAATGGCTGAGCGTGTTAATACAGCCCGCGAAGTTGTTGGTAAGCCTTTAACACTTTCAGAAAAGATCCTTTATTCTCACTTATGGGATGGCAAAGCGAAAGAAGCTTTCACCAGAGGGAAGGATTATGTAGAATTCTCTCCAGATAGAATTGCTTGTCAGGATGCGACTGCGCAGATGGCACTTTTGCAATTTATGCAGGCGGGTAAAAAGCAGGTTGCTGTTCCTACCACTGTTCATTGTGATCACTTGATTCAGGCGAAAATGGGAGCGGCGATAGACCTGCAGGCTGCTAATAAGAGTAGTAGTGAGGTTTTTGACTTTCTGGAATCAGTATCTAACAAGTATGGAATTGGATTCTGGAAGCCAGGTGCAGGTATTATCCACCAGGTTGTTCTTGAGAACTACGCGTTCCCGGGAGGAATGATGATTGGTACAGATTCCCATACTGTAAATGCAGGTGGACTTGGAATGGTAGCTATTGGTGTTGGTGGAGCAGATGCTGTAGATGTGATGGCAGGTATGCCTTGGGAGCTTAAATTCCCTAAACTTATCGGAGTGAAGTTAACCGGAAAACTTTCAGGCTGGACTTCTTCCAAAGATGTGATTTTAAAAGTTGCAGGTATCCTTACCGTAAAAGGTGGTACCGGAGCAATTATTGAATATTTTGGTGAAGGTGCTCGAAACCTTTCCTGTACTGGTAAAGGTACTATTTGTAACATGGGTGCTGAAGTTGGTGCAACCACTTCAACCTTTGGATATGACGACTCTATGGAGCGTTACCTACGAGCAACGAACAGAGCTGATGTAGCAGATGCTGCTAACGAAGTTCGTGAGCATTTAACCGGTGATGATGAGGTATATGCAAATCCAGAGCAGTATTTTGATGAATTGATCGAGATCAATTTAGATGAACTAAAACCACACCTTAACGGACCATTTACTCCAGATCTTGCAACTCCTATTTCTGAAATGGGAGCAAAAGCGAAAGAGCATGACTGGCCAATCAATGTAGATTGGGGTCTAATTGGTTCCTGTACAAACTCTTCTTATGAAGATTTGACCAGGGCAGCTTCGATTGCAAAACAGGCGGTAGATAAAAAAGTAAAAGCAAAATCTGATTTCGGTATTAACCCGGGATCTGAGCAAATTAGATTTACTGCAGAGAGAGACGGACTACTTCAGATCTTTGAAGATCTTGATGCTACTATTTTTACCAACGCATGTGGACCATGTATCGGTCAATGGGATCGTTCAGATAGAAAAGGCGAAGAGAAGAACACTATTGTTCACTCTTTCAACCGTAACTTCTCTAAGCGTGCTGATGGTAACCCAAATACTCACGCATTCGTAGGTTCTCCAGAAATGGTTGCTGCAATAGCAATTTCAGGTCGTCTTGATTTTGATCCAACTCGTGATAAATTAATGAATGAGGATGGTGAAGAAGTGATGTTAGACGAGCCACAAGGAATTGAACTTCCAACAAAAGGATTTGCTGTTGAAGATGCCGGATATGTTGCTCCAAAAGAAGACGGAAGCAGCGTTGAAGTAAAAGTAGCTAAGGACAGTGAAAGACTTCAGTTATTAACTCCATTTGAGCCTTGGGATGGTAAAAACCTTACCGGTGCGAAGCTTCTTATCAAAGCATGGGGAAAATGTACTACAGACCATATTTCTATGGCAGGACCATGGTTGCGTTACAGAGGTCACCTGGATAATATTTCTAATAACTGTTTGATTGGGGCTGTAAATGCTTTCAATAAGAAAACAAACTTTGTAAAGAACCAGATGACTGGCGAGTACGATGGTGTGCCGGCAGTACAGAGAGAATACAAAAAAGAAGGAGTTCCAACAGTAGTTGTGGGAGATCATAACTATGGGGAAGGTTCTTCCAGAGAACATGCGGCCATGGAACCGAGACACTTAGGTGTTAAGGTGGTATTGGTGAAGTCTTTTGCTCGTATTCACGAAACAAACCTTAAGAAGCAGGGGATGTTAGGTCTTACTTTCGCGAATGAGAACGATTACGATCTTATCCAGGAAGATGACACTTTCAACTTTATAGATCTTGAGGATTTTGCTCCAGACAAGCCATTAACGATAGAGATCGTTCATGCAGATGGTAGTAAAGATACGATCAAGGCTAACCATACTTATAATGCTCCACAGATCGAGTGGTATAAGCATGGATCTGCTCTTAACCTTATCAAGAAGCAAAACGCAGCTTAAATTCAAGCCACGTTATTAATATCAAAAACCTCCAGATCTTAAAATCTGGAGGTTTTTTTACGCTATTTATTAAACCCCAATTAATAAGTAGCCCTAGGCAAAAACTCAAATTGACTTATATTGAATAAAATTCAACTAATCAAATCTCTGAACTCCCTACAAATTCAGACCTGAGTTCTTGCTTTAGATTTTCTAAACACATTCTTATCTGGCTAATAGTCATATAAGATGCTAATGAAAGGGGCTATAATATTTTAATGTATGGAAGTAGGTTTTTTTGGAATTTCAGTGAAAAATTAAAAGAAGCTGGAATAACCGAAAGACCGTTATCATTTCGTACCTTATCAATACTTTTATCGAAATCTCCAGCGTCTATAGCTAATTTCTTTTCCAGTTAGAGATAAATTACCTTCCCTATACAACTTCATTTGATCTGGAAGATTTAAAGATCAAATCAAATTTAACTCCTTAAAAAGACATTTTTGAACTTTCAGTAACATTAAAAATTATGACTTGGATTGTGATTATTATTTATAATTATAATTCATTTTAAACTAAAAACTATATCCGTTATTTGGGTGCAATTAGCCTAATTTTAATAAACCAGAAGTAGCTTTAAAATGAGTCATAGAGCCGAAATAGGTCAAAGAATAAAGAAATTGAGAAATAAGAATAATTTTTCTCAAACGCATGTAGCTAATATTCTATTTATATCCCAGGCAGCCTATTCTCTAATTGAAAACTCTCAAAATGGCATTGTAGTAGATCACATCTTAAAACTCAGCCAGCTTTATGATATTTCTACAGATTTTATCCTTAAAGGTGAAAACAATTATATCAAAGTAGAGAGAGCGAATGGTTTTGTGCCTTTAATCCGTGCTCATAGACAATCTGAATTTATCAGGGACCTGAGTGATGATTCCTTTTCAGATCTTGAAGACTGGTTTCGTGTACCCGGATTCATGCCGGTTGAGGATCATAGACTTTTCGAGGTAAGCACCAATAATTTAACTCCTACAATTTTGACCGGTGATATCCTGGTTTGCCAGAATCATCAAAAATTTGACGAAATATTGGACGGGACTGCCGTTATCGTGGTCACTGGAGATCAAATTTACATGAAGCGGTTCAAAAAGTCCTCAGAAGAAGGTTATTTGCTTCTTGAAAATGATAATGAGTATACTTCTGAGACAGGTTCTCGAATCAAGATTGAAGAAGTGAGAGAATTGATGATTATCAGAGGTAAGATTAGCAGTGGTCTTGTTCAATACCATGAGATCTCTGGGAAAGGGAAAATAAATGCCCTGGAACAGGATCTCGAACTATTAAAAAAGGAACTATTCAGTATGAACAAAAAACTGACTATTCTTAGTTCCAAAAATGATTGATAGAATTTGAGGAGAGAAGGTTTTTTCCGTTCTTTACACTGAATAAAACAGGAAATGAAAATCTTCAAAAATCAGTGGTCTAATATTATCATTATCGTTCTAATACTGGCGTTGGTGATTCCCCAGACCAGAAAGCCTATTCAGATCTTTGTTAATAAGCTTATTTCATTCGCTCCGTCGGTTAACGACGAGGAAGATCGGGTGAAGATTGCAAACTACAATTGGGTTCTTGAGAGTAATAGGGGCAAACGTACTGAGTTTTCTCAATTTCAGGATGAAGTGGTGATCGTTAATTTCTGGGCTACCTGGTGCCCCCCTTGTATTGCCGAAATGCCAAGTTTCCAGGAACTGTATCAGGATTATGGGGGTAAAGTTTCTTTCCTTTTTGTATCAGGTGAACAGCATCAAACCGTGGAGAATTTTATGAAGCGCAAACGTTTCGATCTACCTGCATATAAAATGCTTACTAAGGCTCCAGAACCTATGGATGGGAGAACTTTGCCTACTACCTATGTCATTTCAAAAGATGGTAGTATTGTAATAGATAAAGTAGGTTCTGCTGATTGGAATAGTGAAAGTTTTCGCCAAACTCTGGATAAATTGATAGCAGAATAGATCATAATTTCTTGAAGAAGGCCTTCAAAAATTCAGGATGGTATAGCGAAAACATGATCTTGATATCTTCAGAAAAGCTGGTTTCTTCGTCTAGAAACCTGAAAATATCCTGAATAGAATTCTTAGTATAGAATTTTGTAAACAATGATTCTCCAAGGTCGTTTCTGTTTTTAAGCACTTCAAGGAAGATGGCGTCATATTTCTGGTATTTTTTACTGAATAGATCTTTTGAGGGCATCCGGCTGCTCTTGATATTTTGAATAAGAAGATCGATCTTTCTTTCAGTATTCTTGAATGAATATCCTGAAGAAGCTTTAACCCAGCCTCCCGCTGTGCCTATTTTAGTGACCTTAGCTGTGCTTTTTTTGTGAAAAGGGTAATCTGTCATGGGGATCATTCCGATCTCCTCTTCAATAATCTCATATGAAGTGGTTTTTAAAATTTCCCTGAGATACCTATTGAGATACTTGTCGTAAGTAGTGTCGTTTGTTAGAAATGGAGTGAAAAAGGTGAATTCTACAAGCGCCTCATTTGCTGAAATTGGTAAAACGTAGGTGAAACTTGCCGAATCTTTATAGTTGATCCGGTAATCCATCATGGTAAAAGTTTC
Organism: Gramella sp. MT6; assembly: GCF_019357415.1. Lineage (NCBI taxonomy): Bacteria > Pseudomonadati > Bacteroidota > Flavobacteriia > Flavobacteriales > Flavobacteriaceae > Christiangramia > Gramella sp. MT6. The sequence continues at coordinate 2,054,683 of NZ_CP048410.1, forward strand.
TGGATCGAACAGATCTTCTTCTGTTTTAATGTACCAACCTTTAAAATGCTGATATATTAAAGTGGAATTCTCAGTCTTTTTATAATCTTCCGGTGGTCGGCTGTCAAAGAAATGGGTGGCAGTATAATCTTTTTCTTTTCCTTTAGCTGTACGGGTCACTTCATCAATAGAAATGATCTCGTCTTTAATAAAAACAATATCTGCAGATGCTTCAAGGTTTGATTTTACATGTTCGTAGAAATCGATCGACCTTAGCATTTTATAGGAATAAGGTGCTAGGTCCAGATCTTTATTTATTTCAGATGAGATAAATTTTCCTTTTTCCCAGGTTTTAGTGATAATATGATCCCAGGAACCTTCACCTTTCTCCCAGAAACACCAGGTTTTATCATTTTTAGTTTTGTCATCGGGTTCTATGATGGCGATCTTCTTTCCTCTGAAAAAAACATCATCATGTATTCTGGAAGCTAACTGCAGACCAGCCATACCACCGCCTACAATGACGTAGTAATAATCTGGTGTTAACATCTAGTAGGGGTTGTTATTTCTTGAAATATTTGAAAGGTACGAAAAGCATTCCGAAACATTCACCATCATCTTTTCCAAGGTGTTTATGGTGCATTTTATGAGCTCTTCTAATTCCCTTCGCGTATTTATTATTAGCATTTCTTAAGATCTTGAATCTCTGGTGTATAAAAATATCATGTACGGTAAAATAAGTAATTCCATAGGCCAGGATCCCTAAACCAATTGGTAAACCTATCCAGATGTCTTCATATTTCCATAATAGAAAACATCCAATACTTACAAGGGCATAGAAGACAAAGAAAAGGTCGTTACGTTCCCACCAGCTACTATGGTCTTTCCTATGATGGTCCTTATGTAATTTCCATAAAAAACCATGCATCACATATTTATGGGTAAACCAGGCCATTCCTTCCATAATCATGAAAGTGCCAAGAAATACTGCGATCCACAATAAAATATTCATTTCAATCATAATTTATATAAGGTTCAATCTATAAGAAATATAAGATTTTGCCAGTAACCCTGCCTTTTGATAATTGGGCACTCTTACTCTTCGTTTTCTTATTTCTAGAGAAGGAATCCTTTTTAATTTTTGTAATAATTTCCGATAATATATGTACGCGGTATATACGCCAAATTTAGCTTCTACTGGTAAATGCGCAATACCATGAAGTCCTTTTTTAAAATCTTCTTCGATTTCATTTATGATCTGTTGCTTATTTTCCTCATTCAATTGAGCAAGATCCATATTAGGAAAATAACTTCGGCTTAGGTCTTCATAATCTGCCTTAAGATCCCTTAGGAAATTGACTTTTTGAAAGGCAGAACCTAAGCTCATAGCGCTTTCCTTAAGTTCTTCATATTTCGCCTTGTCGCCATTCACAAAAACCTTTAAACACATTAGCCCAACAACATCTGCGCTTCCATAAATATACTGTTTAAATTCTTCTATACTTAGGTATTCAGATTTATGGAGGTCCAGTCTCATACTGTCCATAAAAGAATTATAAAGTTCTGCATCAATGCCGAATTCATGTACGGTTTCCTGGAAGGAATTCAAGATTGGATTTAATGATATCCTAGATTCAATAGCTTTATGAAGATCTTCTTCAAAATCATTAAATAGCGTTTCCTTGTTATAGTCGTGAAAAGTATCTACAATTTCATCTGCGAATCTAACAAAGCCATAAATATTATATATATGCTGCCTAATTGAAGGAGCAAGCATCTTAGTTGCCAAAGAAAAAGAGGTACTGTAGGAGTTTGTGACCGTTCTGCTACAGGACCTGGATACGTTGTCAAAAATAGCTTTCATATTACTTTTTTTCATTTTTTTCAATTAGACCTGCGGCTAGTTTTCCTGATATCAGGGAAGGAGGAACTCCTGGTCCTGGCACGGTTAGTTGTCCAGTAAAATAAAGATGCTCAACTTTTTTACTTCTAAGTTTAGGCCTTAAAAATGCCGTCTGGAATAAGGTGTTGGCCATTCCATAGGCGTTTCCTTTGTAGGAATTATAGGCTTCTTTGAAGTCATTTACACAAAAGGACTCTTTAAATATAATATTACTTTTTATTTTTTGACCGGTAATTCTCTCAAATCGGTCAATGATAATATTGAAATAATGTTCTCTAATCTCCGAAGTATCTTCTAGGTCTGGAGCAAGAGGAATTAAGAATATCCCGGCTTCTTTACCCTCTGGTGCGCAGGAATCATCTGTGATTGAGGGAAAGCTGGCATAAAATAAAGGATTGTCCGGCCATTTAGGATCGTCATAAATATCTTTAGCATGATCTTCAAAATTGCTGTCGAAGAAAAGCGTATGATGGGATACATTTTTTATTTTCTTGTTGAATGCTACATAAAACAAGAGGGACGAAGGGGCAAAGGTCTTTTTCTCCCAGAAACCGGTAGAGTATTGTCTTAACTTTTCTGGCAGTAATTGTTCTGAATGATGATAATCTGCTCCGCTTAGCACGATATCTGCAAAATGCTCCTTGCCATTTACTACAAGGCCTTTTGCTTTTCCTTTTTCGGTAATGATCTTATCTACTGGAGAATTAAGGTGGAAAATAACACCATGCGATTCTGCTAGATCTTTAATGCCTTCAATTACCTTATACATTCCACCTTTAGGGTGCCAGGTGCCCAGGCCAAAATCGGCATAATTCATAAAACTGTAGAATGCCGGAGTGTCGCTGGGTTTAGCTCCCAGGAATAACACCGGAAACTCCAGAATTTTTCTAAGCTTTTTATTGGTGAAATCTTTTCTAACTTCCTGGCTAATATTGGTGAAAAACCTGCCAAGCCTTTTGGCAGTTTCTGGGGTGACAAGTTCCAGAGGTGAAACACCAGGTCTGTAAACCAGGTCTTTAATGGCAATATCATAATTATCTCTGGCCTTGGTGATAAATTTTTCCAGTTTATCAGCACTACCAACCTCTTCCTTTTCGAAATTATCATAGATCTCATTAAGATTTCCCGGTATCAAAACCGAATCATCTTTATCAAAGTATACCTGATAGGCGGGATCAAGTTTTTCAAGTTGGTAATAATCAGAAGTTTTTTTATCGAAATCGGCAAAGAATCTTTCGAAAACATCGGGCATCCAATACCAGGTCGGTCCAATATCGAAGATAAAACCATCCTTTTTGAATTGTCTGGCGCGACCGCCAACGGTACTGTTCTTTTCGAAGACCTGCACTTCATATCCTGCTTTTGCCAGGTAACATGATGCTGCAAGCGAAGAAAAACCGGAACCGATTATATTAATTTTTTGGGACATGTAGGGATTTTAAAGATGATTTGCGAAGTCCAGAGCTGATGGGTAGACTTTTATGTGGTCTGGGAGTAAGTTCCTGTCGATTTCTTTTGTTCTCTGTCCAAATAACAACAATTCATGTTGTTTTTCCTGACAAACCTTTTCCTGAAAATCCTTAATGAATTCCTCAACATCTGTGTTAACCGGGGTTATTGTAAGGTAACTTACGAAAATCAGGTTCTTATGGATTTTCATCAAATAATCAAGGTTGTTGAGCGGAAGGCTAGGGCCAAGGTATATCGCATTTTTTCCAGCGTTCAATAATTCATAATTCAGGTAAAGTATTCCTACATCATGAATTTCATTCTCAGGAAGAAAAAGCACATATAAAATTTCATCATCTTCCTCAGGAATTTCTGCTTTTAGATCGGCTATATTCAGATAAATTTTCTGTTTAATAAGTTCCACTATATAATGTTCGTGGATCGGCTTTATGGTATCTGTTTGCCATAACAATCCGATCTCCTCAAGTAGAGGCAGGAAAACATCCTGAAATACCTCCCTGAAGGTTCGCTTTTCCCTGAGCTTATTATAGGTTCTCTGGAAAAGTCGGTCATCGAAGTTCATCATGGCGAGTTTGAAAGAATTTTTTGCGCGATTCTCTTCACTAGAGGAGGCAGAAATTCTTTTCACGAGATTGTTGATCTCATTTTCTTCCATTTTGGAAATCCGGGAAATTTTGTACCCATGACTATTAAGAAAAGAGATATTTAGAAGTTTTTGCAGGTTCTCCCCGTTGTAGGTTCTAATGTTGGTATCGGTTCTTTCCGGGTTTAGGATATCATATCGCTTTTCCCATATTCTAATGGTGTGAGCCTTGATACCGCTTAAATGTTCCAGGTCTTTGATACTAAAATTTTGTTTAATGTGTTCCATGATCTGTTATAGGAGTTAAACAAATCTAAACAATAATCAGAATTAAATTCATTATTAAAATGTTAAAATGTTTAATTTAAGTACATAAATATTAAACAAAATAAATTTTAAGCAAAAAAATACCTGCCTGAGATTCGAGGAATTCAGGAAGCTTCGACTTAAATATAAAATTCTAAATGATATAAAAGAGGGAGGTAAAGTAGTACCCGGAGCGGGACTTGAACCCGCACGCCCTAATGGACACATGGCCCTCAACCATGCCTGTCTACCAATTCCAGCACCCGGGTAAATAAAATGGAATTAAAATTCCATTGGCTGGTAAAAAAAAACCGGAAAATTTCCGGTGTAGAACTTAGTAGTGATCTGGCTGGGGCTCGAACCCAGGACCCTCTCCTTAAAAGGGAGATGCTCTACCAACTGAGCTACCAGATCTAGAACAAAATCAAATTTTGAACGTATTTAGTGATCTGGCTGGGGCTCGAACCCAGGACCCTCTCCTTAAAAGGGAGATGCTCTACCAACTGAGCTACCAGATCATTAAAAAGCATCCGTCTTTTTGCGAATGCGGGTGCAAATATACATTCATTAATTTATTTTTCAAGCCTTATTTGCTATAATTTTATCATAGTTTTGCCTTTCACTCATTTTAAGCGATTTAAGACATGAAAATTTTTCTTTTGGGTTACATGGGATCGGGAAAATCTTTTATCGGAAAGCAACTTTCTGAAAAAATGAATATCGATTTTGTAGATATGGACCATCAAATAGAAGAAAATGAAGGAAAAACTATTTCTGAAATCTTTCAAAGTAGAGGCGAGGTCTATTTTAGAAAACTCGAAAGAAGAACTTTAGAAAACTTGATACAAAGGGAAGAAGCCGCGGTTATTTCTCTTGGCGGAGGAACCCCGTGTTATGGAGATAATATGGATCTTATAAGAAATGCCTCAGATATAACTTCCTTTTATTTGAAATTGAACATCGAAAACCTCACAGAAAGGCTATTCAGTGAAAAGGACAGTCGTCCTATGATAAGTCATCTGGAAGATAAAGAGAAACTGGAAGAATTCATTAGAAAGCACCTTTTTGAAAGAGGTTTTTATTACAATCAAAGTGATCATGTGATCAATTGTGATGACAGGTCCGCTGAAGAAATTATAGAGCAGATCTATGAAAAGCTAGGATAATTCTACCCTTTCTTTATTCTTTTCAAAGATAACCTTTACGGTTTCGCTAAGTGAAGTTGATAGCGAAATACCTTTGAAATCTACCTTTACAGGATATTTTTTATGATTTCGATCTACCAGAACGGCAGTGTTGAAATGTTTTAACGGAACCTTTAAAAAATGTCGAACGCCATAGATAAGAGTGGTTCCAGAATTAAGGACATCATCCACGAGGATGATAGCTTTATTCTCGTATTGATCTGGAGTAAGTGAAGTTTTAATTTCTTCCAGGGGATTCTTCTTATCAATTTTCACTTCGCAAAGAGTGGTTTTTATTGGCGAGATCCCTTTTAATTCATTTTCCAGTTTTTGAGCAAGAATAAAACCGTTTTTCGCAATACCTGCTATTATGATTTCTTTTTCTTCAACATTACTTTCGTATATCTGGTAAGCAATTCTGCGAATTTTATGCTTGATCTGCTCCTGGTTTAAAATAGGATGATGTTTCTTCATCTTTTACTTTTTTCTGAATTTAAAAAACAACTCTTTACCCTTTCTCGGAGCGATGGAATTGTGACACCTTTCAAAAATATCAATTTTGAAGTACTGGCTAAAATACGTCAAATATTCTTCTTTACTTCCTCCAAAAGGAGGTCCGTCCTCCTGAAGTTCAAAATCAAATAACACGCCGGCAATACGTCCGGTTTCAGTTAATAATTCCGAAGATTTTTTAGCGTAATCCAGTCTTTTTTTCACGGGGATTGCACAGAAAAAAGTTTGCTCCAGGATAAGATCAAATTTTCCTTCCAGTTTGAAGAAGTCAGAATTAAGAATTTGTTTTTCAGGAAATTCAGGGACTCTTTCCTTAAGATTTTTTATAGGTTCCCTGGCGATATCGCAAATATAAACCTGTTTAAATCCATTATGGAAAAGGTATTCAGCTTCATATGAATTTCCAGCACCCGGAATTAATATTTTCAGATCTTTATTTGTTAACTGATCTATGTATTCTTTAATGGGAGTCGAAACAGATCCAATATCCCAGCCGGTATTATTTTCCCGGTAACGTTGAGACCAGAAATTCTCATTCATCCTTTTTGTCTTCAGGCTTATTTATTTCTTCTTCTGCATTCTCGAACCAGTCATCAATATCTCTTCTGTCTTTTTTGGTAGGTCTTCCCGTGCCTTTCTTTCTATAGTAATCCTTAGAATATTTGAGAAGGTCAAGTTTCTCAAAAGCCTCCTTGGGAGTCACATCATGAACATACAGATTTACCAGTTTAGCTCCAACCCGGCTTTTAGGTATATCCAGGATCTCTATTTCATAGTTGATCTGGTTCTTTCTTACCCTCAATTTATCTCCCGGAAATACTTCTTTTGAAGGTTTCAGGATTTCTTCCTCCAGTCTTACTTTTCCTTGTTTGCAGGCATTGGTAGCTATATTTCGGGTCTTGAAATATCTAACACACCACAAAAACTTATCAACTCTCATAATTTGACCTCTAAATCAGCGTTCATATTGAAGCAAAAATACAAGATTATTGTATCTTGCGGCTCCAAAATAATATTCTGATGAGATTAAACAAAATAATGATGATCTGCCTTATGGCATTTCTTGTTTTTTCATGTGATAATGACGATGATGATGGACCTGAAGTGACTCCGCCAAGAGATAGGGGAGAGCAGGCTATTGAAGATGACCAGGCTTTGATCGATTATCTTTCAACGCATTTTTATAACTATGAAGAGTTCGAGGAACCTTCAGAAGAGTTTGACTATGTGGTAAGGTTCGATACAATTGCCGGAGAAAATATTGATAAAACTCCAATCATCGAATCAGAAAAATTAATCACTAAAACGGTTAATTTTCAAGGAGTAGACCAGCAGCTATATGTTTTGGTAGAAAGAGAAGGGGCAGGCGAACAACCTACCTTTGCAGATTCTGCATATGTTGCTTATGAAGGAGAATTACTAAGCGGTAATGTGTTTGATAGCAGATTGAAATCACCGCTTTGGTTCAACCTCACCTCTTATTATGAGGTTGGTATTCAGGGACCGTCTTTAAGACCGGGACCTGTTAAAGGTTTTTCAGAAGGAATGGAAGAATTTCGTGCCGCTACTGGATTTATCACGAACCCTGATAATACAATTACCTGGAATAATGATTACGGTGTAGGTGCTATTTTCATGCCGTCAGGTCTGGCTTATTTCAATACTGCTCAGAATGGAATACCATCATATTCGCCACTAATATTCAAGGTGAATCTATTTAAGGTTAATGATGCAGATCATGACAGAGACGGCATCGAGTCATTTATGGAAGATCTGGACGGCGATGGAGATCTATTTAATGATGATACCGATGAAGATGGCTTACCAAATTTTTCTGATGCAGATGATGATGGCGACGGTACTCTTACCAAAGATGAAATTGAAATCAAAGAGGACGGTAGTATAATTTTTACCGATTCTAATGACGATGGAACTCCAGATTATCTGGATCCGGATGTTTTTAAATAATATTTGGAACCTAAATAGAACGAGAAAACCCGGAGAATCCTCCGGGTTTTTTTATGTTTCAGTTTTCATGATATTATTTTCCTCCTATAGATTGCAGGTCCTGTATACAGGCATCATCCAATTCTGGAACTCCTCCTCCGGTTATACCGTTAACCACGCCACTCCCAAATTCAATAGATGCTCTCATTAAGCAGCCGTCTGTATCACAATGGCCTTCTTTTTCTGGATCCTCATGGTCTGAGACCGGATCGATTCCCAGGTCTACCAGCCCAAAAAGGTGACCAAATTCATGATTCAATGTAGATGCCTCGATTATAGCTCTAGGCGGCGCGCCATTTCTGGAAGCGAAATCTTTAATCGTTTTTTCATAGATAATAATTGAAGTATTTCTGAAAGCTGTACCTAAAGTTACCAGATCATCAGACTCTTCCTCTTTTTCACCATCTGCGAAATAGATCCATACTGCGATCTCATCCCCAACATTATATAAGGTCCTGGTTTCTTCTTCTACGGCTTTTAAATCATCTTCGGTAAAGGGTGATAATCCGGACGGCTGTACAGACCTAAGATTGATCTTAATACCATCAGGTTTATAAACCCTGGATTCCAGGAAATTTTGAAAAATATCGATTGCTTCACTAGTAGGTCTGTTGCCGTCAGCATATACAATTTCAATATTCATAGAAGTGAATACCATATCGCTAAGTAGGTCTGCACCAGAAGAACCTGTTAATTTTAGATTCGCAGATTTACCCGTATCCCTCTTGTCAACGTCTTCTGTAGTACAGGAGAACACAAATGCAGCAGAGATAAAAAGTAGAAGTAATTTTTTAATTCTTATCATGTCAATATTTAAGCAATGCTTCAAAAATATGAAAAATAGTGAGTTAGATCGTTTTTTTAATAAGATCACCAAAAATCCGGATCAACTGGTATCAAAATTTATTTCTTCTGAACTGATAGTTCAGCCAGAAAATCATAATTATCTCCCTGATGTATTATTTCACAATTAAAACCATTGGACTCAGCATATTCGGTTAATAGATCCGGACTTATAAAGAGCCAGTCGAAATCTTCAGAATGCCATTCTTTATAACTTATACTATACTGGAATTCTCCAAAATAATTTTCAGGATCTTCAAATTCGTCCTCGAAAAGGTAAATAAGATCTGAGGAGTCCATGAGAATTTTTCCCCTTTCAGTTAATAGCGTTCGGGAATGATCAAAAAAAGATTTCAGGTTCTTGAGTTTACCTATGATCCCGCTACCATTCATCAACATTAAAATGGTGTCAAATTTCTCATCCTTTAATTTGAAGAAATCTTCTGAAACGGCATTTTCAACCCCTCTCTTTGTAGCGATCTCTATCGCTCCTGCTGAAGTGTCTATTGCCTTGACCTGTAATTTCTTATTTTGCTGAAGAAACAGAGCGTGGCTGCCCGCACCACATCCAACGTCAAGCACCTTTCCTTCGCATAGCTCCAACGCTTTTTGTTCGACCTCGGGCATATCTTCAAATTTCCTGAAAAGATACTCCACAAGGATCACATCATCCTCAAAATCTGGGGAATGAACTATGATGTCTGTTTTGTCTTTTTCTTCGTAAAATGCTTTGATGGCGGTGCCGAATATATCCTTATTTTTGTCCAATGGAAGAGATTCTTAAGAGTTTACCTGATAAGGCCAAAGATAAGAAGAAGGAGAATAGAAAGTTCTTTTCTAAGCTAAAGAAACGTCCGCCAAAAGATCTGGATGCGCTAATGATTGAACTTCATGAAGATGAGTTCTCCAGGACCGATTGTCTTACCTGTGCCAATTGCTGTAAAACAACCGGACCTTTATTTACTCAAAAGGATATTGAAAGGATCAGCAAGCATTTCAGAATGAAGCCAGGCGAATTCATCGATACTTATTTAAGGCTGGACGAAGAAAATGATTTTGTATTGCAACAGGTTCCATGTCCCTTTTTAGGATCAGATAACTATTGTTCCATTTACGATAAGAGACCAAAAGCATGCCGGGAATATCCGCATACCGACAGAAAAGATTTTCATAAGATCTCTAATATCACCATTAGAAATACGGCTGTTTGTCCCGCTACTTATAATATTGTCGAGGAAATGAAAAAAAGATTAAAAACTAACTTTTAGGTCTAAAATATTTTGTCTTTCTTTAACAAAATATTTAACCATGAAGAAACTACTCTTCCTCCTTTTCTTATCAACTTTTAAGCTTTGTGCGACTAACTGGTATACTGATCTGGAAACCGCGCAAAAAGTTGCCATTGCTAGTAATAAATTGATCCTTGTAGATTTCTGGGCAAACTGGTGCGGCCCCTGTAAGAAAATGGACCGGGATGTTTGGAGTAAGGAAGAGGTGAAGACAGTTCTTGATAATTATGTTCCGCTAAAGATAGATTTTGATACTCGAAGGCAATTAGTGGATCAATATGGGGTACATGGTATTCCATTCGTGGTCATTATGGATGCCAATGGTAAAGTTCTTTACAATAAGCTAGGTTATACAGATAAAATTCAAACGCTACATTTTCTAGAAAAATATCGACTTAACACCTCCTTTATGCAACTGGAAACCGCATATTTTAACAGGCAGCCAAGTTATTCCACTGCCTTAAGACTGGCTCAGAAATACCTCGATTTTAGCCTTTATGTAGAAGATCCTGAGGTGAGGAAAAACGTATTATCGCTCGCTAAGGAATATCTGTCGGAAACTGAAGACCTGCTGGACTCCGAACAGGCTAATTACACTATGATGGAACAAAAGATCGAACTCCTGGAGGCAAACGTAGATTTATACGACGGGAATTATCGTAAACTAGGAAGATTCCTTGAGAAAAAGATCGATGAAGAGGATTTAAGAAAGTATAATTGGGGTGTCTATTGCTTTTTGAATTATTGCATGTACAAAGAAGAAGGTGATCAGAGAAATATTCAGAAATGGGAAAACGAAATGAATAAGCTCAAAAACCCGGAATTATACTGGACCAGGTATTCTAAATTAATTGCTTCAAGAGAGTAGAAAAGATATTGTTTTAAAAAATAAAAAGCCCTGGCATCTAAATGCCAGGGCTTTTTGTAAAATTGAATAAGTTAATTATTACTGGTAAAGCAGATATTTTTTTCTCATTAGATCGTAATTAGATAAACCTTCTTTCCAGCTAGCTTTTATTTCCTGAAAAGACTTTCCGCTTTCTATTTGATCTTGAAGTTTTTTAGTTCCGGCAAGTTTTGTGAAAAACTGGTTGAAGAACTCCTCTTTTTTAGCAGTATTATTATAAGCTTCGATTAGCCATTCAAGATTAAGTGAATTCAAATATTCTGAATCGGTGAGGTCTTTACCGAAACATTGCAAGCCTGAATGTTTTGGGTTAGTCGCGCCCGGCATTGGTTCTGGCTTGTATAAATATTTGAAATAGGTTTTGTATAAATAAGGCGATCCAAAAACCTGGAATTGCTTATCTGTACCTCGACCTGCATTTACATTAGTTCCTTCAAAGAAGCACAGGCTTGGGTATAAGTTAATAGATTTATCATTTGGAAGGTTTGGAGAAGGTTTTACTGGTAGAGAATATTTTTTCTCATGATCATAATTTTCCATTTCAATAACCCTGATATCGCATTGAATACCATCGTTTAACCATTTTTCACCATTTATCATTTGTGCATATTCCCCTATGGTAAGACCGTGCACCACAGGAATGGGATGCATCCCAACAAAACTTTGATATTCCGGTTCCAGGATTGGACCATCAATATAATGCCCATTAGGGTTTGGCCTGTCCATGATTAAAAGCGGGATATTATTTTCTGCGCAGGCTTCCATAAGGTAATGAAGAGTTGAAATATAGGTGTAGAACCTGGCTCCCACATCCTGAATATCGAAGATCATCAGATCTATATCCTTCAATACTTCAGGAGAAGGCTTTTTATTTTTTCCGTATAGGGAAACCACCGGAAGTCCGGTTTTTGTATCCAGTCCGTCTTTAATTACCTCTCCGGCGTCTGCCGTTCCACGAAAACCATGTTCTGGGGCGAATACTTTTTCGATCTTGATATTCAAACTTAGTAACGAATCTACGAGGTGAGTATATTCCCCAGTTTCAGTTTTAATGATCGAAGTTTGATTACCAACCACGCCGATCTTTTTACCTTTCAACAGGGCTAAATATTCTTCGGTACGATTTGCTCCTACGATTATTTCAGAGGCTTTAGAATCTGATTTCTCTTTATCTGATGTATTTTCTGAAGTTTCTTCAGATTGACTATTAGTGTTTCCGCAGGAAAGAATTCCGATAAGAAAGAATAAAAATGTACTTTTGAGCAATCTCTTAATCATAGGATATTGAATTTCGAGTATTTCGTTGTAAAGCGTTTAATCAGCGCTAAAAAGTATAAAAGTAGCATATCTGCACCTATAATAAAAATAGCGATCACGGCGATCGCTATCGGGGTGATTATGATGCTTGTTTCCTTTGCGACCGGCCTGGGTTTGCAGGAAAAGATAAGAGATAAGATCGCTGCTTTTAACGGGCATATCAATATTTCCAGTTACGACAATAACAGTTCCAAAGTTTCTTTGATCCCTGTATCGAAAAACCAGGATTTTTATCCTGAATTCACTTCAGTTGAAGGTATTAAGCATGTACAGGCGGTTGCCACCAAATTTGCGGTTATCAGGACCGAAAATGATTTTGAAGGTATCATTGTTAAAGGAGTTGGGGATGATTATAACTGGGAGTATTTTGAAGAATTCCTGATTGCCGGAGCACTACCAGATTTTTCTGAAAATTTAAATGATGAGGTGCTTATCTCGCAATACCTGGCCAATAGATTACAATTAAAGGTTGGTGATAAAGTACCTACCTATTTTTTAAGAGATGATAGCGAACGCCCGCTAGCCAGGGGTTTTGAGATAACCGGGATTTATGAGTCGGGATTTCAGGAATTTGATGAGCTTTACCTGATCGCAGATATAAGGCATATTCAGCGAATTAATAATTGGGAAGATGATGAGGTAGGGAATTTTGAGGTTTTTGTAGATGATTTCAACGAGCTGGATCAAAAGGGGAATGAAGTATATGAAAACACAGGTTCTTTCCTGGATACTCAAACAATTAGTCAGAAATATTATTCGATTTTTGAATGGCTCTCGCTTTTTGATTTCAATATCGCATTGATCATAGGAATTATGATCCTGGTTGCAGGAATAAATATGATCACAGCCCTTCTGGTACTAATTCTTGAAAGAACTCAAATGATAGGTGTGCTGAAGGCTTTGGGTGCAGGAGATTGGAGTATTAGAAAGATCTTTCTGTATAATGCTGGTTATCTCATTGTCCTGGGACTTTTCTGGGGTAACCTTATTGGGATAGGAATTCTGGCTCTCCAGAAGTATCTTAAATTGGTACCATTGGATCCACGAACATATTACGTGACCGAAGTTCCTATTTATCTTAACTGGGATTATATTCTTGTTGTTAACCTGGGAACCTTGCTTTTATGCATGATTATGCTGTTGGTTCCTTCTCTTATTATCACCAAAATTTCTCCGGTGAAGGCTATTAAGTTCGAGTAAAATTACCGACCAAAATATAAGCGCCTGTAATCCTTGGTTTAAGGCTTCAGGATTTTTTACATTTGCACTCTTAAAAATTGAAAATGGAATACGTTGAAAATATATTAGGTACCATCGGGAATACTCCTCTTGTGAAAATGAACAAGATCGTTGAGGATATCGATGCGCTGGTACTTGCTAAATACGAAACTTTTAATCCTGGAAATTCTGTAAAGGACCGTATGGCCGTGAAGATGGTAGAAGAGGCTGAGAAAAAAGGCCTTCTTAAGCCTGGAGGAACTATCATTGAAGGAACCTCCGGAAATACAGGTATGGGGCTGGCTTTGGTTGCTATCGTTAAAGGTTATAAGATGATCTGCGTAATGAGCGACAAGCAGAGCAAGGAAAAGATGGATATCCTTAAGGCTGTTGGTAGTGAAGTGATCGTTTGTCCTACAGATGTGGAGCCAGATGATCCACGTTCTTATTATTCAACTTCCAGAAGACTGGCAGAGGAAACTCCTAATTCTTGGTACGTAAATCAATATGATAACCTTGCCAACCGCCAGGCACATTATGAAACAACCGGGCCTGAGATCTGGAAACAAACAGATGGTAAAGTTACCCACTTTGTGGTTGGAGTAGGTACCGGCGGAACTATCTCTGGTGTAGGAAAATACCTAAAAGAACAAAATCCAGATATCAAAGTTTGGGGAATCGATACGTATGGTTCGGTTTTTAAAAAATATCATGAAACCGGAATTTTTGACGAAAAAGAGATCTATCCATATGTTACTGAAGGAATAGGGGAGGATATACTTCCTAAAAATGTAGACTTCAGTGTTATTGATGGTTTTACCAAGGTGACAGATAAAGATGCTGCAGTTTACACCCAGAAGCTTTCTAAGGAAGAAGGTTTTTTTCTTGGAAACAGTGCAGGTGCAGCTGCAAAAGGATTACTTCAGTTAAAGGAACATTTCAAAAAGGATGATGTGGTAGTAGTACTTTTTCATGACCACGGAAGCAGGTATGTTGGGAAAATGTACAATGATGAATGGATGAGAAAAATGGGGTATATTGAGTAGGATTTAAGATAAGATCTCAAAAAAGGTATAATTAAACTTAATTTATATGTTAAAGAATTATTGGTTTATTTCCAGTTTATTCTTCTTAATGTCACTTTTTATAAATGCGCAGGATCAGGAAAAAGTTTCAGATTTAGAAGTATCCCTAAAACTTATAAATCCAACCCGTGAGATCAATGACGGTAAAGTTCAGGTAGAGGTTCAAGGAGGCGAAGGGCCTTATCAATATAAATGGAGTAAGCAGAACATTTCTCTGGACTCGAAGGAAGCCACTGGGTTTATTGAAGGTCTGGATTATTCCGTTAAAATTACAGATGCTACGGGAGAAACTGTCAAAAAGGACTTCAATATAAAGGCAGAATCAATTACCGAAATATTTAATAGTAAAGTTCAACCTGCTGTAGACTTTTTAGGAAGTATTCTTTTTTGGGATCCTTTTGCTGCGGTGGGAATATATGATCCGGTTGTTTATACAGAACAAGCAGAAATACCAATCCCAAGCTGGGACGCAACAACCAGCAATACATATTCCCTCATGACATGGCTGGTGAAAGAAGGAGTCTCGGTAGCTGAAGGTGATAAAATAGCCATTGTACAAACAGATTCTGGAGAGAAAATCGATGTTTTTACTGATGCTTCCGGGAAGATTAATTATCTGGTTCCAGAAGGGGGAGAGATCTTTAACCCTAATGATAAGGGAGACGTTATAGAGCAGAATGCTCATATGATTGCCCAGATAGAATATGATGATCCTCAACCTTTACATCATCCAAATGGTGACGTTAGGAAGAATGCTATTCCTTTTATTGTGATCTGGTTAATCCTGGGAAGTATATTTTTTACCCTGAGACTTGGATTTGTAAATATTCGCGGGTTTAAACATTCCATACAGCTCGCTAAGGGAAAATATGATAACCCAGATGCTCCGGGTACAATTACTCACTTTCAGGCTATGGCTACCGCGGTATCGGCTACCGTTGGGTAAGGTAATATTGCCGGTGTAGCGGTTGCAATTTCTCTTGGAGGAGCAGGTGCCACATTCTGGATGTTCACGGCAGGTTTTTTTGCGATGTCCTTAAAATTTACTGAATGTACCCTTGGGGTGAAGTATAGAAAGATACATGAAGATGGAAGGATTTTCGGAGGTCCTATGAATTATCTCCGTTACGGTCTCGAGAAAAGGAATATGAAAGGACTGGGGAAATTTCTTGCAGGCCTTTTTGCAGTTTTAGGTATTGGGGCTTCCTTTGGTGGTGGTAATATGATCCAGTCTAACCAGGCTTTTAAGATCGTTTCAGAACAACTCCCATTTTTACAGGGATATGGATTTTGGTTCGGGATCGCATTTGCTCTACTTGTTGGGGCAGTAATCCTTGGAGGGATCAACAGTATTGCCCGTGTGACCAGTAAGGTGGTTCCGGTAATGGCAATTATTTATGTCCTGGGTTGCGCTGTGGTTATTGGAGTTAATATCGAAAATATAAGCGGTGCATTTTCTGCAATTTTTAATGGAGCATGGTCAGCCAGTGCCATGAAGGGTGGTTTTATAGGCGTATTAATTATTGGACTGCAAAGGGCTGCCTTTTCCAGTGAGGCTGGGGTTGGTTCAGCGGCTATCGCTCACAGTGCTACAAAAACTGAAAATCCAATTGCAGATGGTTTTACTTCTCTGGTTGAACCATTTATAGATACCATGGTAGTTTGTACAATGACAGCTTTGGTACTCATCTTTACTGGAATGCACGAGGTTGATGGAGGCATGCAAGGTGTAGAATTAACAGCAGATGCCTTTGGAAGTGTGATTTCCTGGTTCCCTGCCGTATTAGCATTAGCAGTATTCCTTTTTGCTTTTTCCACTATGGTTTCATGGTCTTATTACGGGATGAGGTCCTGGACTTATCTTTTTGGACAAAGCAAAAAATCTGAAATCATTTATAAGGTTCTTTTCCTGCTATTTGTGGTAGTAGGCGCGTCGGTAAGCCTTGGTGCAGTGCTGAGTTTTTCAGATATGATGATTCTCGCCATGTCTTTTCCTAACATTATTGGACTTTATATAATGTCTTCTGAAGTAAGAGGAGATATGAAGACCTACTGGCATAAATTAAAGAATGGCGAACTATTCATTAATCCAAAGTTCAGGAAGGCGAGCTAAAAAAAATCTCGGTAGATAATTTTAAAAGCTTCACCATCATGGTGGAGCTTTTTTTTGTCAAGAAAAAACTAAAACCCTGATAAATATTTCAGAATAGTTTCAAATATTCTATTTTCAGGACATAAAAATATATTATGAAGAAGATTTACTTGTTACTTATTAGTGTTATATTCTTTTCCTGCAGCTCTACTTTAGATGTTGCAAACAATCCTGAACCCGATAATCCTAACTATACCTATCTAGCACTGGGAGATTCTTATACTATTGGCGAAAGCGTTATGGAGACTGAGCGCTGGCCTGTTCAGCTTGCAGAACAACTTAGGGCTCGTGGATACAAAGTGGCGCCTCCTATGGTCATTGCAAAGACCGGCTGGACTACCGAGGATCTCTTAAGGGGCATTGATAATAACTTAAGTATTCATCGTGATTTTGATCTTGTATCTATCCTCATTGGTGTAAATAATCAATACCAGGGTAAGCTGATCACAGAATATGAAGAAGAATTACGAACCATTTTTAGAAAGGCTATAAATCATTCTAAAACTAAAGAGAAAGGGGTATTTGCAGTGAGCATTCCAGATTATGGATATACTCCATTCGGTGAAGCTGGCCAGGAAGAGATCAGTGCTGAGATCGATAGATATAATGAAGTGTTTAGAAAGGTGGCGGCAGATTTTAATGTGGACTTTTATAATATCACGCCAATTTCCAGGGAGGCAGGTGAAAATCCTGATCTTGTTGCCAGCGATGGCTTACATCCCAGCGGTTTGATGTATAAATACTGGGTAGATCATTTCGTGAATCAGGTTGCTGAGAAACTTCCGGAATAATTTTTTACACCTCTCATTTTCAATTGGTTAATTTGATACATTTGAAGGGTGAGGGAGGATTTTCTATATCATGTCTGGAAATTTCAGAAGTTTAATAATCAAAGTATTAAGACTTCTGATGGAGATATTATTAATATCATTCAACCTGGTTTTCAAAACGCTCTATCAGGACCGGATTTTTTCAATTCTAAAATTCAGATAGGGGAGCAGCTTTGGGCTGGAAATGTAGAAATGCATTTAAAATCCTCAGATTGGTATTTTCATAGCCACGAAAAAGATCTTAATTATGACAACGTTATACTTCACGTTGTTTGGGAGCATGACACCGAAATTTATAGGAAAGATAATTCCATAATTCCAACCCTCATTTTAAAGGATAAAGTAGAAGAAAGTATTCTCGAGGCTTATCAACTTCTGCTGGAGAAACCGCATTTAGCGTTGAATTGTGAAAATGACTTTAAAGACTTTTCAGAATTTCAGATTCGGCATTGGCTGGAGCGCTTATATTTTGAAAGACTGGAATCTAAATCTAAATTGATTGCTCAGCTATTAGCAGAAACCGGAAATAACTGGGAAGCAGTTCTTTTTATTTTGCTGTGCAGGAGTTTTGGATCAAAGGTGAATGGAGATGCTTTTCAGAGTCTGGCTCAAAGTTTTGATTTTAAGATCATTCAGAAATTAGGGTTCAGCCAGTTTTCTTTGGAGGCACTTTTACTGGGACAGGCTAAGCTTATTAATGGAACAGATAGGTACAGCCTGGATCTGAAAAAGGAATATGATTATTTAAAACATAAATTCTCCCTTGCAAATGAGTTTTTAAAAAGCCCACAGTTCTTCAGGTTAAGGCCAGATAATTTCCCTACGATAAGACTTGTCCAGCTGGCAGCTATCTATGCTCAAAACAGAAATCTATTTCAAAGTATCATTCAGGAGAAAAGCCTGGATGAATTTTATATGCTTTTTGATATCCAAGTTTCTGAATACTGGAACACACATTTTAACTTTGGAAAATCTCATAAAGAAAGAAAAAAGAAACTTGCCATAAGTTTTATAGATCTGATACTGATCAATTGCGTGGTCCCTCTCAAACATGCGTATGCAAATTATATTGGTGAGGAGAACGAACAGGCCATTCAGGATCTTATTTCTGGAATTAAAGTGGAAAAAAATTCAGTAATCAGTATATTTAATGAATTAAGGCCAAAAACCGCTAAAAATGCGATGGATTCGCAGGCCTTGTTGCAGTTAAAAAATGAGTATTGTAATTTGAACAGGTGTCTTCAATGTGAATTGGGTGCTTCTTTATTAAGGAAGTCTCCCAAATACATCTAAATTTGCTACATGACAACTTTTGTTTCTAATATTAGGCATTACCTGGAAAAACATGGGTTTTATGTTTCCACGCGCCTTGCAGACAAACTAGGGATGCGTGCCAAAAACGTGAGGCTGTTCTTTATTTATGCCTCATTCTTCACCATGGGAGTAGGCTTTATAGTATACCTTATTCTCGCTTTCTGGCTGAAATTAAAAGATCTAATTTACACTAAGAGAACCTCTGTATTCGATCTATGAGAGAACTTTTAGATTCAAAGGTAAAGCTTGCCGTAATATTGATCATCCTGGTGTTTATCTCCGGGGTGGTGGGTTTTCATTTTTTATATGACTACTCCTGGGTAGATGCCCTCTATATGACAATTATTACCGTAAGTACTGTAGGCTATGGTGAGGTGCAACCAATGGGCCCTTATGGAAAGATCTTCACTTCAGTTTTTATTATTTCGGGACTTTTTATTTTTGGTTTTGGTATTTCCACCATTACCGAGCATATCCTGAACAAGAATAATATTGGTAATCTAAAACGGAATAAAATGAAAAAACGAATCGATTCTTTTAAGGATCATGTGATTGTTTGCGGTTATGGAAAGAATGGAAAGGAAGCAGTGCAGAAACTCATGGATTACCGTAAAGACTTTGTGATCATCGATGAGAATGAGGATGTGTTCCATGGGTTTGAAGATGTAACCCTGAATTACATCGTTGGAAACGCTACCGAGGACGAAGTTCTTATGCTCGCTGGTATAGAAAGGGCTTCCACACTTATTTGTGCGCTACCGAGAGACGCAGATAATCTTTTCATTGTTCTTTCGGCAAGGCAGTTACAGAAGAATCTAAAGATCATTAGCAGGGCTACAGAAGAGAATAGCTATAAGAAATTAAAGTTGGCAGGGGCAGATAATGTGATAATGCCAGATAGAATAGGTGGCAGTCACATGGCTTCCCTGGTAGTGGTACCAGACCTTGTAGAATTCTTGGATAACCTTTCGGTTTCAGGTAGACATGATAGTATTAATGTTGAGCAGATTCCTTTTTCAAAAGTATGCTCAGATGGAATTGAGAAAACCATTGCCGAGACCGATATAAGGAAGAAAACCGGCTGTTCAATAATTGGCTATAAGTCACCGTCAGGTACTTACGTAGTAAATCCGGAGCCATCTATGAAGCTGGAAAAGGAGTCAAAACTGATCATGATAGGAAGGCCAGAACAGATAGAAAGCCTTAAGAAATTTTATTCTGTTTGATGTCTGAAGTTAGGCTATAAGCTGTTTACGGAATAAACTTACATTTAACAGTAATTTCACAATTTAACTCCCAAAAGTTTGATTTAGCCTATTTTTTTAGCATATTCACCGGCTGAAATTTTAACTTTATTTAATAAACGAAAATCTATATGAGAAAGTATTTGCTTTCAATGTTCTTTTTATTTTCAATTTTTGGATTGTCTGCACAAGAACTGGACGTTAAAGCCAAGGTTGGTAATCCTTCTAACGTTATTAATAACGGGTTTATTGAGTTGGATGTGACCGGGGGAACTCCTCCATATCAGTATAAATGGTCTAACCAGAGTACAAGCCTAGAATCCAATAGAACTGAAGGACTAACTGAAGGTATTGCCTACAGCGTAGTAGTTACTGATAGTGAAGGAAATTCGGTTGAAAAGTCCTACACGGTAGATGCAGAAGCTATTACTGAACATTTCAATGGAACTTTTGCTCCTATCGTTGCGAGCATGGGAAGCGTACTTTTCTGGGATCCATTTTCAGCGATCGGGGTTTATGATCCAGTTGTATATGCCGATCTAAAAAGAGTTGAGGCTCCAGAGTGGGATCCACAGGAAACCTCTAAGTTTATTCTTAAAGAATGGAAAGTAGCCGAGGGACAACATGTTAATGAAGGAGATCCTATTGCTACAGTTTCCAAAAATGGACAGGATATAGTGGCTTATGCAAATGCTAGCGGATCTTTATCACATTTTCTGGAAGAAGGAGAAGTTATCTATAATTCAGAGAATAAGCAACATGTGATCGAGCAGGGTGCGCAATATTTTGCTAGCATTACGTATGATGAGCCTATTGCATTACTACATCCAAATGGTGATCCACAGCAGAAGAATATTCCTTTTATCGTGGTGTGGCTCGTTTTTGGGGCATTGTTCTTCACACTTCGTTTAGGCTTTATCAATATTAGAGGGTTTAAACATGCATTACAACTCGCTAAAGGTAAGTTTGATGATCCTAACGCACCTGGACAGGTTACTCATTTCCAGGCGTTAGCGACTGCGGTTTCAGGAACTGTAGGTTTAGGTAATATCGCAGGTGTTGCAGTTGCTGTATCTCTTGGAGGTGCAGGAGCAACAATGTGGATGATCCTTGCAGGTTTACTGGGGATGTCTTCAAAATTCGTGGAATGTACACTAGGTGTAAAATATAGATTTATTAATTCTGAAGGGCGTGTTTTTGGTGGACCAATGAACTACCTGAGATATGGTCTTGAGAAGAGAAATAAAAGAGGTCTTGGAAAATTCCTTGCCGCTTTCTTCGCAATTCTTGCTATTGGAGCTTCCTTTGGAGGAGGTAATATGTTCCAGGCAAACCAGTCCTTTTCTATTCTTGCAGGAGAATTCCCTATGCTTGTAGGAAATGGATTCTGGTTTGGTATCGTAGTAGCAGTTCTTGTTGGAATTGTAATTATTGGAGGGATTAGCAGTATTGCTAAAGTTACCGGTAAGATTGTTCCTATCATGGCTGCAGTTTATGTAATTGGAGCTTTAGTGGTTATTGGAGTTAACTTTGGAAATATTGGTCCTGCTTTTAGCGCGATCTGGGACGGGGCATTCAGTCCAAGTGCATTAAAAGGTGGAGTTATAGGGGTATTGATCGTCGGATTCCAGCGTGCTGCCTTCTCGAATGAGGCTGGTGTCGGTTCTGCTGCCATTGCTCACTCTGCAGCAAAAACAAATCATCCGCCATCTGAAGGTTTTGTGGCACTTTTAGAGCCATTTATAGATACAGTGGTAGTTTGTACTCTTACAGCTCTGGTATTGATATTTACCGGGATGCATGAGGTTGAAGGAGTAGGAGGAGTAGAGTTAACGTCAACTGCTTTTGGTAGTGTGATCTCTTGGTTCCCTTACGTACTTGCAACGGCTGTATTCCTTTTCGCATTCTCTACTATGATCTCATGGTCGTACTACGGGATGAGAGCCTGGACTTACCTTTTTGGAAAGAGTAAAAGAAATGAGATCGCTTATAAGGTTTTATTCCTTGTATTTGTAGTGGTTGGAGCATCTGTAAGTTTAGGTGCAGTATTAGACTTCTCAGATATGATGATCCTGGCGATGTCATTCCCTAATATTATAGGATTATACTTCATGATAGGTGAAGTAAGTAATGATCTAAAAGAATATACTCACAGGCTAAAGGCTGGTGAATTATTCAAAAAAACAGAACCTAAAAAGGCTAAAGCAGCCTCTTAGGTTTTTATAAAATGAAATTTCTTAAATCCCATTTTGCGCTCTCCAGAAGTCAGCAAAATGGGATTTTTATTTTAGTACTATTGATCATTGTAATGCAGTTCGTGCTCATCTTTGATCTTTTTCCATTCAAGGAGGAACCTCAGGCTGAAAGGATTCGGCAGTCACAAATCGAAGCTTTTCAAAAGCAATTGGATTCTCTAAATCGAAATTCTGCCAAAAATCATTCAGATACAATTTACCCGTTCAATCCGAATTATCTTTCCGATTATAAAGGCTATCAACTTGGGATGAATGTCGAGGAAATAGATAGGTTACTGGAGTATCGCTCTAAGGGTAACTGGGTGAATTCTGTCGAAAAATTTCAAGAGGTGACTGGTGTTTCAGATATTTTACTGGAAAAGATCGCTCCATCATTTAGATTCCCTGAATGGACAAGAAATGAAACTCGTGTGCTACAAAAGCAAAAGAATGTCCCGGCTGAAGTTATAATTACCGATCTAAATTCAGCATCGGCTCAGGATCTTAAAACCATAAATGGTATAGGCGAAGTTTTATCTGAAAGGATCGTGAAATACCGTACTTCGATAGGTGGGTTTTTAAGTCTTGATCAGCTTAATGATGTTTACGGACTTTCCCCGGAGGTGATAGAAAGAGTAGGGCAGAAGTTTCAAATACTTACCCGGCCTGATATAACCATAAAGAATATCAATTCAATAAGCAGTTCAGAGCTTGCTGAAATTCCTTATTTTAACGCTGTTCTTGCCAGGGAAATTATTAGTTATCGTAATCTTCATGAGGGCATTTCCTCTTTTGATGAATTATTAAAAATCAAGGGGTTTCCTTCAGATAAAATCGATAGAATTAAATTATATTTGGCCATAGAGTAAAATTTAGGAAAAAATCTGTCCTAAATTCCTAATAATATAATTACAAAATCAGGTTCCGGATTCTGGAACTTTTTAAAATATAAGAAATAATTATGAGTAGATATTTTAGCGAGGAGCACGACCTGTTCAGGAAAAGTTTTCAGGAATTTTTACAGAAGGAAGTGGTACCACATATCGATAAATGGGAGGAAACCGGAACGATCGAAAGATTCATCTGGGAGAAGTTTGGTGAAATGGGATATTTCGGCCTAAACCAGCCTGAAGAATATGGTGGTATGGGGCTGGATCTTTTCTACACGGTCATTTTTCTGGAAGAGCTTCAGAAGATCAACTCTGGTGGATTTGCTGCAGCTATGTGGGCCCATGCATATCTTGCGATGACCCACCTCAAAGTGGAGGCAAGTCATGATCTGAAAGAAAAATATCTTACTCCTGCGATCAATGGAGAAAAGATAGGATGCCTTTGTGTTTCAGAGCCTTTTGGAGGTTCAGATGTAGCAGGTATGAAAACTACCGCGGTTAAGAAAGGCGACAAATACGTGATTAATGGATCAAAGACCTTTATCACAAATGGTGTATATGCCGACTTTTATGTAGTCGCTGCAAAAACAGATCCTGAAAAAGGAAACAAAGGAATGAGTATTTTCCTTTTAGATAAAAAGTTCAAGGGTATCTCTGCAACTAAACTTAATAAACTGGGATGGAGAGCATCAGATACAGCAGAACTTGCTTTTGATACTGTTGAAGTGCCAGCAGATTATTTGCTTGGAGAAGAAGGAAAAGGCTTTAGCTATATTATGCAGCATTTCGCCATGGAACGTCTTATTATGGGGATTAATGCACACGCCAGGTCTGAATTCGCCTTGGATTACGCGATGGGTTATATGAAAGAGCGTGAAGCATTTGGTAAAACTTTAGATAAATTCCAGGCCCTGAGACATTCGGTTGCTGAAATGGTAAGTGAAGTAGAGGTGATCAAGGAATTTAATTATGCCACTGCCCAGAGATTGAATGATGGTGAGTACGTTGTAAAGGAGGCAAGTATGTCTAAGCTTCTTGCAACTAAAATTGCTGATGAGGTAATGTATAAATGTCTGCAATTATTAGGTGGCTATGGTTATATGGAAGATTATCCAATGGCTCGTATGTTCAGAGACAGTAGACTTGGACCAATTGGTGGTGGAACTTCTGAAATTTTGAAAGAAATTATCGCCAAAATGGTGATCGATCAGAAGGAATACAAGCCAGCAGCGAAGTAAGACTGAAAGATCACTTTGGCGAAAATGGTTTTTCCATTTGCCAAAATGGTGATCGACCAGAAAGAGTATAAACCTGCTGCGAAATAGTTATTACGTAAAAGAATATAATTTTAATTAAACCCTGGATCTTATCCGGGGTTTATTTTTTCAGACTATTATAGAAAGTGCCACGTATTTTAGGTCCATTGATATAGAATTCAGAGGCTTCCTTATCTGTAAAGAATTCCGAGGTAAGTTTTTCATTATTTACGATCTCGTCTTCAGTCGCGCCTTCTTCCATTGCTTTCTGTACGTTCTCCCGAATAGTCTTTAGCATATTCAGGTAAGCTTTGTAATCAGATCTATTAGCGATCGCGCCATGACCGGGAATGATTTTCGTATTCTCGTTGATCAGGGAAATTCCTGTTTCTGCTGCTTTGATATCACCATCTACGCTTCCGCCGCTTTCCAGGTCGATATAGGGAAACATACCATTAAAAAAGGTGTCTCCGGTATTTAAAACATTGCTCTGGGGAAAATAGATCAGTGCATCACCATCGGTATGTGCATTATGAACATGGGCTATTACAATGTCATTATTATTAATGTGAAGATTCATTTTGTCATTAAAGGTAATTATGGGTAAGCCGTCGTTTTTGACATCTGTGTCTTTCAAGCTCAATCTTTTTCTCACATTTTCATGAGCCATGATCAGCGCGTCATCCTTCTTAAAATTAGCATTCCCACCGGTGTGATCGCCATGATGATGGGTATTTACCAGAAACCTTATTGGTTGATCGCTAATGGTGCCAATGGCAGTCTTGATTTTTTCGGTAAGTTGAGCGAACTGGTCATCTATCATAAAAACTCCATCGTCACCTGTAAGGACTCCAATATTTCCTCCGGCACCCTTCAACATATAAACATTATCGTTTACCGGGATAATCTCGATGGTCACATCCTGCATGTCCTGAAAGGCAAATAGGGAAGAGGTGGAGATAATAAATAAGGTGAAAATAACTTTTATAGAAGTTTTCATATTCTGTAAATTTTAGTCCCTAATTTACAGAATTGATTTTTACTTGTCTGGAAAATACTTTAGTAGAAATAAATAGTAAAAGTATTGGGGTTTTATAGAAATCAATTATCTTTGCAGCCGATTCCAAAAGAGAGGAGGTTATGACACTATGTTAATTATACCAGTTAAAGACGGAGAAAATATAGATAGAGCTCTTAAGCGTTTCAAGCGAAAGTTCGACAAGACAGGAACTATGCGCCAGCTAAGAGATCGTCAGCATTTTACTAAGCCATCTGTGGAGCGTAGAGCTCAGATTCAGAAAGCTGAATATATCCAGCACCTGAGAGACGCAGAGGATATCTAGTATTTAAACTAGATGGGCGATTGTAAAATTGCACAATAAATTTAAGAACTGTTGGTAGTCCAAAGTTTAGTAACTTTGTCTATCAACAGTTTTTTTATGCCCTTTTCTGAATTTCTGGATTACCTTCAGCTCGAAAAAAAATATTCT
This sequence comes from Gramella sp. MT6, assembly GCF_019357415.1. Taxonomy (NCBI): domain Bacteria; kingdom Pseudomonadati; phylum Bacteroidota; class Flavobacteriia; order Flavobacteriales; family Flavobacteriaceae; genus Christiangramia; species Gramella sp. MT6. Next base: position 2,080,697 of record NZ_CP048410.1, read on the forward strand.
TCTCATACCATTACGGCGTATTCTCGAGACTTACGCGATTTTCAGAATTTCATTTCAAGAACATACGAGCAGGAATCTCTGGAAGATGTGAATTATTCCCAGATAAGAAGCTGGATAGTAGATCTGTCTGAATTTGGGATTACTAATAGAACCATCAACAGGAAACTTTCTTCTCTTAAATCATATTATAGGTTCCTGTTAAAGACTGGGCAAATAGATTCTTCTCCTCTAATCAAGCACAGGGCATTAAAAACTTCAAAAAAAGTGCAGATCCCTTTTTCTGAAGCCGAGATAGTTCAAGTTCTGGAGAATATTGATGATTCAGGTTACGACGGAATACGTGACAGGTTTATTGTTGAACTGTTTTACTCTACCGGTATAAGAAGGATAGAATTGATAAATATACGATTGCAGGATCTGGATCTGGACTCTGGTGTTCTTAAGGTGCTAGGTAAAAGAAATAAGGAAAGGTATATTCCTCTGATCAATTCTGTAGTAAAAACCGGACGGGCTTATCTGGATTATAGAACGAACGATCACGGGGCCTTACAGGATGATCATCTTTTTTTAACTTCTAAAGGAGATAAAATCTATGAAAGTTTTGTTTATAGAATTATAAATAATTATTTTAGTGAGGTGTCTGGCAAACTAAAAAAGAGTCCGCATATACTGCGACATTCGTTTGCTACTCATTTATTGAACCAGGGAGCTAATCTAAATGCGGTAAAAGAATTATTGGGTCATTCCAGTCTGGCAGCGACTCAAGTCTACACTCACAATAGTATTGCCGAATTGAGCAAAATACATAAACAGGCTCATCCCCGGAACAATAAGGATTAACTAATCATTTTGTTTAATTAAATTCTACAGGATATGAAAATGAATCTGCAGTCCGTAAACTTCAATGCTGATCAAAAACTGATTGATTTCACCCAAAAAAAACTTGATAAACTAGAAAACTATTTTGATAAGATAATCCATGCCGATGTATTCTTTAAGGTGCAGAACACAAGCGCTAAAGAAAATAAAATTACAGAGATATTAATAAGTGTACCAGGAGGTGATCTCATGGTGAAAAAAACCTGTAGTAAGTTCGAAGCCTGTGTAGATGAATGCGTTAATTCATTACAGAGACAGTTAATTAAACGAAAGGAAAAAATGAGTGCTCATGTTTAGCTGATTTTTTTTAAAATTATTTTTTGATAAAGGAATAATTTATATACATTTGCAGTCCGTTAGAAATAGCGGACTTTTTTATGCTGAAAAAGTTAGCATAAAGGCCGATGTAGCTCAGCTGGCTAGAGCAGCTGATTTGTAATCAGCAGGTCGTGGGTTCGAGTCCCTCCATCGGCTCTTGAAATACTGAAAACACCGAAGTTTCGGAGATATTTTAAAGTTTAAAACCTTAAGGTTTAAATGATTGAAAAATAATCTTCAGAAATTTTGAAAAATGCTTTGGATGGTGCTTTAAAATTGCTTTAATTTGCACCCGTTTTAAAAACCATCGGAAGCTTAGCTGTTTCAGCTACGGTTCTATGAAATAGTGTAAAATTGGGGAGATACTCAAGCGGCCAACGAGGACAGACTGTAAATCTGTTGTCTTTCGACTTCGCAGGTTCGAATCCTGCTCTCCCCACAAAGATTTTAAAATAAGCTGTTGTTAAAAGTTCGCTTTTGTAAATAGTTTTTTTTAAATCGGTGTTCGGGGCCACCCGAACAGGATCATCAAGCTTAGTGAGATAATCCTAAAGGTGTAAATCTAAAATGGAAATGCGGGAGTAGCTCAGTTGGTAGAGCGTCAGCCTTCCAAGCTGAATGTCGCCGGTTCGAACCCGGTCTCCCGCTCTAAATAAATTGAATCAGGATATTCCCCGGTCGTGAAATAGTTCAAGATTAAAGGTTTTTACTCCTTTTGGTTTTTAGAACTATTTATTAGGTTACTAATAATGGGTTATTTCGGCTATATTACCTCAGTCCTGATCTTTTCCATAAACCCTTGATAGGTTTATGGATATCGCTGTTTAAAACAGTCAATTGTCTGGCCGACGTAGCTCAGGGGTAGAGCGTTTCCTTGGTAAGGAAGAGGTCACGGGTTCAATTCCCGTCGTTGGCTCTAGTTTTGTATAAAATTGAACACTAATATATAACTAAGATTAAATAAGTATTAATTATGGCAAAGGAAACTTATGATCGTTCCAAACCGCACCTAAATATTGGTACAATTGGACACGTAGATCACGGAAAAACTACTTTAACTGCAGCTATTACTAAAGTAATGGCTGATGCTGGATATTCAGAAGCTAGTGCGTTCGACCAAATCGATAACGCTCCAGAAGAAAAAGAAAGAGGTATTACAATTAACTCTTCTCACGTAGAGTATTCAACTGCAAACCGTCACTACGCACACGTTGACTGTCCTGGTCACGCCGATTACGTAAAGAACATGGTAACTGGTGCTGCTCAGATGGACGGTGCAATCCTTGTTGTGGCTGCGACTGATGGTCCTATGCCTCAAACTCGTGAGCACATCCTTCTTGGACGTCAGGTAGGTATTCCAAGAATCGTTGTATTCTTAAATAAAGTTGACCTTGTTGATGATGAGGAGCTTCTTGAACTAGTTGAGATGGAAGTAAGAGATCTTCTTTCTTTCTACGAGTATGATGGTGATAACGGTCCTGTAATTTCAGGTTCTGCACTTGGAGCTTTAGAAGGAGATGAGAAATGGTCTAAGACTGTTCTTGATCTTATGGAAGCTGTTGATAGCTGGATTGAACTTCCGCAGCGTGATGTAGATAAGCCTTTCTTGATGCCTATCGAAGATGTATTCTCTATTACAGGTCGTGGTACTGTTGCAACTGGTCGTATCGAGACTGGTGTTGCTAACACTGGAGATCCTGTAGAGATCATTGGTATGGGAGCTGGAAAACTTACTTCTACTATTACTGGAGTTGAGATGTTCCGTAAGATCCTTGATAGAGGTGAAGCTGGAGATAACGTTGGTATCCTATTAAGAGGTATCGAGAAAACTCAGATCTCAAGAGGTATGGTAATTACTAAGCCTGGATCTGTAACTCCTCACGCTAAATTCAAAGCAGAGGTTTATATCCTTAAGAAAGAAGAAGGTGGACGTCACACTCCATTCCATAACAACTACCGTCCTCAGTTCTACGTACGTACAACTGACGTAACAGGAACAATCAACCTTCCTGACGGAGTAGAAATGGTAATGCCTGGTGATAACCTTACTATTACAGTAGAGCTTATCCAGCCAATCGCAATGAACGTTGGACTACGTTTCGCTATCCGTGAAGGTGGTAGAACTGTAGGTGCTGGTCAGGTAACTGAAATTCTAGACTAAGAATTATTATATATAAAAAGGTATCCCGTTAAAAGCGGGATACCTTCACTTATATTTACGGGTTTAGCTCAGTTGGTAGAGCACTGGTCTCCAAAACCAGGTGTCGGGAGTTCGAGCCTCTCAACCCGTGCAAATATTTTTTTTGAAAATGGCAGGAATTGTTAATTACGTATCAGAATCATATAACGAGTTAAGAAACCACGTTACCTGGACAAGTTGGACTGAAGCTCAAAAGCTAACAGTGCTTGTGGCTGTGTTCTCGATTATTTTTTCATTGGCTATTTGGGGTGTTGACACGCTTTTTAGTGGAGCGATTGAGCAATACTTCGAATGGGTTAAATCTTAAAATAAATGGCGATGGCAGAAGCAAAGGAAAAAAAATGGTATGTGGTTCGTGCCGTTAGTGGACAGGAGAATAAGGTCAAGGATTATATCGAGAAAGAGATCGAATATTTAGGTCTTCAAGATGCGATAGATCAGGTTTTAGTTCCTACTGAAAAGGTTATCCAGATTCGTAATGGAAAGAAAGTAAACAAAGAAAGAGTTTACTTTCCTGGGTATGTAATGATCCAGGCTAATATAGCCGGGGAAATTCCTCATATTATTAAAGGAATCAACGGAGTTATTGGATTTCTAGGTGAAACAAAAGGAGGAGATCCTGTGCCACTTAGAAAATCTGAAGTGAATAGAATGTTAGGTAAGGTTGATGAGCTTTCTGTGAAAGCCGATAATGTTGCGATTCCGTTTACTATAGGTGAGACTATTAAAGTAATTGACGGACCGTTCAATGGTTTTAATGGTACAGTAGAAAAGATTAATGAAGAGAAGCGTAAACTTGAAGTAATGGTGAAGATTTTCGGAAGAAAAACACCATTAGAGTTAAGTTATATGCAGGTAGAAAAAGTATAATAATAACTGTTACATATTTTTTGATTGTTTTTTAAGCTTCCACTCAACAAACGATCATTTAAAAATTTGAAAAATGGCAAAAGAAGTAAGTAAAGTTGTAAAACTACAAGTTCGCGGAGGTGCTGCTAACCCATCACCACCAGTTGGACCTGCTTTAGGTGCTGCCGGAGTAAACATCATGGAATTCTGTAAGCAATTCAATGGTAGAACTCAGGATAAGCAAGGAAAGGTACTTCCAGTTGCAATTACTGTTTACACAGATAAGTCTTTTGATTTCGTTATCAAGACTCCACCTGCGGCAGTACAATTGATGGAAGCGGCAAAAACTAAAAAAGGTTCTGGTGAGCCGAACAGAAAAAAAGTAGCTAGTGTTTCTTGGGATCAGGTTAAAGCGATTGCAGAAGACAAGATGCAGGATCTTAACGCATTTACTGTAGAGTCTGCAATGAAAATGGTTGCCGGAACAGCTCGTTCGATGGGAATAACTGTAAAAGGTGATGCACCGTTTTAATCCAAAAAGAAATTAAGAAATGGCAAAATTAACTAAAAAGCAAAAAGAAGCTCAGTCTAAGATTGAGAACGGCAAGACTTATACAGTGGCCGAAGCTTCTGCTTTGATAAAAAAAGTTTCCAACGAAAACTTTGACGCTTCTGTAGATCTTGCAGTTCGTTTGAACGTAGATCCACGTAAAGCTAACCAGATGGTTAGAGGGGTTGTAACTCTTCCTCATGGAACTGGTAAGGACGTTAAGGTTTTGGCTCTTGTAACTCCAGATAAGGAGCAAGAAGCTAAAGATGCTGGTGCCGATTACGTTGGATTAGATGAGTACCTTGAGAAGATTAAAGGCGGTTGGACAGATGTTGATGTTATCATCACTATGCCAAGCGTAATGGGTAAACTTGGACCACTAGGACGTGTTCTGGGACCAAGAGGTTTAATGCCTAACCCAAAGACCGGTACTGTAACTATGGATATCGCTAAAGCGGTTTCTGATGTTAAGGCTGGTAAGATCGACTTTAAGGTTGACAAAACTGGTATCGTGCATGCAGCAGTTGGAAAAGCATCTTTTGATGCTGAGAAAATTGCAGGTAACGCGAGAGAATTATTAACTACGCTGGTAAAATTGAAGCCTCAGGCAGCTAAGGGTGTTTATATCAAAAGTATTTATATGACCACTACTATGAGCCCGAGTGTAGCAATAGATACTAAAAGGTTTACTGAGCAATAATTTAAGATTATGACAAGAGAAGAAAAATCACAAGTTATAGAAGATTTAACTGCCCAGTTAGCCGGATTCCAAACTATCTATTTGGCTGACATTTCTGGCCTTGACGCTGGAAGCACTTCTAACTTACGTAGAGCTTGTTTCAAAGCTGATGTAAAGTTATCGGTAGTTAAAAATACATTGCTTGCGAAAGCTATGGAAGCAGCTGATAAAGATTTCGGTGACCTTCCAACAGTTTTGAAAGGCAATACCTCAATCATGCTTTCTGAGACCGGAAATGCTCCGGCGAAAGTAATTAAGGATTTTAGAAAGAAATCTGATAAGCCTTTACTTAAAGGAGCTTTTGTAGAAGAAGCTATTTATGTAGGTGATGACTATCTTGAAACACTTGTTAATATCAAGTCTAAAGAAGAAGTTATCGGGGATATCGTTGGATTACTTCAATCTCCTGCTAAGAATGTTGTTTCAGCACTTAAATCAGGTGGTGGAAAAATCGCAGGAATCCTTAAAACCCTTTCAGAAAAGGAAGGATAACATAGTACGCACTTTTTAACAATTATAAATTAAAGAACTTTTTAAAAACGATAGAAAATGGCAGATTTAAAAGATTTCGCAGAACAATTAGTTAACCTTACGGTAAAAGAAGTAAACGAGTTAGCTGATATACTTAAAGAAGAATATGGTATCGAGCCTGCTGCTGCTGCAGTAGCTGTTGCTGGTGGCGCTGCTGCTGGTGGTGAAGAAGCTGAAGAGCAAACTGAATTCGACGTAATTCTTACTGCTCCAGGTGGATCTAAATTAGCTGTAGTTAAACTTGTAAAAGAACTTACAGGACTAGGTCTTAAGGATGCTAAAGAATTAGTAGATGGTGCTCCAAAACCAGTAAAAGAAGGAGTTGCTAAAGACGAAGCAGAAGCTCTTAAAAAGCAATTAGAAGAAGCAGGAGCTGAGGTTGAGCTTAAATAAGCTTAACACAAGCAATATTATTTAGGTTTAGACCTCAGGATTCACTCCTGGAGGTCTAAACCATTTTGCGTATATAGAACCGAACGTTTAAAAAGCGCAGTTTTTTTTATATAAATTATAATCCCGTCCATTGATGTTAGCAAAGCAAACTGAAAGATTGAGTTTCTCTTCTGTTAAGAATAAGCCTGCTTATCCGGATTTTCTGGATCTGCAGATTAAGTCTTTTCAGGACTTCTTTCAATTAGAGACAAAATCAGAAGAGCGGGGAAATGAAGGTCTTTACAACACCTTCCTAGAAAACTTCCCCATTACGGACACCCGTAATCAATTTGTACTAGAATTCTTAGATTATTTTGTGGACCCGCCAAGATATTCCATCCAGGAATGTATCGAGCGCGGATTGACCTACAGTGTACCACTTAAAGCTAGACTTAAGTTATACTGTACCGACCCTGAACACGAAGATTTTGAAACCATCGTACAGGACGTATACTTGGGAACTATCCCATATATGACACCTAGCGGAACTTTCTGCATCAACGGTGCCGAGCGAGTAGTAGTATCTCAGCTACACCGTTCACCTGGGGTTTTCTTTGGACAGTCTTTCCATGCAAATGGAACTAAATTATATTCAGCCCGTGTAATTCCTTTTAAAGGATCATGGATTGAATTTGCTACCGATATTAACAGCGTAATGTACGCGTATATCGATCGTAAGAAAAAATTACCTGTTACTACTCTTTTCCGTGCTATCGGTTTTGAGCGTGATAAGGATATCCTTGAGATCTTTGACCTTGCAGAAGAGGTTAAAGTTTCTAAGACAGGACTTAAAAAATATCTTGGACGTAAACTTGCGGCCAGGGTACTTAATACATGGTATGAGGATTTCGTAGATGAAGATACTGGTGAAGTTGTTTCTATCGAGCGTAACGAGATCGTTCTAGACCGTGATACAGAACTTGAAAAAGATCACATAGAAGAAATTCTTGAAACCGGAAGTAAGACTATCCTTCTTCACAAAGAGGATAACCAGACCGGTGACTATGCGATCATTCATAATACATTGCAAAAGGATCCTACCAACTCTGAAAAAGAAGCGGTAGAACATATCTATCGTCAGCTTCGTAATGCTGAACCGCCAGATGAGGAAACTGCTCGTGGAATTATCGACAAGCTTTTCTTCTCAGATCAGCGTTACAGCCTTGGAGAAGTAGGTAGATATAGAATGAACAAAAAACTTGGTCTTGATGTTGAGATGGATAAGCAGGTGCTTACCAAGATCGATATCATTACCATCGTTAAATATCTTATTGAGCTTATCAACTCTAAAGCTGAGATCGATGATATTGATCACTTATCTAACCGTCGTGTTAGAACTGTAGGTGAGCAATTGTCTCAGCAGTTTGGTGTTGGTCTTGCCCGTATGGCAAGAACCATCCGTGAGAGAATGAACGTTCGTGATAACGAGGTGTTTACTCCGATCGATTTGATCAACGCGAAGACATTATCTTCTGTGATCAACTCTTTCTTCGGAACAAACCAGTTATCTCAGTTCATGGACCAGACCAACCCTCTTGCAGAAATCACGCACAAGCGTAGACTTTCGGCATTAGGACCAGGTGGTCTATCCAGAGAAAGAGCAGGTTTCGAGGTACGTGATGTTCACTATACTCACTACGGAAGACTTTGCCCGATTGAAACTCCTGAAGGACCAAACATTGGACTTATATCTTCACTTTCTGTATATGCTAAAGTAAACGGAATGGGATTCATTGAAACTCCATATCGTAGCGTAACCGATGGAAAGATCAACATTTCTGAAGAGCCTATTTATTTAAGTGCTGAAGAAGAAGAAGGTAAGAAGATAGCTCAGGCTAACATTCCATTGAAAGACGACGGAACTATAGATACAGATCGTGTAATTGCACGTATGGAAGGTGACTTCCCGGTCGTTGATCCTAAAGAGGTTCATTATACCGATGTTGCTCCAAACCAGATCTCATCTATTTCGGCTTCATTAATTCCATTCCTGGAACATGATGATGCCAACCGTGCACTGATGGGATCAAACATGATGCGTCAGGCAGTACCTCTATTAAGAACAGATTCTCCTATCGTTGGAACTGGGCTTGAAAGACAGGTAGCTACAGATTCTCGAGTATTGATCAATGCAGAAGGAGAGGGAGAAGTAGAATATGTAGACGCTAATAAGATCGTAATTAAGTACGATCGTACAGATGAGGAAAGAATGGTAAGTTTTGATGATGATTCAAAATCTTACAACCTTATCAAATTCCGTAAAACTAACCAGGGAACCTGTATCAACCTTAAGCCGATCGTAAGTGTAGGTGACAGGGTAACAAAAGGACAGGTACTTTGCCAGGGTTATGCTACTGAAGCTGGGGAACTTGCTTTAGGTAGAAACATGAAGGTTGCCTTCATGCCTTGGAAAGGTTACAACTTTGAGGATGCGATCGTAATTTCAGAAAAAGTGGTTAGAGATGATATTTTCACCTCTATTCATATAGATGAGTACTCTCTTGAAGTTAGAGATACAAAACTAGGTAACGAAGAATTGACCAATGACATTCCAAACGTTTCAGAAGAGGCTACAAAAGACCTTGATGAGCATGGTATGATTAGAGTTGGTGCTGAAGTGAAGCCTGGTGATATTCTTATTGGTAAGATCACTCCTAAAGGAGAAAGCGATCCAACACCAGAAGAAAAACTTCTACGTGCAATCTTTGGTGACAAAGCAGGTGATGTAAAAGATGCTTCTTTAAAAGCTTCTCCATCATTAAGCGGGGTTGTGATCAACAAGAAGTTGTTCGCAAGAGCTATCAAAGATAAGCGTAAGAGAGCACAGGATAAAGAGGATGTTGCGGCATTAGAGAAAAAGTACGATGCTAAATTTGCCAACCTTAAGGCTGAACTTGTTGAGAAATTATTCGCAATTATTGGCGGTAAGACTGCTCAGGGAGTGATGAACGACCTTGGTGAAGAAGTAATGCCAAAAGGTAAGAAGTACACTCTTAAGATGTTAAACGCTGTAGACGATTATACTCACTTAACTAGTGGTACATGGACTACAGATGATCATCTTAACGAGCTTGTTGCAGATCTTATCCATAATTATAAAATCAAGGAAAACGATCTTCAGGGTAACCTAAGAAGAGAGAAATTCACCATTTCTGTTGGAGATGAGCTTCCATCAGGAATTCTTAAACTAGCTAAAGTTTACATCGCTAAGAAACGTAAGCTGAAAGTTGGTGATAAGATGGCAGGACGTCACGGTAACAAAGGTATTGTTGCCAGAATCGTTCGTCAGGAAGATATGCCATTCCTTGAAGATGGAACTCCGGTTGATATCGTGTTGAACCCACTTGGGGTACCATCACGTATGAACATCGGTCAGATCTATGAAACAGTACTTGGTTGGGCTGGACAGAAGAATGGAACCAAATATGCGACTCCAATTTTCGACGGTGCAACTATCGATGAGATCAATGATCTTACAGATAAAGCAGGTATTCCACGTTACGGTCACACTTATCTTTATGATGGTGGAACCGGAATGAGATTTGACCAGCGTGCGACTGTTGGTGTGATTTACATGCTTAAACTAGGTCACATGATCGACGATAAGATGCACGCACGTTCTATTGGACCATATTCACTTATTACTCAGCAGCCGCTTGGTGGTAAGGCACAATTTGGTGGTCAGAGATTTGGAGAGATGGAGGTTTGGGCTCTTGAAGCTTACGGAGCATCTAGTACTCTAAGGGAAATCTTAACTGTGAAGTCAGATGACGTGATCGGTAGAGCTAAGACCTATGAGGCTATTGTTAAAGGTGAGCCAATGCCAGAACCAGGATTGCCGGAATCTTTCAACGTACTTATGCACGAATTGAAAGGTCTTGGATTGGATATAAAACTTGAAGAATAACATTCTGTTGATCGGGACGCCACCGGCGTCCCAATTAAACGGAATATTCACAATAATTAGCAGCATTTATTATGGCTAGAAATAATGATAAAAATACAGTACAGAGGTTCAACCAGATCTCTATTGGTTTAGCTTCTCCAGAGTCCATCCTTGCGGAGTCTCGTGGTGAAGTTCTTAAGCCTGAAACGATCAATTACCGTACGCACAAACCAGAGCGTGACGGATTGTTCTGTGAGCGTATTTTTGGTCCTGTAAAGGATTATGAATGTGCCTGCGGAAAGTATAAAAGAATCCGTTATAAAGGAATCGTTTGTGACCGTTGTGGAGTTGAAGTTACCGAGAAAAAGGTTCGTAGAGATCGTGTAGGTCACATTAACCTTGTAGTACCTGTAGCTCATATCTGGTATTTCCGTTCTTTGCCTAACAAAATTGGTTATTTGCTAGGTCTGCCTTCTAAGAAACTTGACATGATCATCTACTACGAAAGATATGTAGTGATCCAGCCAGGTAACGCGAAGAATGAAGAAGGGGAGCCATTAAAGAAAATGGATTTCTTAACTGAAGAAGAGTATCTGAACATCTTGGATGAACTTCCTCAGGAAAATCAATATTTAGAAGACAGCGACCCAAATAAGTTTATCGCTAAAATGGGAGCTGAATGTCTTATCGAAATTCTTAAGAGAATAGATCTTGATGATCTTTCTTATGAATTGAGACACAAGGCAAACAACGAAACTTCCAAGCAACGTAAGACTGAGGCTCTTAAGAGACTTCAGGTTGTGGAAGCACTTCGTGACGCGAACAAGAACCGTGAGAACAATCCAGAATGGATGATCATGAAGGTAGTACCGGTTATTCCACCGGAACTTAGACCTCTTGTTCCTCTTGATGGTGGTCGTTTCGCGACTTCAGATTTGAACGATCTTTACCGTCGTGTAATTATTCGTAACAACCGTCTGAAAAGATTAATGGAGATCAAAGCTCCTGAAGTAATTCTACGTAACGAAAAACGTATGCTTCAGGAATCTGTAGATTCATTATTCGATAATACAAGAAAATCATCAGCAGTAAAAACTGACTCTAACCGTCCGCTTAAATCACTTTCAGATTCATTGAAAGGTAAGCAAGGTCGTTTCCGTCAGAACCTGCTTGGTAAACGTGTGGATTATTCAGCACGTTCGGTAATCGTTGTAGGACCAGAATTGAAGATGTTCGAGTGTGGTCTTCCAAAGAACATGGCAGCTGAGCTTTACAAGCCTTTCATCATCAGAAAACTGATAGAAAGAGGTATCGTAAAAACAGTGAAGTCTGCTAAGAAGATTATCGATAAGAAAGAACCTGTAGTTTGGGATATATTGGAGAACGTTCTTAAAGGGCATCCGGTACTATTGAACCGTGCTCCTACGCTTCACCGTCTGGGTATCCAGGCATTCCAGCCTAAACTTATTGAAGGAAAAGCAATTCAGCTTCACCCGCTTGCGTGTACTGCATTCAACGCCGATTTCGATGGTGACCAGATGGCGGTTCACTTACCACTTGGGCCAGAAGCTATTTTGGAAGCACAGTTATTAATGCTTGCTTCTCACAATATATTGAACCCTGCAAACGGTTCGCCAATTACAGTACCTTCTCAGGATATGGTACTTGGTCTTTACTATATGACCAAGCACAAGAAATCTACTCCTGAAGAGCCTGTAGTAGGTGAAGGACTTACTTTCTATTCTGCTGAAGAGCTAGTGATAGCTTACAACCAGAAGAGAGTAGATCTTAACGCAGGTATCAAGATTAGAACTAAAGATTTCAACGAAGAAGGTGAATTGGTTTATATGATCAAGGATACCACAGTTGGTAGAGTATTATTTAATGAGGCTGTGCCAGAAAAGGCAGGTTACATTAACGAAGTACTTACTAAGAAATCACTTCGTGAGATCATTGGTAAGATCCTTAAAATTACAAGTGTACCAGAAACTTCAGAATTCCTTGATAACATTAAGGAACTTGGTTATGGATTCGCATTCCGTGGTGGACTTTCTTTCAGCTTAGGTGATATTATCATCCCTGAAGAGAAACAAGCTATGATCGATGAAGCTAACGAGCAGGTTGAAGGTATCATTGGTAACTATAACATGGGTCTTATTACCAATAACGAACGTTATAACCAGGTAATTGACATCTGGACTTCAACCAACGCAGGTCTTACCGAATTAGCTATGAAGCGAATTCGCGAAGATAAGCAAGGATTCAACTCGGTATATATGATGCTTGATTCTGGTGCGCGTGGTTCGAAAGAGCAGATTCGTCAGCTTACTGGTATGCGTGGTCTTATGGCTAAGCCGAAAAAATCTAACTCTGGTGGAGGTGAAATTATCGAAAACCCGATTCTTTCTAACTTTAAGGAAGGTCTTTCGATTCTTGAATACTTTATCTCTACTCACGGTGCTCGTAAAGGTCTTGCCGATACCGCACTTAAAACTGCCGATGCAGGTTACCTAACCCGTCGTCTGGTAGATGTTTCTCAGGATGTTATTGTTAATGAAGATGACTGTGGAACATTAAGAGGAGTAGAAGTTAAGCCACTTAAGAAGAATGAAGAAATAGTAGAATCATTAGGAGAGAGAATCCTTGGACGTATTTCTCTGAATGATGTTGTAAATCCTTCAACAGACGAATTGATTGTTGCTGGAAACGAAGAGATAACTGAAGAGATCGTTGCTAAGATCGAAGCTGCGCCAATCGAAAGTGTTGAAGTACGTTCACCACTTACCTGTGAGGCGAAGAAAGGTATCTGTATCAAGTGTTACGGTAGAAACCTTGCAACTAACAAGATCGTACAAACAGGTGAAGCTGTTGGTGTTGTTGCTGCACAGTCTATTGGAGAGCCTGGTACACAGCTTACACTACGTACGTTCCACGTGGGGGGTATTGCTGGTAACATTTCTGAAGATAACAAACTTGAAGCAAGGTTTGATGGTATTGCTGAGATCGAAGATCTTAAAGTTGTTAAAGGTGAAGCCCCTGATGGTGGAACTGCAGACATCGTGATCTCTCGTACTGCTGAACTTAAGATCAAGGATAAGAAAACTGGTGTTGTATTAAGTAATAACAACATTCCTTACGGTGCACAAATCAATATTAATGATGGTGCTACGGTAAGCAAGGGAGACGTGATCTGTACTTGGGATCCATATAACGGTGTGATCATTTCTGAATTCGCCGGTAAGATCAAGTATGAGAACGTTGAACAAGGTGTTACTTATCAGGTTGAGATCGATGAGCAAACAGGATTCCAGGAAAAAGTAATTTCTGAATCTCGTAACAAGAAATTGATCCCAACTTTACATATCCTAGGTAAGAAAGACGAAGTAATTCGTTCTTATAACCTTCCGGTAGGTGCTCACCTTATGGTAGACAACGAAGAGAAGATCGGAGTTGGTAAGATTCTGGTTAAGATTCCACGTAAATCTTCTAAAGCAGGGGATATTACAGGTGGTCTTCCAAGGGTAACCGAGCTTTTCGAAGCACGTAACCCATCTAACCCGGCGGTTGTATCAGAGATCGATGGTGTTGTATCTTTTGGTAAGATCAAAAGAGGTAACCGTGAGATCATCGTTGAGTCTAAACTAGGAGAAGTTAAGAAATACTTAGTTAAGTTATCTAACCAGATCCTTGTTCAGGAGAATGACTACGTAAGAGCTGGTATGCCACTTTCTGATGGTTCTATCACTCCGGAAGACATCTTGAACATCAAAGGACCAAACGCTGTACAGCAGTATCTTGTGAACGAAGTTCAGGAAGTATACCGTTTACAGGGTGTGAAGATTAACGATAAGCACTTCGAGGTTGTTGTAAGACAGATGATGCGTAAAGTAAGAATCGTTGATCCGGGAGATACTATATTCCTTGAAAACCAACTTGTTCATAAAGATGATTTCATCGATGAGAACAACAAGTTATTCGGAATGAAGGTTATTGAAGATGCAGGTGATTCAGAAAGGTTAAAACCAGGACAGATTATCACTCCAAGAGATCTTAGAGACGAAAACTCTATTCTTAGAAGAGAAGATAAGAATCTTGCGACCGCCAGAGATGTGATCACTGCAACTGCAAATCCGGTACTTCAGGGTATTACTAGAGCTTCACTTCAAACCAAGTCATTTATCTCGGCTGCTTCCTTCCAGGAAACAACTAAGGTATTGAACGAGGCTGCAGTAAGCGGTAAGATCGATCAACTTGAAGGATTGAAGGAAAATGTAATTGTAGGACACAGAATTCCTGCAGGTACAGGTATGAGAAAATACGATAGCATTATCGTTGGTTCTAAAGAAGAATTCGACCAGATGCTTGAGAAGAAACAGGAAGTTAATTATAACTAATTCCTGATAATATTTCAGAAAAAAGGCTCTACGAACTGTAGGGCCTTTTTTTATTTATAACGATATTTGATATATGAAGGAGTACTTTAAACAATTACTGGAATATTCCCATTATTATAACCTGGAGATCATTAAGAAATTCAATGATGGGGATCTGCATTTTATGGTTCCAGACAGGGCCATTAATCTTTTGTCTCATACTCTCAACGCACATAAGATCTGGAATTACAGACTAGCGGGAAGTGAAGAGGAAGTTGAACTCTGGAAGAACCTGGAAAAGGACCAAATGGAGCATGCTGAAAATGAGAATTACCAAGCTACAATGTCGGTAATCGAAAAGGAGGATCTAGATAGAGTAGTAGAGTATAAGAACACCAAAGGTGAAGAATATCAGAATTCAGTTAAAGATATTATTTTCCATATGGTGAATCATTCTACTTATCATCGGGGGCAGATCGCTACCGAATTCAGAAAAGAAGGTATAGATCCTGTGGTTTCAGACTATGTCTTTTACAAGCGCGATAAATAGCAGGTAAAAAATAAATATTAAATTGAAGAAAATTTAAATCATGGAAGACGATAAAAAACATAAAAACCAAAAAGGAAAGATCAATATAGAGCTGGATGAAGCCGTGGCAGAAGGAACTTATTCTAACCTGGCTATTATAAACCATTCTGTATCAGAATTTGTGGTGGATTTTGTCAATATCATGCCGGGAAGGCCTAAAAGCAAAGTTAAGTCCAGGATCATCCTTACTCCGCAGCATGCGAAAAGATTGTTGAAGGCCTTAGGCGATAACATCAATAAATTTGAGCAGGCCCATGGAGAGATAAGAGATTATGATAAAGCTCCATTGCCACTTAATTTTGGTCCTACAGGACAGGCTTAGTTAAGAATATAGATTTACTAAAAAAGAGATTTCTCTCGTTGCCCTGAATGATAAGATAAAATTGTCATTTCGAAGGAGCATAGCGACTGGGAAATCTCTTTTTTATTTTCAATTTTTAAAGAAGTACGTCTTTCTAATTATTGTATTTGGCAAAATAGATCTTTGCCGCTTTCATAACCCTTGGTGAAAGAATTAATGTGGCGATCATTGTTGGAATTGCCATTAAAGCGAAAAAGCCATCGATAAGATTCAGGATAAAACTTAATGAGGTCGTAGCTCCAATAATGATGCTCAGAATATAGACCCAGTTATAATATTTCTTGTTTTCCGCACCTATAAGGAATGAAAGACATTTGGTTCCGTAGTAGGAATAGGAGAAAAGCGATGAGATGCTGAAAGCGAGTATACAAAGAAGTAGTAAGTAATTTCCAACATATGGGATCGCCTGGTCAAATGCCGCAGCAGTAAGGCTTACTCCATTAACATCTTCTGTCTGCCATACATCGGTTACTAGAATCGCCATCGCGGTTAAAGTACAAACCACCAAAGTATCTATTGCCGGCCCTAACATAGCAATAAGACCTTCCCTGATAGGTTCAGAGGTTTTACTGGCTCCATGGGCCATCGTTGCAGTACCTATTCCGGCTTCATTTGAAAATGCTCCTCGTCTTATTCCAAGTAAGATCAATCCACCTAATAAACCTCCTAAAAGCGGTTCTCCTTTATAATTATTAGCAGCGAATGCGTCTGTGAATATCAATCCGAAATAATGGAAAACCACTTCATAATTCACTAATAAAATTGCCAGGACCGAAACAAAATATAAAGCCACCATTGCAGGAACCAGTTTAGAAACCGTTTTACTTATACGATCTAAACCACCAATAATAACTACAGTAGTTATTAGAGTTAAAGCGATTCCGATGATAAGGCTGGACATAAATCCAGTCTCAATATTGTTAGGCTCTAATAGAATATAATTAATTGCCTGCGTAAGCTGGTTCACATTGAAAACAGGTAATGCTCCTACCAATCCGGCAACTGCAAAGAATACAGCGAGTGGTTTCCATTTCTTGCCAAGACCTTCCACGATAAAGTACATCACTCCACCTTGTATCTTACCCTCGGTATCTTTGCCGCGGTACATTACCGCCAGGCTGTTCGTAAAGAACTTTGTTGCCATCCCAACAACAGCACTTATCCATAACCAGAAGATCGCACCTGGGCCTCCTACGGCGATCGCAACCGCTACCCCGGCAATATTACCCATCCCTACCGTAGAGGACAAAGCCGTAGATAAAGCCTGGAAATGGTTAATATCTCCCGGATCATCAGGGTTATTGTACTTGCCACGAAGTACTTCAACAGAATGTCCTAGGTATCTGAAAGGTAAAAATCGTGAGTATATTAAAAGATAGATCCCGCCACCAATAAGCAGGATGACTAATGGAATACCCCATACAAAAGAGGCAAAATCTTCAATGAATTGGTTGATTTGGGACATAGGTATACTTTGTCCCGAAAATAGTAAAATTTGTGGGTGTATCTATCCTATTAAAATGACTTTTAAAATTTCGGTAATAAATTCTGTAATGTCTGCCAGACGATTTAAGAATTCCCATTTTAAATCAAAAACCCTGAAACTAGTTCAGGGTGACTTTCTATTTTTATTCGTCATGCTGTCCCGATACTTCGGGAATTTCAACATTTTAAAGCAGAGAATCTGAAACAAGCTAAAGTGACAAAATCTTAAAACTCTGAAGTAAAGTGGAATTTGATTGATGGATATTTCTGCTGTGTCATTTGTAAAGAGAACTGGGAATCGGCTAGAAATACCATTTGTCCTGATTTATCCTTGGCTAGATATTTAGATTTTACTCTTTTAAATTCCTTGAATTCTTCACTCTTTTCATTTTCAGCTTCGATCCAGGTAGCTTTATGTACGTTCAAATTCTCATAGGTACATTTAGCACCATATTCGTGTTCTAAACGATATTGAATTACCTCGAACTGAAGTGCTCCTACGGTTCCAATGATCTTCCTACCGTTCATATCTAAAGTAAATAACTGGGCAACTCCTTCATCCATTAACTGGTCGATCCCTTTTTCCAGTTGTTTGGATTTCATAGGATCAGCGTTGTTGATGTATCTGAAATGTTCCGGAGAGAAGCTTGGAATTCCTCTGTACATCAGGTTTTCACCTTCAGTAAGTGTATCTCCAATTTTAAAATTTCCTGTATCATGAAGGCCAACGATATCACCAGGATAGGAAACATCCACGATCT
This sequence comes from Gramella sp. MT6, assembly GCF_019357415.1. Taxonomy (NCBI): domain Bacteria; kingdom Pseudomonadati; phylum Bacteroidota; class Flavobacteriia; order Flavobacteriales; family Flavobacteriaceae; genus Christiangramia; species Gramella sp. MT6. The sequence goes on from NZ_CP048410.1 coordinate 2,098,650, forward strand.
CTTTCTTTTCAGCAAAGAAAGCGTTGGGAGAAGAGAACTTCATGTTCTTGTTATGTCTCACATGAAGGTAATTCTTATTCCTTTCAAATTTTCCTGAAACGATCTTTATAAAGGCCAGCCTGTCACGGTGTTTAGGATCCATATTCGCATGGATCTTGAATACAAAACCTGTGAAATCTTTCTCATCTGGCTTTACGATCCTGGTATCACTTTCTTTAGGTCGTGGTGGTGGAGCGATCTTGATAAAACAATCCAACAGCTCTCTAACTCCAAAATTATTCAAGGCAGAACCAAAGAATACTGGTTGTAGTCTACCTTCAAGATAAGCTTCACGATCAAATTCGGGATAAACACCTTGCGCAAGTTCAAGTTCCTCTCTAAGAGTTTCAGCTGCAGAACCTCCTATCAATTCATCAAGTTCTTCCGATTTAAGATCGCTGATCTCTACAGTCTCTTCGATATCTTTTCTTGGGTCCCCGGTAAAGAGATTGACATTCTTTTCCCAAATGTTATAGATCCCTTTAAAATCATACCCCATTCCTATTGGGAAACTCAGTGGGGTTACGGTAAGATTCAGCTTTTGCTCAATTTCATCTAAGAGTTCAAAAGCGTCTTTACCTTCACGGTCAAGTTTGTTGATGAAAACGATCATTGGAATGTTACGCATTCTACAAACTTCAACCAGCTTTTCAGTTTGCTCCTCCACACCCTTGGCAACATCGATCACGACGATCACACTATCAACGGCAGTAAGAGTTCTAAAAGTATCTTCAGCGAAATCCTTGTGACCCGGAGTATCCAGTATATTTATCTTGATATCACGGTATTCGAAAGCAAGTACAGAAGTTGCAACCGAGATCCCTCTTTGGCGTTCAATTTCCATAAAGTCACTGGTAGCACCTTTCTTGATCTTGTTAGATTTCACCGCTCCGGCTTCCTGGATTGCACCTCCAAAAAGTAAAAGTTTCTCGGTAAGTGTCGTTTTACCGGCATCGGGGTGAGAAATGATACCAAATGTCCTTCTTTTATTTATCTCTTTCTGATAATGCTTCATACCTGCTGATATTGGAGCGGCAAAAATACTATTATTTTCACGAATTTCCTTTTTTATACGATAGCCTTTTTATCGTTGAAATTTCACCTTTAAACCATTAAACAGTAACTTTATTGGGTATATGTGGCATATAATGGATATTTGATATAATCCTGTGAGAAATGATGGATTTTACCCTACAAGATCTTAGATCTGTAATTTTGTTTTTTACTGTAAATCTTATTTTCAGTTTTTCATCATTTTCTCAAATTCAAACCGAAACTATTGCCAAGGATTCTTACGCCATAAATCTTGGTATTACTCCTCAGACGACTGCTAATGCCCTCAAGCCGTATGGTTTTATTTACGAGTTATTAAGTGAATATCCGGTGGAGATCAAATGGGTTATAAATCCTGAGAAAAAGAAGGACGGCGTGGATTTCAGGCTGGAAGAAGAAGATTTTAGATCTGGTTCCTTTGTGATCCCGGTTTCCTATATTACGGAAGAGGTGAGGTCCAGGATTCAAAATTGGGAAGATAGGGGAATCGTAGGCACATATTTAAAAGAAGACAAAGCCTTACCGGTTTTTACCAATCTTTCGATTGCTCCAAAATGGACTCTTGATAAACAAAATGGGAGTATCGCCCTGGCGTATTTTAGAGCAGCGGGCATTCCTGGTGAAGCTCACGGTGGTTATAATTCAAGCAACTGGAAAACACCCGATGAATTGGGAGTTTGTGATGATATCTTCGTGATGCCACATGCTGAACCAAAATTTGAAAGCCATAAGAACCTTTATTTCTGGAACAGGGAATATAAAGGTGCGATATGGGCTGGTTGTCATGCTGGGAGTCAGATGGAGAATTTACATGGAATGGTTCCTGATGGCGACGATTCTAAAATTATCCAGTTGAATTTTCTTTCTGAGGGTGCGGCCGGAGCAAGAACCACCGGACTCATACCATTTTATGAACACCGCTATGCCACCCCGCCTTATAAGCACCAGCTTCCAACAGACCCTGTTTCTCAGTACCTGGGACGAAGTGATAAAGCTTTGATAAATGGCTCTGAACGTATTTTTTACCCTAAAATGGCTAACATTTGGCGGGAATCTACGAAACAGGTTATCATAGATGCCTCGGCTCCCGATGTTCCTTTGCTTTCGAATGGTCCCGGTGCCGTGGTAATTTATGGCAATGGCTTTGGTGATCCCAAGAATGGCTTAGTGATGTATCAAGCTTCGCACGATTTTTCTGGTGATGATCCTGAAAATATTGCTGCTATAAGAGCTTTTTTCAACTGGAGTTACTACGCTGCAGAAGTGAAGCGGAAAGAGAATATTATAAGATTTCAAAATGCCCAAGGGGATAAGATCTTTGCAGCCAGAGTAGGGGATGATCTCGTTAAAATGCTCAACCTGGATCCCATTTTATTCGATCTGGATAAAGCTGAAATAAAACCTGAAGCGGCAAAGCAACTGGATGAAATCGCTGCTTATATGTTAGAATATCCCGAATTGCTTATTGATATCCGGTCACATACTGACAGCAGGGCCGATGATAACTACAATATTAAATTGTCGAAAGATCGCGTGGCGGTCACCATGGATTATTTGATCAATATGGGGGTAGATGAAGGGAGGATCTCTGGGCGGGGATATGGAGAGACAGAGTTGGTCAACCATTGTAGAAATGGTGTTCGATGCTTTGAAAATGAACATGAAAAGAATCGTCGGTCTGAATTCATACTTTCCATAAACTGCGATATTTATTCCGGAAACCTAAAACTTTAGGAATTGCTTAATCAGCTTCTTTATGATACAAATCACTGTTTTTGTACATTTGAGCTTCAAATAAAAGAATGGCAGAAGAAAAAGTAATATTAGTTAACGAAAAAGACGAGCAAATAGGGCTCATGGAGAAAATAGAAGCTCATGAAAAAGCCCTTCTTCACAGAGCTTTTTCGGTATTTGTATTTAATGACAAGAATGAGCTGATGATCCAGCAAAGAGCACTTTCAAAATATCATTCCCCGGGCTTATGGACCAATACCTGTTGCAGCCATCAGAGAGAAGGGGAGTCTAATGTTGAAGCTGGAAAACGAAGATTACAGGAAGAGATGGGTTTTTCTACCGAACTAAAGGATACCATTTCGTTTATATATAAAGCTCCCTTTGATAATGGTTTAACTGAGCATGAATTTGATCATATTCTTGTGGGAAATTTTGAGGGTGTTCCGGCTCTTAATCCAGATGAAGTTGCCGCCTGGAAATGGGTTTCACTGGATGATCTGAAGGTGGACATGAAAAAGAATCCTCATATATATACCGAATGGTTTAAGATCATATTTGATAAATATTCCTCACATATAGAACAATGAGAATAACGGTTCACAGAAAAGCTCATTTCAATGCGGCACATCGCCTTTTCAGGAAAGATTGGGATGATGAACGTAACTTTGAAGTATTCGGTAAATGCAGTAATCCCAATTATCACGGGCATAATTATGAGTTGGTCGTTTCAGTAACCGGTGAACCAAATCCTGAAACGGGATTTGTTATGGACTTGAAGATTCTTAAGGATCTCATCTTCTACGAGGTGGAAGAAGCATTTGATCATAAAAACTTGAACATCGAAGTTCCGGAATTTAAAGAGTTGAATCCTACTGCTGAAAATATAGCCGTGGTAATATGGAATAAATTACGAAACAAGATCAATAAAGACCATGATCTGGAAGTAACCTTATACGAAACACCAAGGAACTTCGTGACCTATAAAGGAGATTAATATGAACAAGGGTGATAAAGTACCAGATCTGGAATTAAAGGATCAAAATGGAAACGCATTTAGATTTTCTGATCTAATTGGGAAGAAGGCCTTTGTAGTTTATTTCTATCCAAAAGATTTTACCCCGGGCTGCACCAAAGAAGCCTGTAGTTTTAGAGACAGTTACGAGGATTTCAAGGAACTGGGTGCTGAGGTGATAGGAATAAGCGGAGATTCGTCTGAATCTCATTCCAAATTTGCCGACAAATATAAACTTCCATACATTTTTCTTTCAGACCAGAATAAGAAAGCAAGGGATGCCTTTGGAGTAAAATCTAACCTGCTCGGTTTGATTCCCGGCCGTGAAACCTTCATTTTTAACAAGGAAGGAAAACTGTTGCATAGGTTTAATAGTATGAATGCTAAAAGACATATGCCTGAAGCTCTATACGTCTTGAAAAAAAATCAGAATTAATTTTATTGAAAAATCATTTTGGTTTCGAAAAATAGTTTAAATTCGCAGCCGAAATTTAATGATAATGGCGAGTAAAAGATTGCTTAAAAAAGATGTGAATTATGTAATGGGAGACATCATAGATGCTGCCTATATTCACCAAATGGCTAACCCAAAAGAGGACCCGGCGAAATCTGAGGCGATCGTTGACGAGGCTATTAAAGAATACGATGCATTGATCACTAAGATCAACCGTCGTGACGTTGAAAATAAACAGAAACACTTTAAAGAAGTTCAGTCAGAGCTTGAGACTAAAGCAAATGCTTTGATCGAAAAGCTGAATGCGCTTTAATAAGTTGCCGATGTAGCTCAGCTGGCTAGAGCAGCTGATTTGTAATCAGCAGGTCGTGGGTTCGAGTCCCTCCATCGGCTCTAAACAAAAACCTCTCTTTTTAGAGAGGTTTTTTATTTGCATTGATCTCAGTTTATTTTTGAATTAATGAAGCGCCTCCAGGTTCAGGTTTTTAGAACATTTTTCCTGTACCTGTTTAAAGTATTCCTCATCATTACGAATATCGGAATCCCAGAAAGGGATCATTTTATTTAGTTTTTCCCTATAGTCTTCAGATTCAATTTTTTCAGGAAAAGCGATCCTTAGAACTTCAAGCATTATGTGAACTGCCGTGGAAGCGCCCGGCGAAGCTCCTAAAAGGGCAGTGATCTTTCCATCTTTACTGTGTACCACATCTGTCCCGAACTCCAGGATACCTCCTTGTTCCTTATCCCTTTTAATGATTTGTACACGTTGTCCTGCTACTTTTAACTCCCAGTCATCAGGATTCGCATCCTTAATGAAGACCTTGAGGTCGTTCACCCGATCCTGATGGTCCATTCTTACCTGTTCTATAAGATATGAGGTAAGGGGTAGATTATGCCAGAATACACCCCACATAGAGGGGAGATTATCAAACTTTATAGATTTAGGAAGATCAAGAATAGAACCTTCTTTAAGGAATTTTGTACTGAATCCGGCAAATGGGCCAAATAGTAATTCCTTTTTACCATTAATATATCTGGCGTCGAGATGAGGGACAGACATCGGCGGTGCATCTACTCCGGCTTTGCTATATACTTTGGCATGATGCTTTTCTATGGTTTCCCTGTTTTTGCAGAATAACCACTGGCCGCTCACTGGAAACCCGCCATAACCATCTTTTTCGGGTATCTCAACTTTTTGAAGAAGCGGTAATGCACCACCACCGGCACCTATAAAAATGTGTTCAGCATCATAATAACTAATTTCGCCAGAATTTCTGTCCTTTATTTTTGCAGACCAGTCTTCAGGACCATCGGGATCTATATCCAGTACCTCTCGGTTTCTTAATACCGGAACTTGGAACTGCTCTTCGAGGATCTTAAAATATTGTTCGGTAAGTGATCTAAAATTCACTCCTGTTCCCAGTTCCATCCTGGTGGCAGCCATTACTTCATCTGGAGCGCGGTTTTCCATGATCAGAGGGAACCACTCTTTTAGTTTATCATGCTTGTCTGAAAATTTCATATTTTCAAACATGAAATGAGAGCTCATGGCTTCGTATCTTTTTTTAAGAAATTCTGCATCCTTTTCTCCACGAACCCAGGCGTGGTGAGGAATGGAATGAATAAAACTTTGAGGATCCTTTATTAGTTTCTGCTCAACAAGATATGACCAGAATTGCTTTGATCTCTCAAATTGCTGAAAGATGTCTATAGCTTTTGAAATATCTACCTCTCCATTTTCATCCTGCGGGGTATAATTGAGTTCACAAAAAGCGGAATGGCCAGTACCGGCATTATTCCAGGCCTTTGTGCTTTCCTCGGCAATACTGCCCAATCTTTCAAAAATGATAATTTTCAGATTTGGGTCTGTAAGTTTAAGCATTAGCGCAAGAGTCGCGCTCATTATTCCACCACCAACACAAATGAGGTCATAATCTCGATTGGTATTATGCATAAAAAAAGATTTTTACCAAGATAATTAATGCATAAGCTAAATAGACCCAATAAAATATTAAGGACTTGTTATAAAATAAAAAAGGAGCCGAGTGGCTCCTTAAAATGTATTTATGAAATTATTTTGTTCTAAGAGTTTTGATACATGGCCTGATCTTCGACTTTTTCTTCAAGTTTTTCCTGTTTTCTGCGCTCCTTTAAAAAGTCCTTTAATTCTTCACCGTATTTAGATTTCTTCACCTTTGGCGCTAGAGATGAATAGATCGTATCCAGATATTTGATATTTGCATCGAATACCTCAGAAAGAGCAAGATATGGAGCGATCTCGTGCTCCTTATTGTTAATGGCGAAATTGACTGTGTATAAGTACTTTCTTTTCAGAAGTTTGTCATATTTCTTATCGATCTCCATTAATTTTTCCTCATCCTGAGCTTTCTCAGCCTCGAAACTTTCCTTGATAAGTTCAAGATTTTGATCGTTGAACCTACTAATCATCTTGCGGTATTCTATTAATTTTTCCTGGTTTACAGAACCCACAATTTTCGCGTTAGTTTCAAATTTTTCAAGGTTTGTATTAATGGTTACCTCACCTTTATCTGCGAAAAAATCTATACGATCGTCATATCTGTTATTATCAACTTTTTCTAAATAGAGATACATGATCTGCGGACTCTCTATATAAGTTTCCATAGCAAAGGTTGGGTCACCATCAACTACCACAGAGTCTACATTTACAAGAACGGTGTCCTTTATTTTCTGAAGGTAAAGGGTTCCTTTTTTAAGGCCTTTAACTTCTCCGCTAACAGTAAGGTTGCTTTCTTTCTCTGAACAAGCTGTTATGCTTATTATAAAAACTAAAAGAAGAGCTAATTTTTTCATGTGTTGAATTCAGATTTTTTAAGGTGGGCAAATATCTTATATTTTTCTGTTTAATACTAACTCCCAGCAGCTATTTGCATTAAAATTGTACACAAGATCGCACCGTAAGTTCCAACCACGTATCCAAAGACTGCAAGCAATACTCCAACAGTAGCTAGAGAAGGGTGGAAGGCTGCTGCCACTACCGGCGCAGACGCCGCTCCACCTACATTTGCCTGGCTTCCTACGGCGAGGAAGAAATAAGGTGCTTTAATAAGTTTCGCGGTGGTGATTAATACTATTACGTGAATCAAAATCCAGATTAGACCGATGCCTAATAGTCCGGGATTTTCAAAGATCTTTCCAAGGTCCATTTTCATCCCGATGGTAGCGACCAGGATATAGATAAAAATACTTCCGATCTTACTTGCTCCGGCTCCTTCATATTTTTTCATTTTAGTGAAAGAAAGAATTATTCCGATGGCAGTAGCTATAGTGATCATCCAGAAGAACTGTGATGAAAATGAGGAAAGCGCGCTTTTTGAATCACTAAAGATTTCAAAATTAGCCAGAAGATATTCAGACATTCCATCAGCGCCCCAATGTGCAATTCCCACTGCACCAAAGGCTAGAGCCAGCATAATCATAAAATCTGGCAGGGTAGGTATTCTGGTTACGCTTTCAGCATAACTGCTCACCTTTTCTTTAAGCTCGTGTATGGCAGAATTGTCTGCCTTTAACCAATTGTCGATACTTTCATTTTTACCAATTCCCATAAGGATGATGGCCATCCAGAGGTTTGCAACCACAATATCAACTAAGACCATACCTCCGTATAATTCGGGGTTATACTCATAGATCTCTAACATAGCGGCCTGGTTGGCACCTCCACCAATCCAACTTCCAGCAATTGTAGAAAGTCCTCTCCATATCGCATCGGGGCCAACTCCGCCTAAAGTTTCTGGAGAAATTACAGACATTATTAGAATGGCCAGTGGTCCACCCAGAACGATTCCAATAGTTCCGGCAAAGAACATTATCAAAGCCTTAGGTCCAAGGTTGAATATCGCCTTTAGATCTATACTAAGCGTCATAAGCACTAAAGCGGCTGGTAGTAAAAACCGGCTTGCTACAAAATATAACTGAGAGGTCTCATCATCGATCCATCCCAAAGAATTAAAGACCGCCGGGATAAGGTAACACATTAGTAAAGCGGGAACAATTTTGTAAAATTTCCCCCAAAAGCCATCTTTCTTTGATGAAGTATAAAAAACGAAGCCCAGTGCGAGCATTAAAAGTCCAAAGACTATTGCGTCATTAGTAAAATAAGTAGTTTCTTCCATAAAATTAGACTAGATGGCCGGCAAAATACAATTTTTATTATTTAGGATTAAAGGCGGGACAAACTTAAATTTTGAGCAATTCTGAAATGCTTTTTGCTACGCCATCTTCTTTTCCTGTAGTAGTTACCATATGCGCTATTTCCAGTACCTCTGGCTTTGCATTTCCTACAGCGATACCCATTCCTACACCTTTTAGCATTTCAATATCGTTGTAATTGTCTCCGAAGGCCATGCTTTGAGAAAGGGGAATCCTGAAATGATTTTCTAGTAGGTGTTCTACTGCGGTTAATTTCGAGATCGCTTTTGGAGCTATTTCCAGATAGGAAGGTTTAGACCTGTATAGGTGCAGATCTTCCGGATAATTTTCTAGTAGGAAATCCCGAATGCGGTCTATATTTTCCTCTTCACCCATTGCCATGATTTTGTGAGCTCCCTTTTCCTCGCTTTTCCATTTAGAAATAACATTGCTGTTGCTTTCAAATTCAGGATTTACCTTAGTGTTGTTAATCTCCCGTCTAGTCCAGAAATCATCTTTCGGGACATACCATTCGTCATTGTGAAATAGACTTAAGTGTACATCGAGGTTTTCATTGAAACTGGATAGTTCACTAAGAATTTCAATAGGTATTTCGGTAGAGCTGACCGATTGTCCATCTACCAGAATCAATCCGCCATTATAGCTAATCAAAGGTAGGTGTTCAATTTCCATTTTTTTCTGAAGATGCCTCATAGCCGCGGGCATTCTTGAAGAAATTAAAATAAACGGAATCTTAGAATCATTTAGTTTTTTAATAGTTTCTACAGTATAATCTGATAAGTCTCTTTCGGCATTCAGCAAAGTGCCATCAATGTCTGAAAATATTATTTTGAACATTATTCTTCCTGCTTTTTATTTTTGGGGTTTCTTTTTGCTTCCTTTAAAGCCTTGTTAAGCATCCATTCTATCTGCCCATTGGTACTTCGAAATTCATCTGAAGCCCATTTCTCGATAGCTTTAAGCATATCTTCATCTACTCGTAAGGCGAATGCTTTTTTCTTGCCCATAATTTACTCAAGTTCTTTGATAAAATTGGTGATAACCGGAATCAATTCAGGATGTAAAGGCCTGTTGGGTTCGTTATAGGATTTTGTGTTTACCAGTCTGTCCTTGCTTTCTACCTTTCTGAAGATATGATTCATATCCTCGAGCAATACCAGTTTGGAATTTTCATTAGCCGAATGCAGCATTTCAGCCTCTTTAGGTTCCGTTTGGATATCCATGGTCCCATTAATGATCAAAACCGGGATGTCAAGATCTTTTATTTCTTCTGAAGGATCATATTGTATCCAGGTTTTAATGAATGGTTGAACGTACGGAGCGAAAATTGAAGCCAGCATGGGATTGTCATTTTCTGTACTTCCTTTTTCCTTTAGCTCGTCAAATTTCTTGCGGGTACTATCTCCCAGTTCAGGGGCCATCTTTGAAAACTGTTCCACTATTATATCATCTATTGGTTGTCCTGGTCCAGCTAGAGAAATAAACGCATCTGCATTTTCTTTCGAAGCCAATATCCCAATTAGCGATCCCTGGCTATGACCGGCTATGATGAAATTTTCAAATTCATCCTTCGCTTTAAAATAATTAAGAATATCGACCACATCTCCAGCCATATCTGAAATAGTTAGGTCTTCTATTTTCATTTTAAGTTCCGTCATTTTAAAGATCCTTTTATCAAAACGATAAGAAGCTATACCATTTTTGGTAAGTTCCCGGGCCATTTTCTTGATCCCGTCGTTCTTCATCATGGATTGATTTCCATCCCTGTCGGTAGGGCCTGATCCCTGAATGAAAATAACTACACTTTCAGCTTTTTGATCTATAGGTCTTGTAATAGTGCCCTCGATAAGCTCATTAATATTTAATTCCGCTTCAGAATAGGTTTCAGCCTGTGCATATCCTGTTAGGGAAATGGCTGATAAAAGGAATGTAATAATGAATTTTTTCATGTTCGATTTAGTTTTTCCTGATATCGCCGGATAACTTTCCTTGCTTCTTCAGGTTTATTGGTTCCTATCAGGAATTTCTTTTTGTCTTTTGTAATAATCTGTATCCCCATATTTCCTGACACATTATACGCCTTAGCCTTTCGAAATACTCGAATTCCCCAGCCACCATATTCCGACCATGGTGAGTATTTCCTAACATAACACTGGTTAATCTCACTCCATTTGAATTCTTTTCTGAAATAACCAACAGGTTCAAACCTGGTTTTGATTCCGTTGGCATCGATCCTGGTGTGTAATCTTAATACGCATATGATCAAAATGACCAAAACTATAATTCCAAAGCCTAGAAATTCATAATTTATTGGGTCACTTTTTCTATACTTATATATAATAGAAAGTGTGCTTCCTATTAGGGTTGTTCCTAGAATCGCGATCAATCCCCATTGTCTAAAGGCTTGTTCTTCCTTGAAAATTCGCATTTTTAATGATTCAGGGTGCCGGCATTTACAACAGGGGTTGCGTCTTTATCACTACACAAGACCACCATAAGGTTGCTAACCATAGCAGCTCTTCTTTCACCATCAAGATCTACAACCTCTTTTCTGCTTAATTCATCTAGAGCCATTTCAACCATACTTACGGCACCTTCTACGATCTTATGTCTCGCGGCAACTATGGCTGTAGCCTGTTGCCTTTTCAACATTGCGCTGGCAATCTCGTTAGCATAAGCAAGATACCCGATCCTTGCTTCCAGAACTTCGATCCCGGCTATATGCAATCTTTCTTCAAGTTCTTTTTCCAGGGCATCGCTTACTTCATTCACACTAGATCTTAGTGTGATATCTTCATCAAGCCCTTCATCGGCAAAATTATCATAAGGATATAAACTGGCAAGTTTTCGAACGGCGGCATCTGTTTGAACAACCACAAAATTTTCAAAGTTATCAACGTCAAAAGATGCTTTAAATGTGTCCATAACCCGCCATACCAGGATAGTGCTGATCATCACAGGATTACCCAATTTATCATTCACTTTAAGACGTTCACTGTCAAAATTTCTTGCTCTCAGGGATATTTTCTTTTTAGTATAAAAAGGATTTACCCAGAATAATCCATTTTGTTTTACGGTCCCCCTGTAATCTCCAAAAAGTAAAAGTACGCGGGATTCGTTAGGGTTTACAAGGATAAGACCCGGCAGAATAATGATAGAAATAATGAAAGCAATTCCCCATAGCGGATTGCCGGTAGTTAGAACAGCGATGATGCTTCCTAAGAATAAGATTAGGAAGAGAAATAACATTACGTAACCGTTAAAGGCCTTTAGTGATTTTTCCTGTGTCATGATTGAAATATGTTATGATATTAAAATGATATCATAAATATATGATATTAAATTTTAAACTGTTTGTATTCTTAACAGTTATTTTTTAAAGGCTTGTTTATATTTGCCGCAAATAATAAAGAATATGAAAAACATACTTTTTGCAGCTTTTTTGATATTTTCTTCAGCTTTTGGATTTGCTTCTGAGGATGATTGGGGTAAAACAGGGCATAGGGCCACTGCAGAAATTGCTGAAAATCACCTTAGTGAAAAGGCAAAAAAAGCTATTAACGATCTTTTGGGGGGTTATGGCCTTGCGTTTGTCGCTAATTATGCCGATGATATTAAAAGTGATCCAGACTATAGGAAATATGGACCTTGGCATTATGTAAATATAGATCCCGATGCAGATAAATACGTAGTTGAAGAGGCGAGTGAGGACGGAGATTTGGTGCAGGCCATTAGAAAATGCGTGGATGTTTTAAAGGATGATAGTGCTTCAGAAGAGAAAAAGGAATTCCATTTAAAGATGTTAGTTCATTTTGTAGGGGATTTACATCAGCCTTTTCATACCGGTCACGCCGAAGATAAAGGAGGAAATGATATTCAGGTACGTTGGTTCAACGATGGGTCTAATATTCACAGGGTATGGGATAGTGAAATGATCAATTTTTACCAGATGAGCTATACAGAACTTGCTATGAATACTAAGGATCTGAAGAAGTCTGAAATAAAATCTATTCAGAAAGGAAAGTTATTAGACTGGGTTTATGAATCCAGGGCGATGGCTGAAGATCTTTATGCTGGAGTTGAAAATGGTGAAAAATTGGGCTATGCTTATATGTATGTACATATGCCTACAGTACTTACTCAATTGCAAAAAGGAGGTATACGTTTAGCTAAGATCCTTAATGATATTTATTCTGGAAATGAGAAAGATTCTTAAAAGATCTTTCTGAAGGTAAGGTTTATCCTTGGGTTCACTTGTTTCTTGGTTTTTGGGAGCTGATGTTTCCAGAATTCCTGAGTAGTGCCCTTCATAATTAAAAGGCTGCCATGTTGCAGCCTTATTTTATGCTTAGCCGTTGTGTCTTTTTTATGTTTCAAATGGAAGATCCTTTCGGCACCCAGACTAACCGAAGCAATGATAGGATTTTTTCCTAATTCCTTTTCGTCATCAGAATGCCACCCCATACTGTCTGAGCCATCCCGATAATAATTCGCCAGGCAAACATTAAAATTAGTTTGGCAATATAACTCACAGCCTTTCCTGATCTCATCAAGCTCGCTGGTGAAAGGATCTGGTTTCATTTCCAGACCTGAATAGGTATAGGTTTTTCCAGCTTCACCGAATAAAGCGGTTAATCTTGGTTGATAGATCTCACGGCCAAAAAGCTTTATTTTATCATGTCTCCAGTTTTCCAGTTTTTGAAGATGTTCTAGAAAAAAATCAGCCTTTTTCTTTTCTAAAAAATCTGGATAATATTCCAGGTCTGCATCTAAAAGATCAATCTTCATAGGGTTTTAGTTCTAATATCTTAAATAATACCATGCCCACCAGATGATTATGAATTGTAGGAAAATTCTTGCAATTAGAGCCCATTTTGGAAATCCAGCACCAGCCTTTTCTGATGATAACATATAAAAGTGCACCAGTAAGAACACAATCAGCATTAGGATGATACCATAAATAGCATAATCTTTCGTCTTTGGGAACATTAATGCAATACCAAGAATAATTTCAACCAATCCGCTTAAAAGCACCAGGGCCTTATGTGCTGGGAGGTAGCGCGGCATTATCCTCATGTACATATTTGGTTTTATGAAATGAAATATACCAGCAATGGTATACATTATTGCCATTAAGTAAAGGTGCCATGGATAGGTCATGAAATTAATTTTTGTTGAAGATAATAGAATTTAGCATTTGAAGAAATTAGATAAAAATATCTATACAGTAAATAAATGTTGCGTAAGTACTTTAATTAGAGTAATTTCAAAGCCCGAAATCTAACTGTAAACCTAACCAACTTTTGAAGAAGAATTACTTTCTTTACTTCTTAGTGTGTTTTTTTCTCTGGAATAATTCCGGGGCACAAACATCTGATGAGATTTCTGAAGATTCACTCAGGGTTATTTCGGAAACTATTGCAGATCAGATGGGTAAGTACCATTATGAACAGGCGATAGAGCAGTCCCATAACCTTTTGGGCCTGGCAAAAGACAAGGAAAATTTTTACTACGTTACTAAGGCTTACAATTATTTAGGCCATGCTTATACCGATCAGGAGGATAGTGCGCGTGCTCGTAAAAATTATACACTTGGTCTGGAATATGCCAAACTAAGTAAGAATGACACTGTTCTAATGCATTCTTATAATAATCTTGGAAATATTTATTCAGAGATCCCGGAAACTCAGGAAAAGGGAATCGCTTATTACAATAAAGTAATAGATATCGCTAATAGAATTGGTGCTACTTCAGAACTTATCGCTCCCAAGACGAATATTGGATGGACATACCTGGATGACGGTCAGTTCGAAAAAGCATTTCCTTATATCTATGGTTCTCTGGAATTAATGGATTCTCTGGTTCAGGAAAAACCGGAATATCTTAAAGAAATTGATTATTTCTATTCACCAATATATATGCTTCACGGCAGGTATTATTCTCATAAAAAACAATTCGATACCGCTAAGTATTATTTTGAGACCTCTATTGAGTTAGCAGAAAAAGATAGTTTGATATTTGAGGCTGCAGAGGCATATCAGGAGTATTCAAAAATGCTGGCGAGACAAGGAGATTATGAGGCTGCCTATTCCGCCCAGCAAAAGTTTATAGATTTTAAATCTATGATCTTCGAAAGCGAGAAGTTAAAGCAAACAGAGGTCGCTAACGCTAAATATAATATTAACCAGTATAAGAAGGATCTTTTAATTGCAGAGAAGGAGCAGAAGTATCAACATGACATCATTCAGAAATCTAAAGAGAAGGTGGTGGTCATGGTCTTTTCTTCCATAGGAATGATCTTTATCCTGGTATTTCTGTATAAAATTAACCGGGACCGGCAAAACCTAATTGAGAAACTGAAATTCAAGAACATCCAGTATAGGGATGCCAAGATCGAGGCCGAAAGACTTTCATTATTAAAAACCAGGTTTTTCAGTACCGTAAGTCATGAAATAAGAACTCCGTTATATGGAGTAGTGGGTTTAACTTCCCTTTTACTGGAAGATAAGAGTCTGAATAAACATAAGGCTGACCTTAAGTCTTTAAAATTCTCAGCAGATTATTTACTGGCCCTTATCAATGATGTACTCCAAATGAACAAGATGGAGTCTAATGAGGTGAAACTGGAAAATGTTTCTTTCAGCCTGAATGATCTTATGAACAGTATTGTAAATAGCTTTGAGTTTACGAGAGTTCAGAACAAGAACATTATCCACTTGGAGGTAGACAAGGACATACCAACTTTCTTAATTGGAGATTCCATACGGCTTTCCCAGATTCTTATGAACCTGGTGGGGAATGCCACGAAATTTACCGAAAGAGGAAATATATATATAACCGCAAAACAAACTGATTCTTCAGAAGATAGATCGAAAATATTTTTTGAGATCAAAGATGACGGCCCCGGGATTCCGGAAAGTAAAAAGAAGGTGATCTTTGAAGAATTCTCTCAGTTGAGCAATTCAAATTATAATTACCAGGGCACCGGTCTCGGACTTCCTATAGTGAAAAGGTTACTGAAACTTTTCAATTCCAGGATCACCCTTGAAAGTAAAGAAGGAGAGGGCTCTGCCTTTAGTTTTTACATAACCTTTAAAAAGGACAACTCTAAAAAGGAACAGCCCACAGAGATCGAGCCTTCAGATTTTATTGATCATTCCGGGAAAAAGAAGATCTTAATAGTGGACGATAACAGGATTAACCAGGTGGTTACCAAAAGGATCCTGGAAAAGAAAGATTTTGAATGTGAGGTTGCCGGAGACGGACATCAGGCAATTGAAATGGTTAATAACGGGAAGTATGACCTGGTTTTAATGGATGTCAATATGCCGGGAATTTCTGGTCTGGAAGCATCTCTGGAGATCAGAAAATTTAACCGGGATATTCCAATTCTTGCGCTTACCGCCGTTGAGGTAGAGGAGATCAGGGAAGAGATCCAGGCGGCAGGCATGAGTGGGATTATTATTAAACCTTATGATGTGCAGCAATTCTACCAGATCGTCTATAAAAATCTAAGTATTAATAAATTAACTGAAGAAGTTTAAATACTTATTTCTTCACTGGTTTAGCTGCAGTGGGTGCCTCAAAGTAACCTTCCTCTGGTTTGAAAAAATTAAAATTCGAAAGAGTAGCCTCTCCTAGTTTTTCACCAAAACCATCCTGTTCGCTCCAGTTATGGAAGCTCCATTTCGTTGCTAGACCTACATCTTCATAATTCTGGTAATCTGAATAAATTATAGCGTGCGGATCCTCTTCTGCCTTCTCTCGCTCTTTACTAAAGGTTACAATATATGCTGCCGCTTTCAGCCGGTTTGTTTCTGGATCTTTATAAATGATATACCAGTCGTCTGGTGAATCGCCTATGTTCGATTCAAAACTCAGCTTAGCAGTTTCATATTCAAGGCTATCCAATTCTCGAGATTCCTGTTTTTCCCATACTGTTCCCGGGTCTGTTAATTTAAAAGGCATAGCGAAAAAATATTGCCAGGTAAAAATATCAAATCTGGCACCTTCTACATTTGCTGAATCTGGAGTTATAAAAACTTCATCTCCGTTATAAATGATGGAAGTTCCGTCTGATTTATCCAATCTTACTTTAGAGGAATTAGTGGTCATGCTAACCGTTCCATCAAGCCTTGTGCTTCCGCCAAATTCAAGATTGATATCGAAAGAAATGGCTTGCCTGGTCATAAAAGCTGCTTTGTTGTGAGCTTCTTCAATATTCTCAGAAAAGGAGAATACTTTAGGCGGTGTTGCTCCATCTCCAATTCCGTTATCTGGTTCTACAGGAATTTTTTCTTCAGGATTATTCTGTTTACAGCTTATGATCAATAGGAAAGCGAAAAGGAGGCTTATTTTCTTCATTAGAAAAGGTTTTGTTTAAAAGTACGAAAGAAAAGGGACTGACATAAAAAAACCGCTTCCCAAATGGAAAGCGGTTCATAATGGAATCTAAATAGATCCTATTTTACCATTTCAAAACTTCTCTTGATGAAATTAGTTAATTCTTCACCCTTTAATAAATTCTGAGAAAGTCTCGCCAGGTCTAAGGACTGCTTGATTAGACGCTGTTGTTTTTTCTCTGTTTTGGTATTAAGGATTGTATTGATGAGTTCGTGATTTGTGTTCACCACAAGGTTATACATTTCAGGCATATTACCCATTCCAAACATTCCACCACCACCGGTTTGCTGCATTTCTTTCATTCTACGCATAAATTCGGGCTGGGTGATGATAAGTGGCGCAGCATTACTGTCCATAGCTTCCATCTGGATAGTGTATTTTTCTGATGGGATCACCTTTTCAAAATCACTTTTCAGTTTCTCTTTTTCTTCTTCTGAAAGTTTAGAGATCTTATCCTCATCTTTTTTGATAAGGTTATCTACGTGATCTGAATCTACACGTACAAATGAGATCTTTTCTTTAGAAGTTTCCAGTTTTTGCAATAAGTGGGAAACGATTGGAGAATCCAGTAACAGTACTTTATACCCTTTATCTTTCGCAGCTTCGATATAGCTGTGCTGCTCATTTTCATTAGAAGCATAAAGCACCACCACATTCCCGTCTTTATCGGTCTGGTTTTCTTTGATCTTTTCTTCCAGTTCAGTGAAAGTATAATACTCGCCGTCTGTGGTTGGATATAGAGCGAATTTGTCTGCTTTTTCGAAGAACTTATCCTCGGTAAGCATACCATATTCTATAACGATCTTAATATCGTTCCATTTCTTCTCAAAATCTTCCCTGTTATTATTGAAAAGACTCTTCAGCTTATCTGCCACTTTCCTGGTGATATAGCTAGAGATCTTTTTCACGGCACCATCTGCCTGCAGGTAAGATCTGGAAACGTTAAGTGGAATATCTGGTGAATCTATCACTCCTCTCAGCATAGTTAGGAATTCAGGAACGATACCTTCAACATTATCGGTTACAAAAACCTGGTTCTGGTAAAGCTGAATTTTATCCTTCTGGATATTCATATCCTGGGCCATTCTAGGGAAATAAAGGATTCCCGTAAGGTTGAAAGGATAATCTACATTTAAGTGTATATGGAATAATGGCTCCTCGAATTGCATAGGATACAATTCTCTGTAGAACTCATTATAATCTTTTTCTTCAAGATCTGTAGGTTGCTTGGTCCATGCTGGTTCCGGATTGTTGATGATATTATCAACGGTCTTAGTTTCCGGTTTTGCATCCTCCTTAGCATCTTCAGGAAGAGGAAGGGTTTCTTCCTTGGTTCCAAATTTGATCGGGATTGGCATAAACTTGTTATACTTCACCAATAATTCCTGAATACGGTTCTCTTCTAAAAATTCCTTGTCATCTTCATTAATATGAAGTATGACCTCAGTACCGTGCTCTTTTTTATCTCCTTCTTCAAGGGTGAATTCTGTAGTACCTTCACAAACCCAATGAGCGGCTGGCTCATCTTTATGAGATTTTGTAAGTATTTCAACTTTATTCGCTACCATAAAGGCCGAATAGAATCCCAGGCCAAAATGGCCGATAATTCCACTGTCCTTGGCGGAATCTTTATATTTATGTAAGAACTCTTCAGCCCCAGAAAAAGCAACTTCGTTGATGTACTTTTCTACTTCTTCTTTGGTCATCCCAATTCCCTGGTCTGTAATGTGAAGCGTTTTATTCTCTTTATTGATCTTCACTTCGATCACAGGGTTACCATAGTCTACATTGGCCTCGCCAAGGCTACTAAGGTGCTTAAGTTTAAGAGTCGCATCGGTTGCATTTGATATAAGCTCCCTCAAAAAGATTTCATGATCACTGTATAAAAACTTCTTGATGAGCGGAAAAATGTTTTCAACAGATACATTTATTTTTCCGGTTGCCATATTTATAGTTTTAAATTTTGATTCACTCTCCTGATTTCAAAAAAAATACCATTAGTGATTTGCTGTCAAACTGGCACGATGTGTAATTAGCCACTGTCTAAAACGTCTAAAAACCTGAACATGAAGAGACAATGAAATTTTTAACAATAAATTGTTTAAACTTTAAGTGAATTACTTAAACAAAGTTGTAAATTTATATCAGAATTAAAAGTTATGGCAAAGAAATCAGGAAATAGTAAAGTGAAGACAGCTCCAACTGCAGATAAATTGATTGCTATATATATGGATTACGTACTCGAGCATGAGAAAACTCCAAAAAGTGTATATAAGTTCGCCAAGGATAATGATATGACCGAGGCAGATTTCTATAAGCATTTTGGAAGTTTTGAAGGCTTAAGAAAAGCGATCTGGGATAAGTTTTTCGAGAACAGCATAAATGTAATGGAAAAGTCCAAGGAGTACACGACTTTCGATAATCGTGAAAAGCTACTTACTTTTTTCTATACATTTTTTGAAGTACTCACGGCAAACCGAAGTTACGTTCTTTACGTACTTAATGAACACGGACAGTCATTAAAAGGTTTGGATCAGTTGAAAACTTTAAGAAAGAAAATCAAGAATTACGCAAAGACTCTTATTCAGGATGGCAACAGAGAAAAGTCATTGAAATTGTTTCAGCAAAATGAAATGATCTTTTCTGAAGGAGTTTGGGTACAGTTCTTATTCTTATTGAAATTCTGGATGGATGACAATTCTCCGGCATTTGAAAGTACAGATATAGCAATAGAAAAATCGGTGAACACGGTATTTGATCTATTTGATAACACTCCCTTAGAAAGAGTGGTAGATTTTGGAAAATTTCTGTGGAATGAAAGAATGGCGTGAGCCAAAAGTGATAGATAGATGAAAACCATAGATAAAATACCAACAGGAAAAATAGGCAGGACCGGGAAGCTGGTTTCCACAGGAGTAAAAATCGGTGGAAATTACCTCAAATATTACGGGAAGAAAGCCTTTAATCCTGAATTAACCAGGGACGAACTTGATGAGGACAACGCCTCAGATATTTATGATGGTCTTAAAAGTTTAAAGGGTAGTGCCCTTAAGGTTGCACAAATGCTCTCCATGGAGAAAAACCTTTTACCTGGAGCTTATGTTGAAAAATTCAGTCTGGCTCAGTTTAGTGTTCCACCACTTTCTGCTCCTTTGGTAAGAAAGACATTTAAGAAATATCACGGAGAATATCCGGAAGATTTATATGATACGTTTGCAGCCCAATCGGTAAATGCGGCCAGCATCGGACAGGTGCATAAGGCCACAAAAGAAGGGAAAAAACTTGCTGTGAAAATCCAATATCCGGGGGTTGCAGACAGTATCAGTTCAGATCTTGCTATGGTAAAGCCAATAGCTTTAAAGATGTTCAATCTTCAGGCTAAAGATTCAGAAAAATATTTTCAAGAAGTTGAAGGTAAACTTCTTGAAGAAACAGATTATATACTTGAAGTTAAACAGAGTAAGGAGATATCTCAAGCTTCAGCGCATATTCCAAATCTAAGATTCCCCAAATACTATGAAGACCTTTCCAGTGAACGTATTATCACGATGGATTGGATGGATGGTATGCACCTAAGCGAATTTGCTAAAAAGAATGAAGATCAGGAACTGGCGAATAAAATAGGACAGGCCCTTTGGGATTTTTATATGTTCCAGATCCATGGATTAAAGCAAGTGCACGCAGATCCGCATCCTGGTAATTTCCTGGTAGATAAAGATGAAAATCTTATCGCGATAGATTTTGGATGTATCAAGCAGATACCTGAAGATTTTTATGAACCTTATTTCTCCCTTACAAATAGAGAAAATTTAAATAATAAGGAATTCTTTTTTGAAAGGCTTTATGAGCTTGAAATCCTGAATAAGAAAGATTCAGAAAAAGAGAAAGAGTTCTTTTCAGAAATGTTTCATGAGATGTTTACCATGTTTTCGACACCATATCAGTCTGAAAAATTTGATTTTACAGATGAAAAGTTCTGGAAACATCTTACAGAATTGAGTGAAAAATATTCGAAAGACCCTGAATTACGAAGAATGAATGGAAATAGAGGAAGTAGACATTTTCTCTATATGAGTAGGACCTTTTTTGGCCTTTATAATCTATTACATGATCTTAAAGCGAAAGTAGACATTCAAAATTTTAGAGTGTATCTCTAATGGTTGATTTATTGGTTAGGTTGTTAGGAAGCGTAGTCGATCCCAATCGGATGCGCTTCCTTTTTTTTGATATAGAATAACCTGAAATAGGTCCAAATTTTCTCTAGGCTGTTATTTATGAGCCTCCTTCTGAAAGCTTTAATATTAATCTTTACAAAAGCCGATGCTTCTGAATCCTTCATGAGGAATTTCAGTTTCTAACTCAAATGAAGAATGTAAGTTTTATCGAAATTTAACTGAGATCAAGAAGAGAATCAATGTTAATGTTTGTTATATTGCGGGCCCGTTTTTTTACAATTTGATTAAATTTAATCAGAATAATTTTTAATATCATAATTATCGTCCATGTATCAGACAAAAATTGCAGGATTAGGAAAATATGTTCCGGAAAACGTTGTTACGAATGATGACCTTTCCAAATTGATGGAGACTAATGACGAATGGATCACTGAGCGCACAGGAATTAAAGAACGAAGACATATTAAAAAAGGTGATGGCAATTCTACAGCTGTCATGGGTTTTAAAGCAGCTAAAATTGCTATAGAACGTGCAGGAATATCAAAAGACGATATAGATCTTATTGTTTTTGCAACCTTAAGTCCCGACTATTATTTTCCAGGATGTGGTGTACAGGTTCAGGAAATGCTGGATATTGATACTTGTCCCGCACTAGATGTTCGTAACCAGTGTAGTGGATTTGTGTATGGGCTTTCTGTAGCAGACCAGTTCATTAAAACAGGAATGTATAAGAATGTTTTGGTGATAGGTAGCGAGAACCATAGTGGAGGCCTGGATTTTACAACCAGGGGACGCTCTGTTTCTGTGATCTTTGGTGATGGAGCAGGGGCAGCCGTTCTTACAAGAAGTGATCACAATGGCCAGGGAATTTTATCTACGCACCTTCATTCTGAAGGGAAACACGCTTTAGAACTTTCCTTGAAAGGACCAAGTACAGAACATTGGGTGCCGGAGATTATCGCGGAAAATCCACAGGGAGATGATATCCCATATTATCCTTACATGAACGGCCAGTTTGTATTTAAGAATGCCATTCAGCGTTTTTCAGAAGTTATTAATGAAGGATTACAGGCTAATGGTCTGGAAGTTTCAGATATCGATATGCTTATTCCACACCAGGCAAATCTTAGAATCTCTCAGTTCGTTCAGCAGAAATTCAAATTGAATGACGACCAGGTTTATAATAACATTCAGCGATACGGAAATACAACTGCTGCTTCTATCCCGATTGCTCTTACTGAGGCCTGGGAAGAAGGAAAGATTAAAGAAGAAGATGTGGTGGTGCTTGCTGCTTTTGGTAGTGGGTTTACCTGGGGAAGTGCGATCATTAAATGGTAGGAAACCTATTTCTAAGAATATAATTTATAAACTCCCGCTTTACCGGGAGTTTTCTATTTTTTTAAACACCTTTATAATATTTCCACAAGTCGTATATACCAAAAGCGATAAAACCTATAGCAAGTAAAATTCCGAAAGTATCAGGTTCAGAGGTTTGCAGTTTTTGGTAAAGCCTGAAACTACCATATCCAAGGAACAGAATTCCCAGGATAAGGCTCCATTTGTTTCTCTGAGGTTTGGGATCACCATTATTTATTTCCTCGTTATTCATTATTGAAATCTTTCGGGAAGGTTTCTTTGGCGATCTTTACAGCTTTCTCATATTCCCTCTCCAGGACAAAAAGCAAGACCTGTCCAGGCAATCCTCCTCCAAAACCGGCTCTTAGTCCAGAATCAAAGTCATTACGCACCCGGGAGTGTATTCCTTCTTTATCAAATAATTCCTGTAAATATTGTACGTTGGTTTCAGGGCCGGTATAGACCCTTTTATAGCTCTCTTCTACACTCATCGTTTAAAGTTTATCACCCTAAATTACGAATTAGGAAGTTGGCATTTTAATAATTTAGACTGAAATTAACTTTCTAAGCATTGTAGAACTTGCTATTCCAGATCTCTGTACTGAAATTTTTTCCCATTTTAAAGCCGTAAAAAATGGAAAGGCCTGCAAACCACTTGAATATAAAGAAGAAGATCATAAAGAATTCTGTGGTTGACTGTTGCCGACTAAACATGCCATCTGGTACTAGCAAAGCGGTAAAAAAGCTAATTGCGAGAAGAAGAAGCACAAAATTCTCTAATGTTTTGAATGGCCACATGATCATTTTCCGGAAAGGATGTAGATCATCTCCCCATTTATGAACCAGGTAATAATAGTCATTACCAATAGGTGCGAAAAGTAAGGGATCATCTGCATTTTCCAGTTTGAATAACTTGGATGGCGCTACGATCTTAAATCCCTTTAAAGTGGTTTCGTGTGTTTTTTCTAATCGCTTGATCTCCATTAAAGCCTCGTATGGAATTTCAGATTTAAAGAATTTTGAATCCAGAAATCTCAGGCGATAATCCACACAAATCTGGTAAATATCTGTAAGATGAAAGATCCTGTTAGTTTCAAGATGATCGGGATCAAAGTCATTGTGCTCTATATCTTTTCCCTGCCTGATCTCCTTAAGTACAAGTTCATCTTTTTTTTCAGCCTCAACGAGAATAAGATTTACCTGATCCAGGATGTGCTTTTCTGTAGATTTTTTATTTCGAACTTTAAGGAGTTGGTGTACTATATTGGTGCGGGGAAATCTCAGCTTCATTTTCTTTTTCTTTAGCATCACTAAATTAGGTAATTATGCTCAGAATAACAATCGCAATACTCTTAAAATGAGAGCTGCAGGAGGCATTTTTGCATTATACAGATGTTAATTGTATACTAATTGGGGCTATTTTAAAAACCGTCTAATAGGCTTCATCGTAATTTTCAGAGTATAAAATAAAACTTGAATTATGAAAAAGCTAAAACTTTTTACCCTGTTAAGTATGTTCCTTATTTTAGGGACTACTGCAATTGGTCAAACCGCCAAGATCGAAACCAAAATGGTTGGAGGAGCTGAAATGTATCCTTCTAAAAATATTGTTGAGAATGCCGTGAATTCCAATGACCATACAACCCTTGTGGCAGCAGTTAAAGCCGCTGGTCTTGTAGATGTGCTTTCTAGTGAGGGACCCTTCACAGTATTCGCTCCAACGAATTCAGCCTTTGAAGCCCTGCCAGACGGAACTGTTGAAACACTTTTGAAGGAAGAGAACCAGAATAAATTACAATCGGTTCTAACATACCACGTATTGGCCGGTGACTATGAAGCTGCAGATATTGTTGCAGCGATAAAAAAGGGAAATGGAAAAGCCACTTTTACCACGGTTAATGGAGCAGAGGTTTCTGCTATGTTAGATGGTGATAAAGTAAAATTACAGGATGCTTCTGGGAATGTTGCTACGGTAACTGTCGCTGATGTAGATCAATCGAATGGAGTGATCCATGTCATTGATACTGTGATCTTACCATAAGAACAGATAGATTTTAAATAGAATTTATGAAAAGCGGCATTATTGCCGCTTTTTCAAGTTAAATAAACGTCAAATAGCCTGGCAGCCTTTTTAATCTGGTTCTTTCAGGTTACTTTAAAAAAAATGAAAAATTTTAATGCTATGAGATTTTTAAAATTCAATTCTTTAGTCTTACTCCTTAGTATCCTAATGGCCTCATGTGGATCTAGCGGGCCAACGGTTAAGGATGATGTGAAAAAATTAAAGTCGTACGATTCGTATGCTTATCTGCCTAATAAGGATACTATTATTAATCGTGAATTCGACAATGAAGAAATTCAGACCACTATAATTGAGACCATAAATGCCAATATGCGTGATAACGGTTTTGTGCTGGATAAAAGAACTCCAGATGTATTAGTGCATTTTTATCCAATGTTCGATGAGAAGATAGCAGTGAATGCTAACCCGGTATATACCAATTACGCCTATTATCGTCCTGGTCATTATGTTGGGCCGTATTATCAGGATTATATGTATGATAATTATTTTACCGTGCAACGTCTGAATGGTCCACGGGTGGAACAGGTGCCTTATCGTGAAAGAACTATCGTTATAGATTTTATAGACCGGAGGTCAAATGAGATCCTTTGGAGAGGTACTACCGAGGAATCTATAAGTACCCGAAGAATGAACAGAGAAATTCGAGAATATGTAGATGAGATCTTTAAAGATGTATTCTAAATCATTTTAGGTATAAAAGAAAAAAACCGTGTGAATGTTCACACGGTTTTTTATTTATCTTAATTCAGCTTTGAGTTCTTTCTCAAATCTATGCTGAAGTTTATTCATCATCTTATCCACCTGTTTATCTGTGAGAGTTTTGTTCTCATCCTGAAATATGAAACTTACCGCATAACTTTTCTTCCCTTCCGGAAGGTTTTTACCCTGGTAAACATCAAACAGATTAACACTGATAAGCATTTTCTTTTCGGTTTGTCTCGCTATTTGCTCGATTTCATCATAAGTAACAGATTCATCCAATAACAGTGCAAAATCTCTCCTAACGCTCGGATATTTCGGAATAGATGTAAAGATCGTCTTTTGCTCTTTGGCCATTTCGATCACTTCATCCCAATTGAAATCTGCATAGATCACTTCCTGGTCTATATCCATTTTCTTAAGGATAGATTTCTTTACCACCCCAAATTCTACCAGTTTAGCCTTTTTACTGCTCAATTGTAATCCTTCAGATAATAGATCGCTTTTAGCAGATTTTACCTTTAAATCTTTGATTCCAAGTTTCTCAAAAATAGAATTGATCACTCCCTTCAGATAGAAAAAGTTACCTTCCCCAGGGGCAACATTCCAGCTTTCAGCCGTCTTTTCACCAGTGATGAACAAACTTAAATGTTTGTTCTCTTCTCTACCGCTAACATAAGAATGGTATGTTTTACCAAATTCGAATATTCTTATATTGCTGCGCTTTCTATTAATATTGTAGCTGATAGCCTCCAGGCCTGAAAAAAGCATGGTTTGCCTTAGAACCGAAAGGTCCTGGCTTAAAGGATTAAGCATCTCCACCTGGTACTCATCTTTAAGTTCCTCGCTTAATTTGTTATAATTTGCTGAGGTAAGTGAATTGGCCATAGTTTCATAAAAGCCCTGCCCAATCAATTGGCCAGCAATAAGATTCTGGATCTTATAATCCTCAAATTTGGATGAGTTAGCAACAGAAAGGCTAAGCTTATCACCAAATTTAATATTGTTATATCCGTAAACCCTCAGGATCTCTTCGATAACATCAGATTCCCTTTGAACATCTACTCTATATGAAGGGATAGTAAGTCCCATCCCGGTCTCGGTCACGTTGTTCACTCTGATATCAAGAGATGCAAGAATGGACTTTATGGTTTCCTCTTCAAGGTTCTCTCCAATTAGCTTGTTTACCTTTTCGAAAGTTAGAAATACCTGGAAATCTTCAATTTTTTTGAAATACAGATCATCAATATCACTGGTGATCTCACCTCCCGAGATTTCCGAGATCAACAACGCTGCCCTTTTTAAGGCATATTCAACTGAATTAATATCGATTCCTCTTTCAAATCTGAAAGATGCGTCGGTGTTTATCGCATGTCTTTTAGCAGTTTTACGAACACTTACCGAATTAAAATAGGCACTTTCAAGAAATACCTGTGTGGTAGCCTCAGTAACTCCGCTTCCAATTCCTCCAAAAACACCAGCAATACAAAGCGGCTTTTCGGCATCACAGATCATTAGATCTTCTTCATGAAGTTCTCTTTCAACCTCGTCTAAAGTCGTGAATTTTGTTCCAGCTTTTAAAGTTTTTACATTGATCTCGTTCCCGGCTATCTTTCCTGCATCAAAAGCGTGAAGTGGTTGTCCCAGTTCATGCATAACGAAATTAGTGGCATCAACTACATTATTTTTAGGGGTAAGGCCAATAGCTTTCAATCTATTCTGAAGCCATTTAGGAGATTCACCAACTTTCACTTTAGATAAGGTTACCCCGCAATATCTTGGAGCCAGATTAGAATCTTCCACTTTTATCTGGATCTTTAAACTGCGATTATCAACGTGGAAACTGCTTACCGAAGGAGTAATTAGTTCAAGGTTTTTTCCTAACTGCTGATAGCCAGCCTTTAGATCCCTGGCAACTCCCCAGTGGCTCATCGCATCGGCACGGTTTGGAGTAAGGCCAATTTCAAAAACCTCATCATTTTCAACTTCAAATATTTCAGCAACAGCGGTTCCCGGAACAAGTTCATTATCCATTACCATGATTCCTTCATGGCTTTGTCCTAATCCCAGTTCCATTTCAGAACAGATCATGCCATAACTTACCTCGCCACGGATCTTCCCTTTCTTGATTTCCCAGCTTTCACCTTTTTCATCATAAAGTACTGTTCCGATGGTAGCTACAGGAACTTTCTGGCCTGCACCAATATTTGGTGCTCCGCAAACGATCTGAACTTTTTCACCGTTCCCAATATTGACTTTGGTAAGCTGAAGCCTGTCTGCATTAGGGTGAGCTTCGCAACTTAAAACATGCCCAACAACTATACCTTTCAGTCCGCCTTTTACGCTTTGAAAGCTTGTAATGCCCTCCACCTCAAGACCGAGATCAGTTAATAATTCGCCAGTTTTTTCAGCGTTTTCAGGTAGTTTAATGAACTGTTGCAGCCAGTTATATGAAATCTTCATGAATAATCTTTTTCAGGCAGCAAAGATAGTATTACGAATGGTTTTGTCATAATCTGAAAAATAATTTTGTGACATCTCTTAATAATAAAAAGAGAGGTGATTACACCTCTCTAATTTACCTTTAATGTTTTCTATTTAATTCTTTTTCTTCAGGTTCATGGTTCGCACTTTTTCCCATTCTCCATCGGTCGAAGCATAGGTGGTCCATTCAACATTATTTGATTTTTTTATAATATCATGTTTCATGGTTACCTCTTCATTTTCATTGTTTGTATAACTTTCCATTAATTCCAGGTGATCTTTGGCTAATTCTTTGATCTTCATTTTTGAACTGTAGATACCGTTTGGTTGATTTCGTCGCATAAATGCCACATCAAACTCATCTTCATTTGGATCATATACCATGATTCGCTTACAGCAGGGCTCGTTCCCTGTATCGTTATGATCTACGATCATTATAGAACCTTCGTCACTAAAGGAAATATTGTTTGAGCTTACTGTACTATTTGTTTCCTCACCATTGCGATAGGTCTTGGTTTCATTCTCCCAGTTGCCAATAAGAAAGTTCATTTGTTTATCCTTATTTTCCAGCATGGCCATTTTAGCCTTCCCGGCAGCAATAACTAATTCGTTCTCTTCAGTTTCTTTTTCTGAGGCCAATTTCAAGGATTTTTCAATATACTTTTTAGCTTCATCTTTTTTGCCCATTTCCATAAGCACATCTGAATAGGAATCATAAGGATTTGCTTCATTTGGGTATTCTTCTATTTGAGCCTGCAAGAGCATTTCTGCGGCTTTGAGGTCCTTGTCATCCTGCATTAAACGATACGCTAAAACGTTCAAAGGCTCAGCCATCCCTTCGTAATCTTTATTGGTGTTATTTTCGTTATAAACCTTAAGCACCTCTTTAGCGCCCTTGTCCTTATAAGTTTCATAAAGCTGATCTGCCATCAACTGGCCTTTGTCCTGAGCTAGTAAGGAAGTTGTAAAACATAATAGTATTAAACTAATACTCCATCTAAGTTTGATAATTGCACCCATAATTTTCATTTATTAAAGTTTGAATATTGTTCCTTATTTAAGTAGGTGAAAAATATGGAGCCTCAAAAAACAAGCAGGATTAAGGTTGAGGTATTATGGTGGCGGCTAAAAGGTTATTTTAAAGACCTTCCTTCTTAATGTAAAGTATTTGAAAGAGTGGTTTAGTTATTGAAAATAAACTAAGAAGGGAGAGGTGTATGACCTTTCCCTTCTTAGTATAAACAGATTTAATTTTTCAATTTCATTACGCGGTGTGTGACTTTCTTTTCACCCTCATCGGTTAAATCGTATATGATCCAGTCTGCATTGTTCCCATTTTTTTCTATCACGTGCCGGGATTTATTTATTTCACCATTTTCCTCGATAGTTTGGATCATTTCAAGTTTATTGGTGCTGAATTCCTCGATCTTCAATTCAGCAGTTTGCAACCCGTTTAATCTCATGTTGTTAGCTCTTACCACATCATATGTATTGTCTTTTGCATCATAAGCGATCAATTGAGTTCCTTCCCAGCCCTCTTCGTCGTTGCTTATGCGCATTATCATAGCAGAATTCATTTTGCTTGGAATAAAACTCATGTCGTCTGTAAATCTTAGTTCCTTTTCCCCTTCGTCATCAAAGCCATAGTTCTCTACAACCCAGTCACCTTCAAGAAAACTAAATACTTTATTAAGTCCCTTTAATTTTGCCAGTTTGGATTTTGAAGCAATTTCCAGATTATTATTAAAATCGTTGTCTTCAGCGCCTTTTAGTAAGGCTACAGATTTTTCTAATTGAACCTGAGCTTCGTCATCATTTCCTTTTTCTAACAGGGCATCTGCATAGGAGTCATAAGGATTGGGTTCATCAGGATGTTCCTCGATCTGCGCTTTAAAAATTACTGCAGCAGCGTCGGCATCGTTATCGGTGTTCAACAATCTGTATCCAAGTACATTTAGTGGTTCCTGGAGCCCATGATATTCACTGTCTTCAGGCATTTCTTTATACATTGCCAGAGCGGCCTCAACTCCATTTGACTTATATTCCTGGTGGAGTTTGTCAATCATTTCCGTATTCGATTCTCCATTCTGAGCATTTAGCGAGAAACAAAAAATCATCAAAATACTGAAAAGCATTCCCTTAATCGTGTTATTTAAATTCATCTTCTTTAGTTTAAATGGTTATTAAATCAAACAGTTATAAAAGTTGCCAAAAAGGCATTTTCTAAATTTTAAAACTGGGGCATAAAAACTTTAACCTCGAAGATTTAAATGGGGAATTGAGGTTCTGGTAAGTATTGAGATTTTTCGGATTTACTAAAGATAATTAAAATTACTAATACCTTGAAATACAGAGTATAAAAAAAAAGGGCCGAAGCCCTTTCATCAAGAAATATTTAACCTTAATTAATTACAACTTTGAGTAAGGTTTGGAGTGTTTTCATTCTTTTTTGAAACATCATTTACTTTGAAATCTGTCCAAACATTACTATTAGGGCTATTACCACTACAATTTTTGTCTAAAGTTACTGTCCAGACATATTCAACACATTTGTCAAGATCCATAATTGTTTGTTCCGTTTGGCCACTTCCTTTCCAGCCTTCCAAGCCTGATACTTCTACAGATTGAGCGAAGGTAAATACAACCAGGGCATCATCCATATCTTCAGCAGGAGTGTAGAAGAAAGTATATTCACTTTCGCCATTTTCTGAATAAGAGAAACTTTCTTCGCATCCGCAATTCTCAACCACTATCTCATCATCAATCCACGATCCTTTAGTCTTGTACCGTACTTCATAAGTAGCAGCTGTAGTAAAAGTATGGGAAAAACATCCTTGGGTATTCTCGTGAGAATTCAAAAGTTCTTCATAATAGAAGTCTTCCAATTCCTCTGTTTCTGGATCATCTCCATAAATTTTGAGCTCTAATTTTACAAGGGTTTCCTTGATATCACCATTTCCTTTATAGTCCTGCGGAAAATTAACACAGAACTCTACAGATTCATTCGCACATACCTGACCATAACTTAATGTTGGAAGTTCCTCTTCCTCAGCCGAAGGTTTTGCATCGGCAGTTATTAATTCGTCATACGAATCTAAAGGGTCTACGCTGCATGCTGAAATTACTAAGGCTAGTAATCCCAGGTAAATAAATTTCTTCATAATTGGTTAGTATTTAAATAATTAGGAAGATGAAATTACATAAATGGGGGATATCCCTAATTTATTAATCCAACTTTTCGATGTAAGAATTAATTTAATCGATGTAGGAGTTAGATTACTGAAAACTAGGGAGTTTTCTAACTTATGTAATTCCAGATGGTCTTATTTTTTACCAGACGGGCGTAGGCATTTTTAATCACCAGATTCTTCTCATTGGATAGGTTGGGATCCTCTTTTAAAACCCTAGTAGCGTAATATCTTGCAGATTGTAGGATGGAGTTATCCTTTACAATATCAGCTATTTTAAGATTAAGAACACCACTTTGCTGAGTTCCCATAAGATCACCAGGACCTCGTAATTTAAGATCTACTTCGGCGATCTCAAAACCATCATTAGTAGAGGTCATTGTTTCTAACCTTGTTTTGCTGTCATTAGATAATTTATGCCCGGTCATTAGAATGCAGAAGCTTTGTTCGGCACCGCGGCCAACTCTTCCCCGTAATTGGTGTAATTGAGAAAGACCAAACCTTTCTGCGCTTTCAATGATCATAACGCTGGCATTAGGAACGTTTACGCCTACTTCAATTACCGTAGTGGCAACCATGATCTGTGTTTCTGCTCTAACAAACCGGTCCATCTCGTAATCTTTATCTGCTGGTTTCATTTGTCCGTGGACAATTGATATCTGGAAATCTGGAAATTCCCTGGCAATACTTTCGTAGCCATCCATCAGATCTTTATAATCCATTTTTTCAGATTCCTGAATAAGTGGGTAGACCACATAGAC
Source organism: Gramella sp. MT6 (assembly GCF_019357415.1). Classification (NCBI taxonomy): domain Bacteria; kingdom Pseudomonadati; phylum Bacteroidota; class Flavobacteriia; order Flavobacteriales; family Flavobacteriaceae; genus Christiangramia; species Gramella sp. MT6. The sequence continues at coordinate 2,130,282 of NZ_CP048410.1, forward strand.
CTGTCTGCCTTTTTTAATTTCATCTCTTATAAATGCAAAAACCTTTAGTCTGTTACTGTCATATCTATGTACAGTTTTAACAGGTTTTCTACCAGGAGGTAGTTCATCAATGACCGAAATATCAAGATCTCCATAAAGACTCATGGCCAGGGTTCTTGGAATTGGGGTTGCGGTCATTACCAGCACATGTGGCGGAATATGGTTTTTCTTCCATAGTTTTGCTCGTTGTGCTACCCCAAAGCGGTGTTGTTCGTCGATAACAGCAAGTCCCAGGTTATGAAATTTAACCTTGTCTTCCAGCAATGCGTGCGTTCCGATTAAAATATCTATTTCCCCCGCTTCAAGCTTTTCATGGATCTCCCTTCTTTTGGTAGTTTTTGTAGAACCGGTTAAGAGATAGATACTAATATCAATTTCTTCACAAAGTTCTTTCAGTCCGTTATAATGCTGAATACTAAGAATTTCAGTTGGAGCCATCAGGCAGGCCTGAAAACCATTATCCAGGGCAATAAGCATAGACATGAGTGCCACAATGGTTTTTCCAGAACCAACATCTCCCTGAAGTAACCTGTTCATCTGTGCGCCACTTCCCATATCACCCCTAATCTCTTTGATCACTCTTTTCTGAGCATTTGTAAGGTCGAACGGCAAATGGTCCTGGTAAAAATCATTAAAATTTTCGCCGATCTGTTCAAAATTGAAGCCTTTGATCTTTTGCTTGTGAAGCATATTTTTTCTGATCAGCTGCAACTGAATAAAGAACAATTCTTCAAATTTTAATCGGAACTGTGCCTTCGCCAGCAATTCCTGATTTTTCGGAAAATGAATATTAAAAAGAGCTTCAGCTTTTGATATTAGTTTAAGTTCCTCGATTAGGTCTGGTGAAAGACTTTCAGAAAATTTCAGCCCCGTTTGCTGAAGAACTTCCTGCATTAGTTTCATAATGACCCGATTGGTAATACCTTTTTTTAGTAACAATTCGGTTGAAGGATATACCGGCTGCATGGCAGTTCTAAGGTTCTTCTTATAATCTGCGACCAGTTCCATTTCGGGATGCGGCATGCTAAAAACTCCGTTGTACCAATTCGTTTTCCCAAAGATCACGTATGGAACATTAAGTTTAAGGTTTTCTCTGATCCATTTATGTCCTCTAAACCAGATTAATTCCATTTTTCCGGTATCGTCCACAAAATCTGCAACCAGCCTTTTACCTTTTTTTTGTTCGACCATTTTCATGTGAACGATCTTGCCAACTATCTGTACTTCAGATGAATTTCTTTGTAGCTGATTAATCTTGTAAAATCCAGTTTTATCGATATATCTATTTGGGAAGAAATTGATGAGATCCCGGTAAGACTTAATATTGAGTTCCTTTTTCAGAACATCAGCCCTGTTTGGGCCAACTCCTTTTAAATACTCAATGGGGGTTTGCAACAGATTCTGGATCATAAAAACGAAGATATTAAAACCGTTTGATTTTTTACGACAGGCTTTTATGAGAAGATGTTTAAACTTTAAATTTTATGTTCACAACGTTCAAATTTGTAATTTGCACTTGTTATTCCCAATAATTACATGCGAAAAAACCTGATCCTTCTTTTTTTATTCTGTTCAGTTGTTTTAATGGCCCAGGAAAAAGATCCTTCCCAAACAGAATATTTCGATTTTAAAACCGTAAATGCTTTAATAGAGATACAGCCTATAAATGGAATGGTTTCAGGGCGTGTGAATTATACTTTTGAAGTGCTGGCACAGCAGGATACCTTGTATATTGATGGCAGAAAAATGCAGTTCACCGATGTGAACCTGAATGGTGATCCTGTTAAATTTTCTAATAACGATAAAGGAGTTTATATTTTCTCAGATTTTCTGCCTTCAGAAAATAACCTTCTAGAATTGAATTATTCCGCAGAGCCGAAATCGGGTATGTATTTCATCAACTGGGAATTCCCGGATATTGATGATGTACATAAGCAGGTATGGACCCAGGGACAGGGGAAATACACCTCTAACTGGTTACCTAGTTTTGACGATATTGAGGAAAAGGCCGAGTTTGATCTTAGTTTTAAATTCCCTTCAGATTTTCAGCTTATTTCCAACGGGAAATTAAAAAATACTGAAAAAATTAATGATTCAATAAGCCTCTGGCAATTTGATATGGAAAAACCAATCAGCAGCTATCTTGTTGCAGTTGCTGCCGGGAAATATGATTTCAAAAAGGTTGAATCTGGTACGGGAGACCCTATAAAACTATACTATAAACCAGAAGATTCTCTAAAAGTGGATCCTACCTACAGATATTCCAGCGAGATATTTAACTTTTTAGAGGAGGAGATCGGTTTGGCTTACCCGTGGCAAAAGTATGATCAGATTCCGGTGCAGGATTTTCTTTATGGAGGAATGGAAAATACGGGGACTACTATTTTTTCAAGTTCTTTCATGACAGATTCTATAGGATTTAAGGATAGGAACTATGTAAATGTAAATGCACATGAACTGGCACATCAGTGGTTTGGGAACCTGGTGACTGCAGCCTCGGGAAAGCATCACTGGCTTCATGAAGGTTTTGCCACTTATTATGCTTTACTGGCGGAAAAAGAGATATTCGGGGAGGATTATTATTACTGGAAATTATATGAAACTGCAGAGCAGCTCAAGGAATTGAGTGATTCAGGAAAAGGAGAATCCCTGCTGAATCCAAAGGCGGGTTCTCTTACTTTTTATCAGAAGGGAGCCTGGGCCTTGCATATATTGAGAGAAAGAATAGGAGAGGAAGCCTTTCGCGAAGGGATTAGAAACTATTTAGAACTTTACAGTTTTAAGAATGTAACCACCAATAATTTTCTGGCTGAAATGGAAGCTTCTTCAGGGCAGGATCTTTCCCATTTCAAAGCAGACTGGCTTGAGCAATCGGCATTTAAAGCAGAACAGTCATTAGAATCCCTTAAGAAGTCAGAATTTATTACCAATTATCTTAATATCGCCGCACTCAGGGAAACCCCTTTAGATCAGAAATACGAATACCTGGAGAAGGCTTTGCAGTTCCCGGTAAACGATTATATTGGGCAGGAGGCCGTTCTTCAGCTGGCAGGGCTTCAATCACAGCAGGCCGTAAGACTTTATAAAATGGCATTTGAATCTAATAATGTATTTGTTAGGCAGGCCATTGCCTTGTCTATGGAAAATATTCCGCAGGAATTAAAAGCTGAATTTGAATCCCTGCTGGAAGATGAATCTTATTTAACGATCGAAGCCGCCCTATACAAGCTGTGGCAAAGCTTCCCGGAAGGGCGCTCGGAATATTTGAACCAGACGCGTGATTTGACTGGTTTTTATAACAAGAATATTCGAATGCTTTGGTTAACTTTAAATCTGGTCACACCAGATTATGAAACAGAGCTCAATCAGGAATATTATGAAGAACTGGCGGGTTATTCTGAAGTCTGGAGACCATTTCAGGTAAGGGAAAATGCCTTTAGTTATTTATTCCAGCTGGGAGCTTTCAATGAATCTAGTTTGCAAAGTGTTATAAAAGGCACTCAACATCATACTTACAGTTTTAGGGATTACTGTAGGCAATTGCTTTCAGAACTTTTGAAGAATGAACAATATCGTAAAGAACTGATAGAGCTGTCTGGAAAAATGGCAGAAGAAGAAACAGCTTATTTGAGATCTAAAATCACAGGCTAATATGCGTGCACTGGTTATTTCGGGAGGAGGTAGTAAAGGCGCCTTTGCGGGTGGTGTTGCGCAATATCTAACCGAGGAGCTTAAAAAGGATTATGACCTTTTTATAGGCACTTCCACAGGTAGCCTACTTATATCACATATGGCGCTTCATAAGGCCGAAAAGGTTAAGAAAGTATTTACCTCGGTGAACCAGTCCAGTATCTTCAGTAGCAGGCCATTTCTTATTACTAAAAAGCATGGTCACGAAAATATTTCTATCAATCACTTTAATGTTATAAAGAATTTCCTGAAAGGTAAAAAGACCTTTGGGGACAGTTATAATCTGAAAAAGTTGCTGGAGAATACTTTTACCAAAGAAGAATTTGAAGAGCTGAAAGCAGGGAAAAAGGATATTGTCACCACGGTTTCGAATATTTCACTGAATGAAGTAGAATACAAATCAATTAAGGATTACGAATATGAGGAATTTTTAGAGTGGATCTGGATCTCTTGTAATTACACACCTTTTATGAGTCTTGTCAAGAAAAATGGTTGTGAATATGCTGATGGTGGGCTTGGATCTATGGTGCCTATAGAAGAAGCGATAAAACGCGGAGCAACTGAAATAGATGCGATCATATTACAAACTGAAGTTACCTATTTTAACAGGATGCCTTCAAAAAATGTATTTTCATTGATCACCAATCTTTTCGCTTTTATGTTAGACCGTATCGAAAAGCAAAATATAAGAATTGGGAAATTTGCTGCGAACAACAAGGATGCTATTCTCAATTTTTATTATACACCTAGCGTTCTTACTACGAATTCCCTTATTTTTGATGAACAGCAGATGACGGCATGGTGGCAAAGCGGATATGAATTCGCAAAATATAGAAATAAAGAGTTGAACCAAATCGAACCTTAATGCGCGCATTGGTAATATCTGGAGGAGGGAGCAAAGGAGCTTTCGCCGGGGGCGTCGCTCAATACCTTATTCAGGAAAAGAAGAAAAGCTACGATCTATTTTTAGGGACTTCTACCGGAAGTCTTTTAATTCCCCATCTCGCTGCGGGGAATATTCAAAAGATCTATGATATATATACTAATGTTACCCAGCGGAAGATATTCAGCGTAAACCCATTTGTCGTTAAGAAAAAGGACGGTCGGGAATACGTTACCATCAATTATCTTAATACCGTTTGGCAGTTTATTAGGTCCCGAAGGACCTTTGGAGAAAGTAAAGCCCTGAAAAGAAGCATACGTAAAAATTTTTCACGTCAGGATTTTATTGAACTTAAGGGTAAAGTGAAAGATGTGGTGGTTACCGTTTCGAATCTCTCTAAAAACAGGGTAGAGTATAAGTCAATCCACGAATTTGAATATGATGATTTTTGTGACTGGATCTGGATAAGCTGTAATTATATTCCTTTTATGAGTCTGGCCCAGAAAGACGGGTTCGAATATGCCGATGGTGGACTTGGCTGTGTGGTTCCAATCAGGGAAGCGATCAAACGAGGGGCGACAGAGGTAGACGCGATCATTCTGGAGGCAGAAAATATGGAATATAACAAGATCCTGGGGAAAAACCCATTTTCCCTAATGGTGAACCTGTTTGGTTTTCTTTTAGACCAGGTAGAATATCATGATATTGTAGAGGGGAAGCTTGCGGCAATGAACAAAAAAGTAAAGCTTAACATCTATTACACACCTACCAAACTAACTGAAAACTCTCTTGTTTTCAATAAGAAGGCCATGACCGAATGGTGGCAACAAGGTTATGAATATGCCGAGAAAAAAGAAATGGAAAAGAAAGCTTCTAAATCATCGTGGTTTAAGCTAGGCTTCTAACTTCCTTTTTAATGTAACTTAAGGCTGCATCTGTTGGGGGTTGTTTATCCATTAAACTCTTCAGGATTATTTCTCTGAGTTCGTCAGTATTATTTACATTCTCTTTTCCTGCGGCATTTCTAATCATCGTAATGGTGGCATTTTTCGCTGTTTTTACATAATCCCAGCATTCGTTGCTCACATAGATCTGCTGTGCAAGATTATGCTCAAACTCCTGTTCGATATTGGCTATTAAAAGAGAAGCATACATTTCGGCATCTTCAGAAGTAGGTTTAACCCTGAAAAGGATCTTACCTGGAGAAATCCTTTCCAAAAGAAGGGTTAGTCTTTCATATGCCTGCAACCTGATAGGAAGAGAAGTTTTTTGTTTTTCCCGAAGAATTAAGAACCGTCTTCTGTTCTCTTCATTTTTAGAAAATGTGTTGAAAAAGTAAAAGGATATTAATCCAACCACTATTGCCGGCAGGATTGCATATAGAAAATTCAGGATCTCTGTTTCGCTCATTATAAAAAAAAATTAATCTATTGCTTGTTCTGTTTTTCTCAGGCTCTTTAGATTGAGATTTCCACCTAAATGTGGACAATCCAGAAGCTCTTTAACAGATGCGAAATTTACTTCATCTTTATGGTAAGAAAAAGTAGTTGCCAGAGTTTTTGCCAGATTCTTGTCGCTGAGGTTGATGTCTACGTCATCTGTGTTGAACTGGCAAGGATGTTCGTAGCCACAGGCATGGCTTATTTGCAACAATTCTTTGCGGAATTTCACAAAATAGAAATTGGTTCTCATGGACTTATCCTTCACATTAATACCAGATTGTAGCCACTTATTCTGAGTTGCCACTCCGGTTGGGCAGGTATTGGTATGACAACTTTGCGCCTGAATGCATCCAATACTCATCATCGCTTCCCGGCCAACGTTGATCACATCTGCCCCCAAAGAAAATGCCATAGCTGCCTTAGCTGGAAATCCAAGTTTCCCGGCAGCTACAAATACAATTCTGTCTGTAAGCTTATATTTCTGAAAGATCTTATATACATCGGTAAAAGCATAGATCCAGGGAAGGGAAACATGGTCGGCAAAACTTGGGGGAGCTGCTCCGGTACCGCCTTCACCACCATCTATAGAGATAAAGTCTGGACCATGATCCTTTTCCTGCATGATTCTGGCCAGTTTTTCCCAATCTTTCAACTGGCCAACCGCAGACTTGATTCCCGTTGGTAACCCAGTCGCTTTGGCGATAGATTCAACAAAATCTACCATACCTTCCACATCATCAAAAGTTGAATGATAAGGAGGCGAAACAATATCTTTTCCCATAGGGACACCGCGAATTTCAGAGATCTCCTTCGAGATCTTGGCTGCAGGCAGAACACCACCTTTTCCCGGTTTTGCTCCCTGGGATAATTTTAATTCTATAGCGCGTATCTCTGGATTTTTCTCTACCATTTCCACGAGCTTTTCCATAGAGAAATTGCCGTTTTCATCCCTAACTCCAAAATAGCCCGTACCAATTTGAAAAACCACATCAGCCCCCTTTTTATGATAGGGAGAAAAACCACCTTCACCGGTATTGTGATATGCACCCGAAAGTTTACAGCCCTCGTTAAGAGATTCAATTGCTTTTGCAGAAAGAGATCCATAACTCATTGCCGATACATTAATTACAGAAGCGGGTCTATAAGGGCGTTTTCGGTTGTTCCATCCACCCATGACCTTGGCACAGGGTATTAATCCCGAATTTTTGATATTAGGATGTCCTTCAGGTAATTTATAAGGCAAAAGCGCATTATTAATGAAAATGTAGTGGGTGGAAAAAATATCCTGGTCTGTTCCAAAACCCTCATAATTGTTCATGTTCTTAGCAGAAGCATAGATCCAGCCTCTTTCCCTTCGGTTAAAAGGCAATTCTTCCCTGTTGTTTGCGACTATATACTGTCTAAGTTCTGGGCCAATACTTTCCAGGAAATACCTTAGGTGACCAACGATGGGGAAATTATGCTTTATGGTATGCCTTTTATTGAAGAAAATATCTGCAATGGCAATGATTAACAGAATAGCCAGAAGCCAGCCCCACCATGGAATAGCGCTTAAAAATTCAGCGAAATCTTCCATCAGGTCTGGTTTAAATAATCAAGGGTTAATTGTGTCATTGTTTTCACTCCGAGTAGAAGTCCGCTTTCATCAATAAAGAAATCCGGAGTATGATGCCTGGTCGGTTCAGCATTTAATGGCATTCCGCCTAAAAAGAAATAGAAACCGGGAATTTCCTCCTGGAAGAATGAAAAATCCTCTCCACCCGTAGTCGCTTTCATAAGGTTTATATTTTCAGCTCCGGCAACTTTTTTAAGGGTAGGAAGCATTTGCTTTGTTAGTTGTGGATCATTGAAAGTAATAGCAGTATTATTTTGAAACTCAATAGTGGCTTCTCCACCATAGGCCGCAGCGATCGCCGGTACCATTTCGTTCATTCTTTTAAGGATCAACTCTTTGTTTGCAGGATCTAACGTACGCACCGTTCCTATCATTTCGGCAGTTTCCGGTATGATATTGAATCTTACTCCACTGGTGATCTTCCCAACGGTGATAACCGATGCAGATTCGGTAAGTTCAGCATTCCGGCTAATGATGGTTTGAAGTCCGTCAATGATCTTGGCAGAGATCAGTATAGGATCAACTCCACTCCATGGAGCCGAACCATGAGCCTGCTTTCCTTTTACATTAATGACAAACCTTTCAACTGCCGCCATAGTTCCTTCTGGTTTATATTTTATGGTTCCAACAGGAGTCCCCGCGTTGATGTGCAGTCCAAAAATAGCATCCACGTCAGGATTTTTAAGAACCCCTTCTTTGATCATTAATTTGGCACCACCTTCTTCTCCCGGTGGCGGTCCTTCCTCTGCAGGTTGAAAGATGAATTTAACCGTACCGTTTATTTTATCTTTATTTTCTGAAAGTATCTTGGCAACACCCATTAGGATTGCGGTATGGGTATCATGCCCGCAAGCGTGCATAACTCCGGTTTTAGAGCCAAGAAATTCAGTTTTTACTTCAGATTTGAATGGCAGGTCGTTTTTCTCGGTCACCGGCAAAGCATCAATGTCTGCTCTAAGCGCTACGGTTTTACCAGGATTATCACCTTTTAAAATGCCTACCACACCAGTTTTGGCGATGCCGGTTTTAGTTTCTATTCCTAGCGAGTTTAGGTGAGCCGCAATCTTTTCGGCTGTTTCAAATTCACGGTTGGAAAGTTCAGGATGCTCATGAAAATCTCTGCGCCATTCGATCACTTTATCTTCAATGTTTTTGAATTCATCCTCTGCGATGGAAGTTTGAGCATAACTTAATCCACCAAGTAAAAGGAACATTATTAGAATTTTCAATTTCATAGGATTCAGTTTAAAATTTAATTAATCTGTAATTATCATTTTGGAGCTGGACAAGTGCCGTCATTGCCGATAAGGCAAATTCAATGTCCTTGCTTGTATTATCCCGATTTACATTATAGTGAGTGGCGCTTTGACCACAAATTATAATTTCTACCCCGTTTTCTGAAAGTGCTTTGATTAGCGGTAGATTAGGATTCGAAGTTACCTCTGGAAATTTCTTTTTATATGAATCGTCGTTTAAGGCATCCTGAACTGCTTTTCCATGTAAAACTATCGCAACCTGCATATTACCGGGATCAACCCCAGCGTGTTCATGCATGTTGAGGTATCTCGCTGCTGTTTCAATAAGCTTGTTTGGTTCAGCTTCATCAAAACTTCTGTTCACGTCAAAAACAACTTTTAGAATTGAGGTAGTGTCAGTTTTGAATCCTGGGGATGCAATAGAATAAGTCTGTCCATATTCAGGAATAACCTCACCTTGTTTCAATTCCTGAGAAAAAGTATTTAATGAAAATAATATTGAGAGCAGGAAAAATGTTTTTTTCATCGATGTTTATAGAAAAAATGATTTAAGGAAATTAAATATATTAAAATATAATGCACTGCCGGTCTGCATTAGCAAATGTTTAAAAAACGGCAGGCTTCAGGTTTCCTTTTTTAAGCATTTTAGTTACCTTTCAGCTTTTAAAAACGGAGAAAATTTGGAAGCTTATTTAGCTGGATTAAATGACGCACAGAGGGCTCCGGTGCTGCAGAAAGACGGGCCCATGATCGTAATTGCCGGAGCGGGTTCCGGTAAAACCAGGGTACTTACTTTTAGGATCGCCTACCTTATGAATCAAGGTGTGGATGCTTTTAACATACTTGCACTTACTTTTACCAATAAAGCAGCAAGGGAAATGAAGCATCGTATTTCCCAGATCGTGGGAAGTAGTGAGGCAAAGAACCTTTGGATGGGAACTTTCCATTCGGTTTTTGCCAAGATCCTGAGGTTCGAGGCAGATAAGCTTGGTTATCCTTCCAATTTTACGATTTATGATACGCAAGATTCACATTCAGTGATCAGGGCGATCATAAAGGATATGAGGCTGGATAAGGACGTTTATAAATATAAGCAAGTCTATAACCGAATATCATCTTACAAGAACAGCCTGATTACGGTGAAAGCCTATTTTCAGAACGGGGAACTTCAGGAAGCAGATGCCATGTCCAAGAAGCCGCGTTTAGGTGAGATCTATAAAGAATATGTAGATCGTTGTTTTAAGGCTGGCGCGATGGATTTTGATGATTTACTGCTGAAGACGAATGAACTTTTAAACCGTTTTCCGGAAGTACTTCATAAATATCAAAGCAGGTTCAAATACATTCTGGTGGATGAGTACCAGGATACGAACCATTCGCAATATCTTATTGTTCGTGCGCTTTCAGATAAATTTCAGAATATATGTGTGGTGGGGGATGATGCTCAAAGTATCTATGCCTTCCGGGGAGCAAATATCAATAACATTCTGAATTTCCAGAAAGATTACGATAATGTGCAAATGTACAGGCTGGAGCAAAATTATCGTTCTACCAAGAATATTGTAAGCGCGGCAAACTCTATTATTGATAAGAACCAGACGAAACTTGATAAGGTTGTATGGACCGCAAATGATGATGGGCCTAAGATCGTGGTGAACCGTTTGTTGACCGATGGTGAAGAAGGAAGGTATGTGGCAAGTTCTATTTTTGAGAACAAAATGCAAAACCAATTAAACAACGGTGATTTCGCGATCCTTTACAGAACCAATGCCCAGAGTAGGGCGATGGAGGATGCTCTTCGGAAAAAGGACATTCCATATAGAATTTATGGCGGACTTTCTTTCTACCAGAGAAAGGAGATCAAGGATGTACTTTCCTATTTACGCTTAATTCTGAATCCAAAAGATGAGGAGGCCTTAAAGAGGGTAATTAATTATCCTTCTCGAGGTATCGGGATGACCACCATGGACAGGCTGGCGATCGCGGCCAAAGAACATAACAGGTCCATTTTTGAAGTTATTGAGAATATCAAAAATCTTAACCTGAATATCAACCGCGGAACTCAGACCAAACTTGAGAATTTTGTGAACATGATCAAGAGTTTCGCCATCATGAACGAAACAAGTGATGCTTTCCAGGTGGCAGAAACCGTGACCAAAAAGACGGGTTTGGTTCAGGAACTTAAGAAAGATGGTACGCCAGAAGGTATTGCCAGAATTGAAAATATTGAGGAATTGCTGAACGGTATTCGCGATTTCGTAGAAGGGCAACGAGAACTTGCCGATACTACCGGTTCGCTTTCCGAATTTCTTGAAGATGTAGCTTTGGCAACAGATCTGGATAATGATACCGGAGATGATGACCGGGTGGCATTGATGACCATTCACCTGGCAAAAGGGCTTGAATTCCCTTATGTTTATATAGTAGGGATGGAGGAAGATCTTTTCCCATCTGCTATGAGTATGAATACCCGTAGTGAACTGGAAGAGGAGAGAAGGTTGTTTTATGTGGCCTTAACACGTGCCGAAAAACAGGCGTATTTGACTTATACTTTATCTCGTTACAGGTGGGGAAAACTGGTAGATGCCGAGCCTAGTAGGTTCATCGAGGAGATAGATGATCAATACTTGGAATTAATGGTGCCTCAAGATGACTATAAATACAAGCCTTTGATAAATACCGACATTTTCGGGGATGAGGTTGATAAGAGTAAATTAAGGCAGACCAAACCAAAAAGTGGAACTCCGCCGCCGGCTCATAAGCCATCTCAGGAGCAATTGCGCAAACTGCGCAAGCTGAAACCAGCTTCGCCCGAACCTGAAAAGGCCAGAAATACCATTGAGCTTTCTGAAGGAAATGAAGTGGAACATTTGAGATTTGGTAAAGGTAAAGTGCTTAAGATCGAAGGAGTTGGCCAGGATAAAAAGGCAGAGATCGATTTTCAGCAAGGAGGAATAAAGAAGCTTCTACTTCGATTTGCCAAGTTGAAAGTCCTATCTTAAAAGAATTTGCATTTAAAACGTATAAAATACATATATTAGCACAGAGAATTAGATGCTCCCTACAATCATCTGATTTTTAAGAATCAAACAAAAAAACTTTTTGGAGAGACCTTTTAGGTCTCTTTTTTTATATCCTGAAATTTGAATCCAGGAAATAACCTGATTTAATCTGCTTTTTCTATCCCTGCTTTCACTTGAATATTTAATAAGGTTAGGTTCATTTTGTTAAAAATGATGTAAAAAACGTTTCAGCTGCCTCACTTAGGGAAGGAGATCGACGAATATTCTTTAAATTGAAAAGAAAAAATTATGATAAGAGAAGGAAGCGAAGTAAAATGGAAATGGGGTAACGGGACCGCCACGGGGAAAGTGATTTCTACATATACTGAAGAAGTTACTAAGGAAATCGATGGCAGTAAGATTACTCGAAAAGGGAAGGAAGGAGAAAAAGCTTTGTATATTGAACAGGAAGATGGTAGTAAAGTGCTGAAATTAGAAAGTGAAGTTGAAAAAGCAGATTAAAAACAAGTTCTGTAACCAACTTCAAAATTTATAATTATTAATAGGTTTTAAAGAAAAAAATTATGGCTGAATTACTAAGAATTTATGACGAGAACCCGGCTCCAAAACATATTAATAAAGTAGTTGAAACCCTTAGAAAGGGCGGACTTATAATTTACCCTACAGATACTATTTACGGTTTAGGCTGTGACATTACCAATGTATCTGCACTGGAAAAGATCGCGCAGATCAAAAATGTAAAGCTTGAGAAAGCTAATTTTTCTTTTATATGTGAGGACCTTAGTAATCTTTCAGATTATGTGAAACAGATTGATTCAGCTACTTTTAAGATCCTTAAGAGGTGTCTTCCCGGTCCTTATACCTTTATTCTTCCCGGGGGGAACAATCTGCCAAATGTCTTCAAAAAGAAAAAAACGGTTGGGATACGGGTACCAGATAATAACATCTGTAGAGCAATTGTGAGCGGACTTGGAAACCCTATTGTTTCAACCTCGATTAGGGATGAGGATGAGGTGCTGGAATATTCCACAGACCCTGAACTTATCAGAGAAAAATGGGACCACCTGGTTGATCTCGTTATCGATGGTGGATATGGGGATAATATACCTTCTACAGTAATAGATCTTACAACGGAAGAGCCAGAAGTGATACGAGAAGGAAAGGGAAGCATCGAGATCATGTGAAATTTTCATAAAATTCTCTAGTTGCTAGTTAATTACATTCTAAAGTAGGTTCTATTTTAGCTAGTATCCTATAACATTCATACTTTAAATAAAAAATTGAATGTTATGAGTTTTATCGAGACTACAAGTAAAGAAAAAGGAAAGCACATCAATCTTTATTATGAGGATTATGGAGAAGGAAAACCAGTTATCCTAATTCATGGCTGGCCGTTAAGTCACAGAATGTGGGAATACCAGATCAATTCAATCGTTGAGGCAGGGTTTAGATGTATAGCATATGATAGGAGAGGATTTGGAGATAGCGATAAGCCCTGGACAAATTACGACTATAATACCCTTGCTAAAGACCTTGAAGATATCATTACTAAACTAGAACTTTCAGAAGTTACTATCATCGGTTTTTCTATGGGAGGTGGTGAAGTAGCCCACTATATTGGTAATTATGGTAGTTCCAAACTTTCTAAAGCAGCGCTAATATCAGCCGTTCCTCCATTTATGCTGAAGACAGAGGATAATCCTGAGGGGCTGGAAAAAGAAGTTTTTGAGGGTTTTAAAAAGGAGATCAAAAAGGACCGACCCTCTTTTCTGCAGGGATTCGGAAAGCAATTCGTGAACTTTGATAAGGTTGGAGACAGAATAAGCCAGGAAATGGCCGATTATTACTGGTCTATTGCCTGCAAGGCTTCACCTAACGCTACTTTAGATTGTATAGATTCTTTCGGACTTACAGATTTTAGAGAGGATCTTGAAAAGTTTGATATACCTACTTTGGTGGTGCATGGGGATGCAGATCAAATTGTACCAATTGAGATCTCTGGAAAGAAAAGTGCGGAACTAATTGCGAATAGTGAATATCATGTCATTGAAGAAGCACCGCATGGCCTGGTATTAACTCATACTGCTGAATTTAATAAGATCTTGCTGGATTTTCTGAAGTCGTAAAAAATTAAAGCCCTGCATCTGCAGGGCTTTTTCCTATTGGAAAGATTACAAAACCATGGTTTCATAATATTCAATAAAATATTGATGTACTTCTTCCGGACTTAAGATGAAACCTTTCTTTTGAGAGGATTCTGCAAGCTCATATGCAAGCCTGGCAGCCGCCAGTCTTTGTTCCGGGGTTCCATGATGATGATCGCTAAAGGTCAGGCAATCTCCCACGTTATACGATAGTCTGAAATAATCTTCAATTCGTTTCCAATTGTAGGTAGCACCGCGTTTGTGAGTCATGTAGTAAGCAGCTGCAAAATCTGCTTCAAGCTCAAAAAATCTTGACCTTTCTGCTGCGCTGTCTAACTGATCCATATAATCCCAGTCTTCATCATTTTCAAATTGAGCCTGGTGCCACCATTCATGAGAAAGTATCGAGGTAAAAGCAATATCTCCATCTATACCTATAGCAATTAAACTTTCCAGCAGACCATCACCAATTACGAGTAGTCCGTTAGACCGGGTAAAGGCATCCAGTGCGAAATAAGGATTTTCAGGAATATTACCTGTTTGTGCATTTAACTCCAGCAAGGCATCTGCCTTTTCATATGCCTCATCTCTATTACGTACCGTCCGGTCAAAGCTTTCGATCATATCGGTTAGGGTTTCTCTATCATTAAGAGTAGCTGTATGAAGACCATTAAGGGTGATCTCACGGTCCAGGCTCCAGAATTTTGTTAATTCCCTGATTCGTTTTTTTGCTAACTTGTCATACTCACCATTGGCCCCGTAATAATTATCTCCAATATAATAAGTGACATACCGGCGATTTAGATCGGCGTAATAATTAATAAGCTCAAAATCGAACAGGGGATCACTAATAAGCGTGTCAAAATACTCCTGAAGCACCTCCCCAAAGTCAGTCATTTGGCAGTCAGCCGCATAGATTTCATCAGAAAATATTTCACTTACGGCATAGCTTATGGGTTCTGGTTTGGTATAAACGAAACTGTTCTTATTATAGTTCTCGCTTAGGGGAGCGGTATCAGTTAGTTTGGATTCTGCAGAAATAGGATCATCTACGGAACAGGATTGAAAGGTGTACGCACACAAAAAGGCACCAAGACACCAGATGTAAACATCGGTCTTCTTCATAGCATCAAAATTTAGGTGTGGTTGGTTATGACTAAAATAATATAAAATACTGATTTTTAAGCTTCTGAGTTCTTAAAATAAAAAAAGCCCTGCATTTGCAGGGCTTTTCAAATATATTTTATTGGATGCTTACTCCGGGTTAGAAGTCGCTTTTTCCATTCCTTCTTCAATCATACTGTAGAATTGATCAAGCTTAGGAAGAACAACAATTCTTGTTCTTCTGTTCTTAGCACGACCCTCAGCAGTTTCATTAGTGGCAACAGGGATGTAGTAAGATCTACCTGCAGCAGTCATACGAGCTGGTTCAACACCAAAATCGTCCTGAAGAACTCTTACTACAGAAGTTGCACGTTTTACGCTAAGATCCCAGTTATCTTCGAACATTGAAGTGCTAATTGGCTTGTCATCTGTGTGACCTTCAACCATAAACTCGATGTTTGGCTTGTTCTTTACAACTGTAGCAACTTTTCCAAGTACTTCTTTTGCACGAGGAGTAATATTGTAACGACCGCTATCAAATAATAATTTATCTGAAATAGATACATAAACAACACCTTTTTCTACGTTGATCTCGATGTCCTCATCACTCATATTACCAAGAGCACCTTTAAGGCTTGTAACTAAAGCTAGAGTAACAGAATCTTTCTTATTTATAGCATCCTGCATAGAACGAATCGCAAGATCCTTTTCTTTAATGCTTTCTAAAGAACGCTCAAGGTTCTCAGCTTCTTTCTTAGAAAGAGTTGCCAGGTCACCTACATTATTTAGAAGAGCAGCATTTGTATTGTTAAGTCGAGTAATCTCAGTAGTCATTCTTTCTTTTTCGTCCAGACATGAATTCAATTTAACCGTAGCGGTGTTCAATTGATCTTGAGTTTCTCTTTGCTTGGTTTCCAGTTCGTTGTATTTTTTCTGTGAAACACATGAAGATAGCAAAATGGCAGCTGTTGCCGACAAAAGCATGATTTTTTTCATAATTCGTTTCTTATAAATTTAAATTGTTAGAATGCCCAAAAATATCAAAAAAATAATAAGACGGAAGGGTATTTTAACAATTCCTTTTTTAAATATTCCTAAAGTTCGCTGAATTTGTTTTTTCGCAGAAAATAATGGGCGAATACTATAGATCTAATTATATAGTATTTCCTGAAAATGAATACTTTCGGCCTTTTTCTTCTAATCCTCCCCAAATGTCTATAGAAGCTGGCGTGCGCTTCCAGAATAGCAAAGAAATGATTGAATTTTCCTTCAAAAATGAACTTTATTCCTGCAAATCCATCAAGGACCATTCTACTGAAAAGAATAAAGTAAACTTTAGAGGGTTCTACATTCTTCGTTATTAAAAAAAGACTGTTCCTGAAATTAAAAAAAGTCTTTTTAGGGTTCATTTCAGCTAATGTTGCTCCACCAACATGAAATACCCTGGAAGCACTTACATATTTTATCCTGTATCCTGCATTCTGGAGCCTCCAACAAAGATCAATTTCCTCCTGGTGTGCGAAGAAATCTTCATCCAGGCCACCAATCTCTGCAAATGCATCTTTTCGCACGGCTAGACAGGCGCCACTGGCCCAGAAAATATACTGGTCGTCATTATATTGTCCATGGTCTTCTTCGAGTTCCTGGAATATGCGCCCGCGACAAAAGGGATAACCAAATTTATCTATGAATCCTCCGGCCGCACCCGCATATTCAAAATGGCTTTTTTTCTTATAATCCAGGATCTTGGGCTGAACCGCAGCTGTTTTTGGTTCCTCCTTAAAGACTTTTATAATCGGTTGTAACCAGTTTTCAGTTACCTCAATATCGCTATTCAGTAAAATATGGATGTCTTCCGGGACAGATTTCAGGGCGAGATTATAGCCACCGGCATAACCGGCATTTGTGGCATTTTTGATAATTGTAACCTGCGGAAAATTATTTTCCAAAAAGCTGATAGAATCATCTGTAGATGCATTATCGGCTACATATATATGGGCATCTTCAGAATATTGAATCACAGATAGAAGAAATTGTTCTAAAAGTTTTTTACCGTTCCAGTTAAGTATGACTACAGCTACCTTCATTATCGTATATATTCCGGGAGTTCCTTTAAAAAGATATAATTTTCATTTTCATAATCCATCTGGCAATAGAAATGTTCCAGTCCATTAGTGACCATTAAATAATTTGCCTTTAAGGTGAGATTATAGCGGGCAATCTGGTCAAAAGTATCCTGGGTGATCTTAACAGATGGAGCTTTACATTCCACTATGATCTGAATATTCCCTTCAGGTTGGAACACCACTATATCATATCTTTTAGTTAGGCCTGCGATCTTAAGTTGCTTTTCTACATTGATCAGGCTCAGAGGATAATTTTTTTCTGTCTGCAAAAATTTCACACAATGTTGTCTTACCCATTCTTCCGGGGTTAGAATTACAAATTTTTTCCTCAGATCGTCAAAAACTGCTATTTTATTTTGATTATTTTTGAACCGAAACGAATATGGGGGGAAATTCAGTTTTTGCATGTTTCAAAAGTAATAAAGAATATTACAGCCGTGCAATTTAGTTTTTTTGAATTCCCTGAATCTAAATCTGCATCAAATTCCCTATGGACGAAGCAAGACAAATCGTAACCGATATTCAGAAAGGAAATATTAAACCAATTTATTTCCTGATGGGTGAGGAGCCGTATTATGTAGATAAGATCTCAGATTTTATTGCAGAAAATATACTTTCTGAAGAAGAACGAGGTTTTAATCAAATGACCATCTACGGCCGTGATTCGAATATCGACGATATTGTGAGCAATGCCAAGCGCTATCCTATGATGGCCGAAAGGCAGGTGGTGATAGTAAAAGAAGCCCAGGACCTTTCCAGGACTATTGAAAAACTGGTAGATTATGCTGAAAATCCACAACCAACAACGGTTCTAGTAGTTTGTTATAAGTATAAAAAGATCGATAAGCGTAAGAAACTTCACAAAGCCATTGCAAAAACAGGGGTGATATTTGAAGGGAAACGCATGTATGAGAACCAGGTAGGGGATTGGATCATGAAAACTCTTAAAGCAAGAGGTTTTGGGATTTCTCCTAAAGCTGCACAAATGCTGGTAGAGTTCCTGGGAACCGATCTTGGAAAGATAGATAATGAATTGCAGAAATTACAACTTATCTGTCCTGAAGGAACTACAATTAGCCCGGAGATCATTGAACAGAATATAGGTATTAGTAAAGACTTCAATAATTTCGAGCTGAGGAAGGCGATAGGAGAGAAAGATACGTTGAAAGCACATCGTATTATCAATTATTTCTCCCAGAATCCAAAGGATAATCCTATGGTGGTTACCGTTTCATTATTATTCTCATATTTTTCTCAGATCCTTCAATATCATGGTTTAAAAGATAAGTCAAAAGGAGCCGTGGCTAAACAGCTTAAGGTGAATCCATATTTTGTAAGTGATTATGTGAATGCGGCCAGAAATTATCCCATGAAAAAAGTAAGTCACGCTATTAGTATACTGCACGAGACCGATGTGAAAAGTAAGGGAGTTGGAGCAGCAAATGTTTCCCAGGGAGATCTACTTAAAGAACTGTTGGTGAAAATAATGAATTAATAATGAGCGCATTTTCATCATGGATCAATGCCGCAAGGCTTAGAACATTACCTCTTTCTATCTCTGGAATCCTGGTTGGTAGTAGTATTGCCGCGCATGCAGGACATTTTGATATTGCCATCTTTAGCCTAGCTCTGGGCACAACTCTGGGATTACAGATCTTATCAAATTTCGCTAATGATTATGGTGATGGTGTAAAAGGAACAGATAACGAGGAAAGAATTGGTCCCGCCAGGGCCATTCAAAGCGGATTGATAAGTCAGAAGGAGATGATGCTGGCGATGGTAATCACCGCCATTAGCACTCTGTTTTTAGCGGTTCTACTTATTTACGCCTCCTTTGGATCTGAAGAATTACTTTCAGCTCTGGTCTTTTTTGTTCTGGGAATTGCAGCTATCGTGGCAGCTATAAAATATACGGTTGGTAATTCAGCTTATGGATATCGTGGAATGGGAGATATCTTCGTGTTTATATTCTTCGGACTGGTAGCTGTATATGGCTCTTATTATTTATACAGCCACGATCATGAAATTATTAGCATTTTTCCAGCGATCTCTGTAGGGTTATTAAGTGTTGCTGTTTTGAACCTGAATAATCTCAGGGATAGAATTTCAGATGAAAGAGCCAATAAACTTACTCTGGTGGTCAAGCTGGGCGAAAGAAAAGCGAAAACCTATCATTATATTTTGATCATAGGCGCACTGTTCTTTTTTCTAATGTATTCTGTGATTACCACTCCAGAGCTCAACGATTTTATTTATCTCCTTGCATTTGTACCGCTTATTTTTCATTTGCAAAGAGTGATCAATAATAAAGATCCAAAATCTCTTGATCCTGAATTGAAGATCGTTGCACTTTCAACTTTCGGGATATCTATTTTGTTTGGTTTGGGGCTTATCTGGTAGTATTCACGCCAAGTTTAACAAAATTATAAATCCTATCTACTAATGGTTTTTTACTGAATCCTTATTTTTATAAAAACCAACATTTTAGATTATGAAAATTACTTTTTATGGCCAGAATACCCTGGCATTGAAAATAGGAGAAATTAATGTGCTCGTAGATCCATTTATCACTGGAAATGACCTTTCTAAAGGCAAGGTCGACATTATGGATCTAAAAGCCGATTATATTTTACTTACACATGCTCATCAGGATCACACCCTGGATGCCGAAGCTATCGCAAAAAATACCGGCGCTGTCATCGTTAGTAATTATGAAATCGCTAATCACTACGAAGCAAAGGGTTTTGAGGTTCATCCAATGAATCATGGTGGTAGCTGGGACTTTGAATTCGGAAAGGTGAAATATGTGAATGCTATTCATACCAGTTCTTTTCCCGATGGAAGTTATGGCGGCCAACCTGGTGGTTTCGTAATAGAAGGAGAACACAAGAATATTTATATTGCGGGTGATACAGCCCTTACCATGGATATGAAATTGATCCCTATGCAAACAGAGCTTGATCTGGCCGTATTACCGATCGGTGATAATTTCACTATGGGAGTTGATGATGCCATTATTGCCAGTGATTTTATAAAATGTGATAAGATCCTTGGTTGTCATTATGATACTTTTGGATATATTGAAATTGACCATGAAGAGGCGAAAAGGAAATTCTATGAGAAAGGGAAAGACCTGATGTTATTAGATATTGGCGAATCTATAGAATTATAAGTAGCGATCTTACATTCAAATATCTTACAAGCTAAAAATCCATATGACGGCAGACTATAAAAAGTACATGCTAAAATTTAAACGCCCCAGCGGAACTTCCCGGGGCGTTCTTACTGAAAAGGAAACCTGGCTGCTAAAAATTTCTGACGAAAATAATGCAGGCATAGGTGAATGCGGAATACTTAGAAGCCTTAGCTACGATGACAGGCCAGATTATGAAGAGAAATTAAAATGGGTATGTCGTAATATCAATCTTGGAGAAGAAATGCTCTGGGAGGAATTACGCGAATTTCCAAGTATTCAGTTTGGGGTAGAAATGGCATTCAAAAGCTTGAATTCCAGTGATCCCTTTATTCTATTCCCTTCCGAATTTACCTCTGGCAAAAGTTCTATTCCAATAAATGGTCTAATCTGGATGGGTGATAAGGCCTTTATGAAAGAACAGATCTCAGAAAAGATAGAAGCAGGTTTCAATTGTATAAAACTAAAGATTGGTGCCATAGATTTTGAAACTGAGCTGGATCTTCTTAAATCTATAAGAAATAATTTTTCTGAAAAAGAAATTGAACTGAGGGTAGATGCCAATGGAGCATTTTCTCCGGAAGATGCCATGAAAAAATTGGAACGACTTTCACAATTTAAATTACATAGTATCGAACAACCAATAAAACAGGGACAGATCGAGGAGATTGCAGATTTGTGCCGAAATACTCCTCTCCCCATCGCTTTAGATGAAGAACTTATTGGTATAACAGATGTAACAGAAAAACAAAATCTTATACAAACAATTAAACCGCAATTCGCCATTTTTAAGCCAAGCCTTATCGGTGGTTTTAAAGGTACAGAGGAGTGGAAAAACATTTGTGAATCACAAGGAGTGCAATGGTGGATCACCAGTGCCCTGGAAAGCAACATTGGACTTAATGCTATTTCCCAGTGGACTTATACCTTAAATCCTGAGTTGCCTCAGGGATTAGGAACAGGGGGCCTTTACACAAATAATTTCGAAAGTCCGTTGCAGGTTGAGAATGGCAATATTAAATACAACACATCCAAAAACTGGAATTTTAAATTTTAATTAATATATGTTTATAGCACAGGCATTCAAGTACTCGCACTCGTTCTGGAGATATTTAGTTATTCCTATATTATTCTTCGGGCTTATGGCACTGAATTATGTCTTTATAGAAGTGATGGAGCTCGATGTGACCCAGGTGATGCAGGAGGAGATCGCTCGTAAAGGTTCGAATCGCGTATTAATGGAAAACCTTGTTGCTTTTGTCATCTTTCTCGCAGGATTGTTCTTATGGGTCAAATATGTCCATGATCAACCGATTAAAGCCTTAACAACCACTCGAAAGAAAGTGGACTGGAGCAGATTCTGGTTCGCTTTTATACTTGTGGCTGGTTTTAATATTGTAATTACACTGATCGATTATTATTCAAATCCGCAGGATTATGCTTTGAATTTTCAACTGGAGCCCTTTCTTTATTTATTGCTGATTTCTGTTTTTCTCATTCCCATCCAGACAAGTTTTGAAGAATACTTTTTCCGCGGTTATTTGATGCAGGGAATAGGAATTCTGGTCCGGAATAAATGGATTCCTCTGGTGCTAACTTCTGTTATTTTTGGAGGTTTACATTATTTTAACCCTGAAGTAACGAAGCTGGGGGATATTATAATGATCTATTATATAGGCACCGGATTTATGCTGGGTATCATGACGCTTATGGACGAAGGTCTTGAACTTGCCCTTGGTTTCCATGCTGCTAATAATCTCATCACTGCATTGCTTGTTACCGCAGACTGGACGGCCTTTCAAACACATTCTATCTTTAAGGATATCTCAGAACCTTCGGCAGGTTGGGATGTACTTATTCCTGTTTGTGTGATCTATCCTATTTTTCTGTTTATAATGGCTAAAAAGTATAAATGGAGCAACTGGAAAGAGAAATTATTTGGTAAAGTTGAAAAGCCTGTTGAGATCGAAATGTCTTAGGGTTTTCCTGTAAATTTCTATTTGACAGTTATTTAGATGAGTGCCAGAATTGTTTTGGAATTCATAAATGTTTCTCAAGATATTTAAGAATTTCGTTTCAATTTGTTAACTTTAAGTATTAAGTTATTAACCAACTTTGTCTAAATATGCCAAATTCCTATAAAATACCAGAAACACATCCGGATTTTAGACTCAATAAAAGGCATTTTACCAATTCTGAACTTAGGCAGGTAGCCTATAGTTTTATCAAGGAAGGTGAACCTTATGAGCAGCAGATCGGAAGTTTTCTCCTGGACTGGTTGAAGCCCACCTCTTATATTGAGGTGCATACTTCGGGGTCTACAGGTACCCCAAAGAAGATAAGGTTAAAGAAGCAGCATATGATAAATTCTGCTTTGGCAACTGCTAGGTTCTTTGAGCTTCCGGCGAACACTACTGCCTTAATGTGCCTGCCTGCAGAATATATTGCTGGTAAAATGATGTTGGTTAGAGCTATGTTTCTTGGATGGGATCTGGATACCGTACCTCCTTCTTCAAATCCTTTAGATCAGCTTTTTAAAGTTTATGATTTTTCAGCGATGACCCCATTTCAACTTGACAACTCTATTGCCAGGTTACATTTGGTAAAGAAACTTATTATTGGAGGAGGAGCTGTATCTCCACGTTTGCGAAAAATGATCAAGGATGTAGATTCAGAAATATATGAAACCTACGGAATGACTGAAACTTCCAGTCATATTGCAGCCAAAAAATTGAATCCAAGGAAAAAGAAAAAATCAGAAAGAGCCTTCAAGCTAATGCCTAATGTTAGTATTGCCCAGGATGACCGCGGATGCTTGATCATTAAAGCTCCAAATGTTCTTGACGAGGAAATTGTAACTAATGATGTAGTGGAAATCATCACTTACAAGAAATTTCTCTGGATAGGCAGGTATGATAATGTAATTAATTCCGGAGGGATAAAATTATTTCCAGAACAAATAGAACAAAAATTAAATGAGGTTCTGGACCATCGTTTCTTTGTAACTTCGATGCCCGATGATTCTCTGGGCCAGAAACTGGTGCTTTTCGTGGAAGATGATTTTTCTGAAGAAACCATCAAGGATCTTCAAAATAAGATAGATAGCCTTAAATCTTTAGGTAAATATGAAAAGCCGAAAAAGATCTATCTTATAGAAAAATTTGAAGAAACTCCGAATGGAAAGATCCATCGTGAAAATACCCTGAAGAGTAAAGTAAGTTAACCTACAATTTCCATGAAGAAAATTTTAGTTATTATGCTGATGCTATTTACCACAATAGCACAAAGCCAGATCCTTGCCGAAAGAGAAAGGTCTCAGATCAAAGATGAGATGCTTGGAGAAAGATTCAATAAGATCCTGCCGCAACTGATGGATCGAACTAATATTGATATGTGGATCCTTATTTCCAGGGAGTATAATGAAGATCCGGTGCTTAGAACTATGTTGCCTTCAACCTGGTTAAATGCACGCCGTAGAACCATTCTGGTTTTTAACCGAAACAAAGAAAATGATACGCTCGAGAAACTGGCTATCGCCAGGTATAATATTGGCAAAAATATCCAGTCTGCCTGGGACAAAGAAAAGCAGCCAGATCAGTGGAAAGCGCTACTTGATATTATCGAAGAACGAGATCCCTCAAAAATAGCCCTGAACATTTCGGAAAATTTTGGAATCGCAGATGGCCTGGTAAAGACAGATTATGATGAGTTCATGGAAATTCTGCCTACGGAATATAAAGATCGAATCGTTTCAGCAGAAGATCTCGCCGTAGGTTGGATAGAGACCCGTACCTTTAGAGAAATGGTCATTTATAGTGACTTTGTAGAGATCACCCATAATATTATTGCAGAAGCTTTTAGTACAAACGTGATCCAGCCGGGAGTAACTACTACAGATGATGTCGTTTGGTGGATGAGACAGAAGGTAACCGAAATGGGAATGGAAACCTGGTTTCATCCTACTGTAGATATCCAAAGGAGCAATGAAAAACTTGTAGATCACATTACTGCCTTTTCAGATGAGAATGGCAGTGCGGTCATACTTCCCGGCGATCTTTTGCATTGTGATTTCGGGATCACCTATCTTAATTTGAATACAGATTGTCAGCAAATGGCTTATGTCCTAAAAGCCGGAGAAAATTCTGCTCCTGAATTTCTTACTGAAGCTTTTAAAAAAGGAAACCGCTTGCAGGATATACTGACTTCAAATTTTAAAACCGGAGCTTCAGGAAATGAGATCCTGAGCAAGAGTTTAAAGCAGGCACAAGAAGAAGGTCTTAAAGCCTCTATTTATACTCATCCTCTTGGTTTATATGGTCATTCTGCGGGCCCTACGATTGGTATGTGGGACCAGCAGGAGGGTGTGCCCGGCACCGGAGATTATCCTTTATACGAAAACACGGTTTATGCTATTGAGTTAAATACAGAAGTTGAAATTCCTGAATGGGAAAAAAGTGTTCGCATTATGTTGGAAGAAGCTGGTTTCTGGGGTGAATATGGCTTCCGGTATGTGAATCAAAGACAAAGAGATCTTATGCTAATTCCTTCGGAAAGAGCAGAAAATTAAAAAAGCCAATTCAAAGACATTTAACTAGTATCCCATTTTCATCATATAATCTGCGGAATGTTTTCCAGATCCGTAGAAAATGAAGAAAATACTAATTGCTGTAATTACAAGGGCAAGGATCAACGCTGAAGCATTCATTGTTCCCACGAAATTGATGAGGATCGCCCCGATAAGTATCGGTAACTGGACAACCAACGCCCATCTGGTTAATAAACCGAAAGCGATTAAAATGCCTCCAACCAGGTGTGCAGATGCTACATAATGTACTATGAGCATCGTACCGCCAAAACCCTGTAATGGTTTGATAAGTTCGGCTAGCATTTCAGTTTGAGAAATGAACTGGATTCCTTTTATAAAGAAAAAGACTCCCAGCGCTACCCGAAAAAGATCCAGCCAGTAATAAGTATGTGAATTGGCCCACTTATTTAGTGATTTTATACTTAACATAATGCTGTGAAATTTATATTAAGTTACTAAAAATCAGCTTAATATGAAATAGGAATGCTATCTAAAAGATTAAGGGTATTGGATTATCACATGCTATTTATAGCTGAAGATAAGAGCTTGATATGGTTTTAAAGTAACTTTTGAATCTTCCAATTCTACATCAGACAGATTATTTTTCACTAATTTAAGGTCCTTAAGCTTTTCGGGTATTTCTATTGAAGTGTTTTCCGTGGAAAAATTAAGCAGTATCAACATTTTCTTTTCGTTCAATTCCCGGGTGTAGGCATATACGGTTTCATTTTCTGGAAACAGTAATTCATAATCTCCATATACCAGAACTGGATTTTCCATTCTTAGCTCTACCAGATCACGGAAATAATTAAGGCAGCTGTTAGGGTCCTTATTTTCAGCTTCTACATTTACCTTTTTATAATTCTCATTAACGGGTAGCCACGGAGTGCCTGTAGTGAAACCAGCGTGTTCAGAATCATCCCATTGCATTGGTGTACGGCCATTATCGCGTGAAAGAAATTTAAGTTCGGCCATATATTGTTCAATATCCCCACCTTCATTAATCGTTTTTTCATAACCGTTTTTTGCAACAATATCCTGATACTGGCTAATACTGTCGAATCCTATATTGGTCATTCCCAGTTCATCGCCATAATAACAATAGGGAGTTCCTCTCATAGTGAGTATAAAAGTATTCAGCATTTTAGAAGAGGCGGCACGAAATTCGGGGCTGTCATTTCCAAATTTTGAAACCATCCTGGGGACGTCATGGTTAGCAAGGAAAATAGATAACCAGCCCTCTTTGGCAAAGGCGCTGTCCCATTTCGTATAAACCTCCTTGAATTCTGATAGCTCGTAACCTTCAAGACTGTTTCCTACATCCATTCCTTTAAAATGATAGGCCATTTGCAGTTCATTTCTATCTGCATCCACCAGCGAATGAGCATCTTCAAAGGTACTTCCTGCTCCTTCTGAAACAGCAAATACATCGTATTTACTCAATACCTCTCTATTCAGTTCTTTTAGATATTTGTGAAGGTTAGGTCCCATACCGTAATATTTTATCACGTCTTTCTCATAACCTTCAGGAAGAGTAGGAAAGCTGGTGTCTTTAGAAACAAATTGAAAGGCATCCAGGCGAAAACCATCCACGCCTTTTTCTGCCCAGAACTTCATAATATCATAGACTTCCTGTCTAACTTTCGGGTTTTCCCAGTTGAGGTCCGGTTGCTTTTGCGAGAAATAATGCAGATAATATGCATTTGTTATGGAGTCATATTTCCAGGCTTCTCCTTTAGGATCAAAGAGACTATACCGATAGTTTGGTTCGCCTTTTTCTGCAGGCCACCAGTGATAATAATCACGGTATGGATTATCGCGGGATTTCCTAGATTCCTGAAACCATCTGTGTTCATCACTGCTGTGATTCACCACCACATCCATAACGAATTTGATGTCTCTCTTATGCATTTCGTTAAGCATAAGATCGAAATCTTCCATGGTGCCAAATTCATCCATGATCTCCCGGTAATTGCTAATATCGTAACCATTATCGGCATTTGGCGAGCTGTAAATAGGATTCAACCAAACCATATTTACCCCAAGACTCTCAATATAGTCCAGCTTCTCTATTATTCCTTTTAGATCTCCAACGCCATCACCATCTGTATCTTTAAAGCTTCGCGGATAGATCTGGTAGATAACTGCCTCTTTCCACCATTTCTTTTGAATATCGGTGGTTTCTGAAGTTGTTTCAGGTTCTTTTTTTTCATTATTGCATGCGATTAGTGCAATAATTACCATTAGACAAATAAAAAATCTTTTCATTAGAGATGTTATATGGTTGACTATCAATCTCTAATTTAGAAAAATTTATTTTGAATCTGCGTTTATTTTATCACCTCAGTTTCGACATAGAACTCCAGATCGTTCACTTTCAACTCATCAAGTTCTTCCCCGGTTTCATAGGATTGCCATTCAGAAGTAGCATTCAATCTTATTTCTTCCTCATCAATAATAACATCTACGGGCATCTTAAAATTGATCACATCGGCATTCCATCGGTAAAGGATCTGATCATCTGCCTGTCTAAGTTGGAGTACAGGTAGCGATGCGTGTCTCAAATATTGATCGAAAACAGGTTTTAGGTCAACATTGGTAGCCTTATCAAAAAAATCCTCGGTATCCCCGGTGGTGATCGTTTGATGTTTGAAGGTGTTTGTGTAATCCCTTAATGTATTCCACCATAATTCATCGTCATCGTAAATACTTCTTATCATATTCAGAAGATTTGCACCTTTGTAATACATATCGCCTGATCCTTCAGCATTAACTCCATAATCTCCAATGATCTTACGGTTATTACCAATATTCTGACGAATGCCTCTGATGTATTTCAAGGCATCTTCCTTTCCATACTGGCATTCAGTGTAAATAGATTCGGTGTAGCTGGTAAAGCCTTCATGTATCCACATATCTGCAATATCTTTGGCGGTAATACTGTTCCCATACCATTCGTGACCAGATTCATGGATAATAATAAAATCCCATTTTAATCCAATCCCGGTTCCCGAGAGATCATTACCAAGATACCCCTTTAAGTATTTGTTTCCATAGGCCACGGCGCTTTGATGTTCCATGCCTAAATATGGAGTTTCAACCAGTTTAAATCCATCCTCCTCAAACGGGTATGGACCCATCTTTTCATAAAAACAAGCCATCATATCCTTTACTTCGGTAAAATGTTCTTTTGCTTTTTTGAGGTTGTAGGGAAGTACATAATAATCCAGGCTCAGATCTTTATAATTGTCTGAAAAATGTTCATAGTTCCCGATATTGATCATAATGTTGTAATTATTGATCGGGTTTACCACTTTCCAGCTCCATTCTGTAAATCCATTTCCAAGGTCCTTTTCTCCTATTAATCGGCCATTGGAAACATTCATCAATCCGTTCGGAACAGCGATATCTAATCGAGCTTCCTCGGGCTCATCGCTTTGATGATCCTTGTTTGGGTACCAAAGACTTGCACCCGTACCTTGTACAGCGACCCCAACCCAGGGATTCCCTTCTTCATCTTCTGTCCATACAAATCCGCCATCCCAGGGTGCATTTTCAGCCACCACAGGATTTCCATGATAAAAGAATTCAATAGAATCTGTACGGCCTTGCTTTAAAGCTTCCTCAAACTGAATAAATACCGCGTTATACCTACGCTTATAATCAACTTTTTCATTTCCATGCATGATAGAATCGATCTGCATATTTTTAAAAAGATCCAGTTGCATGACCGGCATATCACTTTTTACTTTAAAACTGATCACATTGGAACCCGAAATAAATTGTTCTTTGGGTTCAACTTTTAGTTTTAGGTGATACTTCTGTACATCGAAGCTTGTTCTCTCTGGTCTTAGAGATCCTCTTAAAGTATCAGCTTCGGTATAATTAGAGTGATTTTCTCCTACTATTTGCGCGTGACCAGCTAGCGTCAGCAATGTAACGGCGAAAGAAAATAATATTTTTTTCATCTTGAATTTTAGGTTTGGATTACGCCCATGTTGAAATCTTTTTCGATAGGAGCGTGGTTAGCGGCTTCGATTCCCATAGAGATCCATTTCCTGGTATCTAGAGGATCTATGATCGCATCTGTCCAGATACGTGCGGCAGCGTAGTAAGCAGAGGTTTGAGCATCGTATTTAGCTTTCAGCTTTTCGAAAACTTCTTTCTCCTTTTCTTCATCCACCTTTTCTCCTTTTTTCTCCATAGAAGCTGTTTCTATCTGAGCAAGCACCTTGGCAGCCTGGGTTCCTCCCATTACTGCTAGCTCGGCACTTGGCCAGGCAGCGATCAGTCTTGGATCGTATGCTTTACCACACATCGCGTAATTCCCGGCACCATAGGAATTACCAATGATGATCGTGAATTTTGGTACTACTGAATTACTTACCGCATTCACCATCTTAGCACCATCTTTAATGATACCACCATGTTCGCTTTTGCTACCCACCATAAATCCGGTTACATCCTGAAGGAATACCAATGGAATTTTCTTTTGATTGCAATTTGCAATAAACCTGGTCGCTTTATCTGCAGAATCTGAATAGATCACCCCGCCAAATTGCATTTCACCTTTTTTGGTTCTTACGATCTTACGCTGGTTAGCTACGATACCAACCGCCCAGCCATCTATCCTGGCGTATCCGGTAATGATCGTCTGGCCGTATCCTTCTTTATATTCTTCGAATTCAGAGTTATCTACCAGTCTGTAAATGATCTCATGCATGTCGTACTGATCACTTCGCTTTTTAGGTAAGATGCCGTAGATCTCCTCAGGTTTTTCCTTTGGTTTCGCAGGTTTGGAATGATTAAAACCGGCCTTATCATAATCCCCGATCTTATCCATGATATTCTGGATCCTGGTAAGGGCATCCTTATCATCTTTAGCCTTATAATCGGTTACCCCACTAATCTCACTGTGGGTGGTCGCTCCGCCAAGTGTTTCATTATCTATAGATTCTCCTATGGCAGCTTTTACGAGGTAACTACCGGCTAGGAAAATACTTCCGGTCTTTTCAACAATAATAGCTTCGTCACTCATGATAGGCAAATACGCACCACCGGCAACGCAACTTCCCATTACCGCAGCGATCTGGGTAATTCCCATACTACTCATTACAGCATTGTTTCTAAAGATCCTTCCAAAATGTTCTTTATCCGGGAAGATTTCATCCTGCATAGGCAGATAAACACCTGCGCTATCTACAAGATAGATGATAGGAAGTCTGTTTTCAATCGCGATCTCCTGCGCTCTTAAGTTCTTTTTACCGGTTATAGGAAACCAGGCCCCAGCTTTTACCGTGGCATCGTTTGCAACAACGATACATTGTTTTCCTGAAACATATCCAATTTTAACTACTACGCCACCACTTGGGCAACCACCGTGCTCCTCATACATTCCGTCACCCGCAAATGCACCAATTTCGATAGATCGTTCCTTGTCATCTAAAAGAAAATCTATTCGTTCCCTGGCCGTCATTTTACCTTTAGCATGATGCTTCTCTATTCTTTTTTCTCCCCCTCCTAATTTTATTTTGGCAAGCTTTTGCTTCATTGAGGAAACCAGTAGCTTGTTATAATCTTCATTCTTGTTGAAGTTGATATCCATTATATTGAGCTTTTTACAATAATTTGTTTATTTTGATATGATTAATTTTAAATTAATCTGATTTCCGAAGAAATATTGTGAATTTTCCTTCAGAATTGGCTTTTGGCTAAAATACAAAAACACAACAATTCTCGGCTTTAAATAAAGCATTAAAAATTAGCCGATATTTGTAAAAAAACAGCATTTATGGCAATGAATAAAAATACCATTTTTGGATGGGCGTCTTTTCTTACCTTCATCGTGGGAACCGCTTTGGTCCTTTTGGGTGTATTGAAGTATAAGGAATTTGCGATTGGATTTTCGGTAACGGGGATCGGGTTCTTTTTTATTTCCTGGGTATTCAATGCCTTAAAGGGAAGAGTTTAAATTTAGCTTACATGATATCAGAAAAAACAACGAGAAATCAATTAGTAAGACATCTGGAAGGTGGGCTTGCGTATACTTCTATAGACAGTTTTCTTGATGGGATCCCATTTGAGAAAATAGGGATTAGACCTGCAGGTTTACCCTATTCATTTTATGAGATATTCTTTCATATTGCGTTCGCTCAAAAGGATATTCTGGAATACACTATTTCAGGAGATTATGAGACCAGAAACTGGCCTGATGATTACTGGCCTGGGGTGCCCGAACCTGGTAGCGAAGAGGAATGGGAAGACCTTAAAGCAGATTATTTTGAAGACCGAAGACTGCTGAAAGATTTTATACTGGATGAAAAAAATGATCTCACAAAGCCCGTTGTAAATTCTAAGGAGCACAGCCTGTTAAG
This sequence comes from Gramella sp. MT6, assembly GCF_019357415.1. Lineage (NCBI taxonomy): Bacteria > Pseudomonadati > Bacteroidota > Flavobacteriia > Flavobacteriales > Flavobacteriaceae > Christiangramia > Gramella sp. MT6. The sequence goes on from NZ_CP048410.1 coordinate 2,161,756, forward strand.
AGAGATCTTCTTAGTTGTGGAACATACTGCCTATCACACAGGACAGTTACTTATTATTCAAAGATTATTGGCAGTTTATGATAATTGATTTCTGTGAAAAATTCAGGATATTTGCAATCCTAAATAATTAAAAAACCAAATTTCAAAATATATGTCAGACGATAAAAAAGTTATTTTTTCGATGTCTGGAGTTACCAAGACCTTTCCGAAGGCAAATACTCCAGTATTGAAGAATATTTATTTAAGTTTCTTTTATGGAGCCAAGATCGGGATCCTCGGTCTGAATGGTTCTGGTAAATCTACCTTGTTGAATATCATTGCCGGGAAAGATCAGAATTTCCAGGGAGATGTGGTATTCTCACCAAATTACAGCGTTGGAATGCTGGAACAGGAGCCGGAACTGGATGAAGATAAAACGGTACTTGAAGTTGTAAAAGAAGGTGTTGCTGAAACTGTTGGTATTCTTGATGAGTATAATAAGATCAATGATATGTTTGGTCTTCCGGAAGTTTATGAAGATGCAGATAAGATGCAGAAGCTTATGGATAAGCAGGCTGAACTTCAGGATAAGATAGATGCCAGCAATGCCTGGGAACTGGATACAAAACTGGAGATCGCTATGGATGCGCTTAGGACTCCAGATCCAGATAAGAAAATTTCGGTTCTTTCCGGAGGGGAAAGAAGGAGAGTAGCTCTTTGCCGATTATTACTTCAGGAACCTGATGTGCTATTACTGGATGAGCCTACCAACCACCTTGATGCCGAGTCGGTACACTGGTTGGAGCATCATTTACAACAATATAAAGGAACAGTGATCGCGGTAACTCACGACCGTTATTTCCTTGATAATGTAGCGGGTTGGATCCTTGAACTGGACAGGGGAGAAGGTATTCCATGGAAAGGGAACTATTCTTCATGGTTAGATCAGAAATCCAAAAGACTTGCCCAGGAACAAAAGCAGGCTAGTAAGCGTCAAAAAACACTAGAGCGAGAACTTGAATGGTCTAGAATGAGTCCGAAAGGAAGACAGACCAAGCAAAAAGCCAGGCTTAAGAATTATGATAAACTATTAAGCCAGGATCAAAAGCAACTTGATGAAAAGCTGGAGATCTATATTCCGAATGGTCCTCGTTTGGGTACTAATGTGATCGAGGCCGATGGAGTAAGCAAAGCTTTTGGAGATAAATTACTTTATGAGGATCTTAATTTCAAGCTTCCACAGGCTGGAATAGTAGGTGTTATTGGACCTAACGGTGCTGGTAAAACTACTATTTTCAAAATGATCATGGGAGAAGAGGAGCCAGATAAAGGTAGTTTTAAAGTAGGGGAGACCGCTAAGATCGCTTATGTAGATCAGAGCCATTCTAATATTGACCCAGATAAAACCATCTGGCAAAACTTTAGCGATGAACAGGAATTGATCATGATGGGTGGCCGTCAGGTAAATTCCAGAGCTTACCTAAGCCGATTCAATTTCAGCGGAAGCGAGCAGAATAAAAAGGTGAGCATGCTGTCTGGTGGTGAAAGAAACCGTCTACATTTAGCAATGACTCTGAAGGAAGAAGGAAACGTTCTTTTACTGGATGAGCCTACGAACGACCTTGATGTCAACACCCTTCGAGCACTGGAAGAAGGTCTGGATAACTTTGCGGGATGTGCCGTGGTTATTTCTCACGACCGTTGGTTCCTGGATAGGATCTGTACACATATCCTTGCTTTTGAAGGTGATTCACAGGTGTATTTCTTTGAAGGTAGTTTCTCAGATTACGAAGAGAATAAAAAGAAACGCCTTGGAGGTGATATTATGCCGAAGCGTATTAAATACAAGAAACTGGTTCGTTAAATATCAGTTTTCTTATTAATAAAAAAGGAGCGAAAATTATTTTCCGCTCCTTTTTTTATTTTGAATAAATTGTAAATTCTCATTTCTTCTTCGGCATAGGTCCCCGCAGGTGAATGATCAAGCCGTCTAAAAAGTTTCTGAGGAACTGGTCTCCGCATTCTACATATTTTTCGTGGTCCTCTCTTCTAAAGATCGCTCCCAGTTCACTTTTTGAAACTTTAAAATCTACCAGCTCACATATCTTTACAATATCTTCATTAGTTAACTTGTGAGCTACGCGTAATTTTTTGAAAATATCATTATTCGTTAGTGCCATTTTTAATTCTTAGTTTGTAGGTTAAAATTTAAAGCCAGTTGAGTAGCTTTTTCAATATCTTCTTCGTTATCAATTGATGCTCTGGCATCCTTTAATAAGCTATCTGCTTCCTTTCGCAGAATTTTAGAGTAACTGGAATCACTGCTCTGCTGTTTTTCCAGATAATAGAACATCAATAGAAGTTTCTGTACTATAACAATATCATGTTTGCAATAAGTTCTGATTGCGGCCATAATGTTGTAGAGAAGATCTTCAAAGTCTATAGTGTTAAGTTTTATATATACTTTTTCATCCCGTATAATAACACTGGAGTCCTTCTTTTTCATCCTCATGGATAAAAGTTCTGTAAGATAGTCTATTCCATTAATGGCTGTGCCGGGATCATTAATACCGGGAGACATGGCCTTGACAATAATTTCAGTGATCTGTTTAAAGGCTAAAGTATAATTGTCGGCAACAAGTTCTTCTCGGGCAAAGTTGAAATTAGATAATACCTTTTTTATTAGATCTTCATCAAGGTCCTTATTGGCTTTAAATAGAGGTATTCCGCTTAGAACAAAAATCCCCTTTACCGGTAAAATATGTAATAATATATCATTTGCTTCACAGATATCGATCAGGTTAGTAAAAGATATATTTTGTAAATATCCACTCTTTTCACTGTGGTATTCTTTCCAGTCGTCTGAGGATGGGAATTCATCTATCTGGTTTTCCTCTGTGCTAAGTAGTTTGTCAAGTCTTTTCCTTGCTGTTTCAAAGATGTTCTGTAGAATATTGCTTATCTGTATACTCTGTGAAATATTATGGATAAAATAAATAAAGGCATATATGCTAATCACCGTCTGGATAATCCCTAGAAGGACCGAAAACCCCGGAATTTGTTCTTTATCTACCGTAGGCTGAATTGAAAATAAAATAAAGATGCAATACAGGATTGTGAAGAGGTAAATACCCAGGATCACCTGGTGTCTTTTGTCACTTATTAAGCCCGGAAGTAACCGTGGTGAAAAATTGCTGGAAGCTTGGCTCAGTAAAAGCATTACCATGGAAAAACTAAATACGACCATCGAGATAAGTCCCGAGATAAGCGCACTTAGCATCGTCATTGCCGTATCTCCATTGTCCATTACCAGAACAGGAACGTGCTCTAAAAGGTATTTGGAAATCCCCCTGTTTTCCAGGTACAGCATGAAAAAAGCAAAGTTAAAACCAAGGAAAGCAAGTAGTGTCGGGTAAAATGCGATTTTACTTTCTATGACATTAAAAAAGGAAATAGTACGGTTGTAGAGCTGTTTCATTCTATCTGAAATTCAGATTTTAAAGTTAAGCAATCTAGTGAGAGTCGACTGAATTTAATATTTATTTATCAAATACGACAAAATGACATCTTTAATTGAATAAAAAGCGACAAAAAGGCATGTAAAACCATCTGGTATCTGAATTGCTATAAACTAGATGAATCTAAAACAAATAATAACTAAAAACATAAAGCCATGAGTCTAATTAAAAGAAATGAAACAGGTTGGTTGCCATCAGTATTTGATGATATGTTCAGAACTGACTGGCTAGGTGGAACTACTAATGTAAATAGCATTGGAACAAGTATTCCTGCAGTGAACATTATGGAAACTGAAGATAGTTTTAATGTTGAGGTAGCTGCACCCGGGATGACCAAAGAAGATTTCAATATTGAATTGGATAATGATGTATTGACTATCTCTTCTGAAGACAAGAAAGAAAATGAAACTACCGATAAGAACGGAAGATTCACTAGAAAAGAGTTTAGTTACAGTACGTTTAAACGTGCGTTTAGCTTACCAGATTCGGTAGATAGCGCAAAAATATCAGCTTCATACAACAATGGAGTTTTAGAAATCGCTCTTCCTAAAAAAGAAGAAGCGAAAGTTCAGGCAAAAAGATTGATCGATATATCATAACCTGAATTAGTTTGATTAGTTAAGATAAGAAAGCGCCTCTTGCAGGCGCTTTTTTTATTGGCTTAAAAGGATCCACCTGTTACCGGCACTTTGAATTGTTAATACCTGCTGAGGTTTAATACTTAATACCTTGGCGTTAGTCCTAACGTCGAAAAGATCATCACTGCCAAGAAAAACCAAAGCTTTTTCAGAATTCCCGGGCCAGTTGATGAGCCTGATTATTCTACCTTTATTTGGTGCCGAAGCGGGAATAACCAATCCCGAGATCTGATTATTGATCCTTAGGGAACCCACCTCTTCGGTTATAACAAAATCACCGGCAGTACTCGTGGTTGAAGAATAATTTTCAAAACCGGCATTACTCCATGAAACCTGTCCAGTGGCATTGGTCATCATTATTTGACCTTCAGAGCCCCGGGAAATGGGTAGAACATATTCTGTATCAGGAGTGTTCCCAATCCCTACCCGGCCTGCAAAGTAACCGGCAAATACATTACTGTTGGAATCTCCAATGGCAATGCTGTAGATCCCGTAGATATTTCCAACTCCCTGAATAGATCCTATTTCATTATAAATACCATAATTATTGCTTTTAGCGCCAAAGGTCCTTCCAACCCGATTAAATATTCCGTAAATATCATTAGTCCCTGTATTCTGGTAAGTTTCATTAAAAATCCCATAATGAATTCCAGTTCCAACCCCGCCCACATTTGTTTTAATTCCATATTTATTACCATTGGTCTGGCTTCGGTTATCATTAACAATTCCGTAAGTAGTCAGGTTGTCGGTCGCCGAATTGGCGTTATCTACCTCTAAGGCTTTTTTTATAGTAAGGTCTTTTCCGGTTGCAATAGCAATTTGTAACCTTGAGCTAATAAGGTCTGTTCCAATGCCCATGCTTGCATCACGGTATATCGGATCTGAAATATTATTCGGGCTTTGTGAAGTTCCGGGTTTAAAGAAGTTTGATCCGGCAACGGGAGCTATAGCTTTCCATTTGGTTTCGGTAAAATTCCAAAAAAAAAAGCCCGAAGGAAAGTCTATAACGTCCCTGGCTAAAAAAGCGAGCATCCCATGTTGAGAGATACCAGGATTTATAACAGGAAATTTATCTATCCGGGGAATAAGAATGCCGTCAATACTGGCTGGATCATCCTTATTAGTGGCGGAAATATCCAGTTGAGCTTTAGGATCAGAATTGCCAATGCCTACCTGAGCGGTGACCGAATAGCTTAAAAACAGCAGAAAATAAACATAGAAAGACTTCATAGACAAACGTGATTTGTTTGTCATTCAATAAGTTTAAATGTTTTAGGATCAGATAAATATATAATAAAATATTGATCTTCAGCTACTTATTGTGCCATTTCACTTATTTTTTCCTGCAATATTTTTATCTCATCTCGCAAACGGGCAGCCTGCATGAAATCAAGTTCCTTTGCGGCTGTTTCCATGGCCTTACGCTTTTCTCTTACTTTCTTTTCCATTTGTGGCTTGGTCAGATATTCAGCCTCTTCTTCCGCAGCCTTTAGATCTGGTCTTTTCTCATGATCGTAAATATCCAGTTTTTCCTTGATAAGGGAATTATTATATTTCTTCACCAGGGCCGTAGGTGTAATATTATTAGCCTTGTTGTATTCTATCTGCTTGCTGCGTCGATATTCAGTTTGATCAATGGTCTGCTGCATACTGTTAGTGATCTTATCTGCATACAGTATCGCTTTACCATCAACGTGTCTCGCGGCACGTCCAATCGTCTGAGTCAGCGATCTGTTACTTCTTAAAAATCCTTCCTTATCGGCGTCAATGATTGCCACCAGGGACACTTCCGGTAGATCCAGACCTTCACGAAGAAGGTTTACCCCAACCAGAACATCAAAGATACCTTTTCGCAGGTCCTGCATGATTTCCACCCTTTCGAGGGTATCTACATCTGAATGTATATAACGACAACGCACATCGATCCTGGTCAGATATTTTGTAAGTTCCTCAGCCATTCGTTTGGTCAGAGTGGTTACCAGGATCCTTTCATCTTTGTCAACTCGAAGCTGAATTTCTTCGATCAGGTCGTCGATCTGATTCAAACTTGGTCTAACCTCGATCACGGGATCTAATAAACCTGTAGGCCTGATCACCTGTTCTACATATACACCTTCGGTTTTTTGAAGTTCATAATCTGCCGGGGTTGCACTCACATAGACCACCTGGTTTTGCAGTGCTTCAAATTCCTCGAATTTCAAAGGTCGGTTATCCATAGCTGCCGGAAGCCTGAAACCATAATCCACAAGAGTTTCTTTTCTAGATCGGTCTCCTCCATACATCGCATGAACCTGCGGAATGGTTACGTGACTTTCATCCACCACCATTAAATAATCGTCTGGAAAATAATCTAGTAAACAGAAGGGTCTTGTTCCTGGTTTCCTGCCGTCCAGGTATCTGGAATAGTTCTCAATACCTGAGCAGTAACCGAGTTCCCTGATCATCTCCAGGTCGAAATTGGTTCTTTCGTCTAATCTTTTTGCTTCAAGATTTTTTCCTATATCCTGAAAATAACTCACTTGTTTTACGAGGTCATCCTGGATTTCATGAATAGCATTCTGCAATACGTCTGGAGAGGTCACGAACATATTCGCCGGATAAATATTCAGGCGGTCATATTTTTCAATGATATCGTTCGTACCGGGATCGAAAGCTTCGATCTCTTCGATCTCATCCCCAAAAAAATGAATTCTGAAGGCGTTATCAGCATAACTAGGAAACACATCCACGGTGTCTCCTTTTATTCTGAAGTTACCATGCGAGAATTCCGCTTCAGTCCTGGAATAAAGACTTTGCACCAGCCTGTGCAGAAATTTCGTTCGGGAGATTTCCATGTCCCTTTCTATGGAAACCACATTTTTCCTGAATTCTACCGGGTTACCAATACCATACAAACAGGAAACCGAAGCAACCACGATCACATCTCTTCTTCCACTTAAAAGTGAGGAAGTGGTACTTAATCTCAATTTTTCGATCTCTTCGTTTATGGAGAGATCTTTTTCAATATAAGTTCCCGATGTTGGAATAAAGGCTTCAGGCTGATAATAATCATAATAGCTCACGAAGTATTCCACGGCATTTTCAGGGAAAAACTCCTTGAATTCCGAATAAAGCTGTGCGGCAAGAGTTTTATTATGCGCCAGGACCAGGGTTGGCTTCTGAACATCTTCGATCACATTTGCCACCGTGAAAGTCTTACCGGAGCCCGTAACTCCAAGTAAAGTCTGGTATTGTTCGTTTTTATCTATCCCCGAAACCAATTGCTTTATAGCATTCGGTTGATCTCCGGTAGGTTTATAGTCAGATTTTAAATTGAATTTCATTCAGCAGGGTTTCTTTTTCATCTGTCCGTAAAATTTATCTTTCAGCGTTCAGGTGCGTTCTGTCAACAATATTCAAATTATAATTGGTTTTTTGTTGACTCATTTCATAGCCTCACGAAATTAAGCAATTATCCTGCCTAAATCAATTTTTTAGGATTCATCTAACAAGTGAGAAGTGCCCCTTGAATTCCTGGTTATTTTCCAATTGCACCCTGAACCAGTATTCATCTGCGGGCATACTTTTTCCGTTATAATTACCATCCCAGCCTTTATCAGTAGCTTTTAATTGCATTAAAAGCTTACCATAGCGATTATAGATTAGGACTGGAGTGTTGGAACCCGGGAGTCCCTCGATTTGCCAAAGATCATTAATACCGTCGTTATTTGGAGTGAAAAATTTGGGGAAACCTAAGATCGATACTTCGGTAACTTCGAAACCACAACCATTCAATTCGCGAACAAATATTTCATGCCTTCCGGGAGGAGCATTTTCAAATGAATTACCATCCTGATAGATGTTATTAAGATAGGACGTGCTAAACTCATAATCACCGGGTTTGGTCATTTGTACTAGGATCTGATTGTTGGTGCCTTGCTGTATATCCACGTTTTCAATTTCAGGTTTATTCAAGACAACAACATCAAATGTTCTTTCAACTGAACATTCATACAGAGAATTATTAATATCATAAGTTCGTGTCGCAATGACCGTATAGGATCCCCCTTCACTAATTTCGGAATTTGAGCTTACGTTGAACGCATTAGAATCGTTTTCACGATACCATTCATAAGAAAAATTTTCTGAGGGTAAACTCAGATTCAAAGGAACCTGATCTTCACAGATCTTATATTCTTCTTCCAGGGGAACTTGTGGTCTGTCAAGAATTTTCAGGGAAAGGCTGTAAATAGGTTCACAGGTATTTTGCTTTCTTACAAATACGATCAATTCCTGGGCTAGAACATCCCCGAATATAAAATTCTGATCATTTGCAAATGCTTCTTCTATGTTGGCGTGAAAGGTAACTTCTTCATCTCCAAATACCGACCGACCTATTTCCTGGAAATCGTAAACTGCCGTGGGCGAACCTCCATCGGTATTTGAGTTGCAAGCATAAAATTCACCAATAGGGATTGCTGTTTCAGGAATTGGAATGACGGTTAAAATTACTTCTGTTATAATCTCATTGTTATTATTTACCCTTTTTCCAAAAACAGTTTGACTGAATGGGCTGGTATTCCGAAAATTATCAGGAGAAATTATTTCAACATCATTATCAAGATCTGCCATGTTCTCATAAAAAGAAATATTTGAAGTACCTGATGGGTAAGCCTGAAACAAATTAAAGGATGTAATACCGTCAACCGAAGATGACCCAAAACCTCTTTCAAAATCACATGCCTCGAGAGAAACTTCCTGAATATCCATCATGGATGATTCATCATTTCTTTTGAAATTTATAGCTACAAATTCAGAAGAATTAAATTGTTCGGGGTTATTTAGATGGAATGATATAGGAAAAAACAAACCTGCCGCTGCTACGTGGTTGATGGCAGAACTATAAATCTGAGTTAATATTATTAGTGCTAAAATCGTTTTCAACCCTCTTTTTTATTTTACCGGCATTTTATGCTTACGGTTATTAGGGAGTTCAGGTTTTAAATCAATTTTGGTTAAGAAAAAGAATTAATATCCTGATAAATGCCAGTGGCTGTAAATTAAGCAATTATGAGGGCTTAATCAATTTTTTAATAATCATCTGATCAGTGAGAAATGTCCATTGAATTCTCCGGTATTTAGGAGTTCAGCTCTGAACCAGTATTCATCTTCTGGTAGTTCCCGTCCATTATAGGTTCCATCCCAGCCACGATCGTTTCCTGAAAGTTTTTGCAATAACTTTCCGTAACGATCGAAAATGTAGATCTCTGTATGGCTTGCCAATTCGGGATCTATTCCTTTTAATTGCCAATGGTCGTTTACCCCATCGTTATTGGGGCTGAAGAAATTATCATATCCCAGGATCAGGATTTCCCTGGTGATGATAGCGCAACCTTTAAGGTCCCTTATATAAACAGTCTGTAAACCGGAATTCACATTGGTGAACGTGGTGCTAAGTTGATATGGACCGTCGATATTACCAATAGAATACTCATACTGTGATGTATTATCTATTTCCAGGGTTATGGTATTGCTATTTGAATTCACCTGGGGTTGTATTACGGTATAGGATTCAATTTGTGGCGGAATATTAACGATAAGATTTACCTCGGCAATATTAAAGCAGTCCGGATTGTTATTTTCTGAAACCCTTGCGTAAATTATTTCCTCTCCTGAAGAACTGTAATCTGAAGAAATAGGATTCTGCCTGCTAGTTGCTTCCGTAGAACTTTGAAAATATTCTACCTGATAATTATTTGGATTCAAACCGTTAAGGATGACCGAACTCTGATCTGTTAGTACAAATTCTTCCAAACCATTTTGATCTAGGTCACATTGTTCAATAATATTATTATCCTTTAAAATAGGTCCGTCATTGATGATGAGATCAAAATCGGTGATCTCTGCACACCCGGTTAGGTCATTTTCTACCCGTGCATAAATCGTTTTTACGGGTGAATTGCTCGTATATGCACCCTGAATCTGGTTTATATTGTCTGAAGCATCGGCGATGGTTTCATGATATGAAAGGGTGGTGTTATTTTGTGTAACGATCTCATTGGCCGTAATGCTTAGATCAAAGTCTGAAATACCATTAGAATTACAACTCTCAAGGTTGTTGGGTTTGTTTATCTCTGGTCCTTCGGGAAATGGAAATTCGTCTTCAGTAGAAGTTCCCGTCCATTCAAGTTCAAAAGGGCTATTGCCTATGGGTCTGTCAATAACAATAAAATAGGTTTCTCCAGGAAGTACATCCAGAGAACGTACAAAATTGTTCCCATTTTGACCTGGACCTTCACTGGTATCGGTTTGCCGGTCATTCATTCCGGTATGGTTAGAAACTGAATTCGAAGCCAGGGGATTGGTGGTTGAACAGCGAATCGCATTTCCCAGAGAACCGCAGCTTGCATTGGGACCAAAAATGAAAAAATCATAATCGATCTCCAGATTACTGCTGGTAGGTTTTAAAATAAAACCTAGGGTACCTGCTTTGGTAATTTCTATTTCCAGCCAAAGGCTATTGTGTTCCCGGCTGGAACAGTTATTTCGTCCGTTGAGTTCCTGTTGGCCAACTCCATTTGCATTACTCGAGATAGAACCATCACCACAGATCTTGATAGCACCAGAACAATCACTGGTTTCGCTTTGAGCAAATGAGAATGCAGAAAAAAACAGAAGGATAAAAAACAGGATCTTCTTCACTATTTACCTTTTTAGCGTAAAATGACCTTTAAAAACGCTACCATTCTCCATCACAGCATTAAACCAGTAATCATTAGAAGGCAAAGGGCGGCCATTAAAAGTGCCATCCCATCCCTTTGTATCATAAGGGAGTTCTACCAGTAGTTTTCCGTAACGGTCATAGATCTGAATTCCTTTCAATCTAAACTCAGGATCTGGGATATCGTAGGGTCTCCACTTATCATGGTACCCATCATTATTCGGAGTGAAATATGGCGGAAAACCAAAAAGAGTAATATTGGATTGACCTACTTCGCAGGCCTGATCATTTTTAACGTATACCGTATGTGATCCACCGGGGACGCCTCTGAATACTGGACTTGATTGATAGGGACCGTTAATGTCATCAAGTGCATATACCGTATTCTCATCAGCTTCAGAATTTGTGACCACATTTAGTTCATTATCAGCTCCATGATTCTGAACTTCAATTTGGTTTATTTCAGGCGCTTCAAATTTTTCTATGTTATAGGTAATTTCCTGGCCACATCCAGATTCATTCAGTATCAGGTTCAGGGTGTATAATCCGCTTTCATTTACCTCGATGGTACGGCTATTTTCGCCCGTGCTCCACTGGAAATCGTAATCTTCAGGATTCTCAACATTGATATCAATTCCCAATTCAAGAGGGAAGTCGGTGTTGCAGCCGCTTAATTCATTGATCTGCTGAATTTGCGGGAGACTGGTGATTTTCAATTCAATAGTTCCGAAGCCATAGCAAAAGCTATCACTGTCGGCTCGAATGTAAAAGATTCCGGGTTGAGAAATATAATTATCGGGCAACGGATTTTCACCTAGAATAGCATCATTTTCGGATTTATGAAAAGTAAGGCTAACGCTGTCATCCAGACCTAGTTCAGAAATGGCATTCTCTTCGATAGTTGCGAAATTATACTGAGCTTCACCACCGCCAATATCACAACCGTTTACCGGCGAAGGGGAGAGGTTCACACTTTCTGTAGTTTGCAGCCTCATTGGTGAAATATCTGAACAAGTACTTCCAAATCCGCTTACTTTTACGAATATTTCCTGATTTGGAGTCTTGTTCCTGTATATGTTGTTCAGTGAATTTTGATTTTCGGTATCATTCAGGGCTGTCTGTCTATCTTCGTAAAAATAAAGCTGTAGACCTGGGTTTCCCTGCGTTAGAAAATCTTTAGCCAGTTGTAAATTGAATTCTGCGATCCCATCGGTGCTATTATCATCCTGAACATCACATTGTTTCAAAACATAATCTGAAGGCACGCTGGGAATCCCAAAAATGGTGACTTCTTCACAGACCGGATTCAATGGAATCCCGTTTAGAGTTCTCGTAAGGCTTACCGTATATGTGCCGGCCTCCGCATAAGTATGCGTAGGGCTTTCTGCCTGGGAGGTATTTCCATCACCGAAATCCCAGAATAAAGAATCATACTCCTGATCACCAGATATGGTGAAAGTCGTCTGATCTCCAAGGCAAATATTATCGTATTCAAAATTAGTATTGAAGAGCGACTGGATGAATGGTGGTAATCCTAATTTCACATCTCTGTTGATGCTAAAAGAATTGTGCCTGTAATCTACAGCAGAGGCATTTTCTTCAGGATTATGAATCACAGAAAGTTTCTCCCATCCCTCATATCCTCCACCATCTGTTGGATAACCGGCACGATAGATCTTTCCATCTATCCCTAACTGTAAAGCTCCTGCAACATTTCTAGAACTATGTATCGTTTCTATAGATCCGGCAATATTTGCAGCCTCCAGATCGAATTGATATAGCTCTCCACTTAGTAAGAGGTCGTCATTATTGTAGGTGTTCGAAGTAGCATAAAGTTTTTTAGATTCTGCAGAAAATTCGACTCCATACGGATATGCATTCGCCAGTAATAATTGTTCATTTGATACCTGACCTGTCATATCATCAAAATCATATAGAAAAACCTTTCCAGTCTTTTTTGCACCGCCGGTACGTGGACTCCCCAGGCCAGTACCGCTATAAGCTGCGGCCATTTTTTTTCCATCGGGTGAGATTTTCAGGTATCCAGGTGCGGTAACGTTTAGATCCTGGTCGTTGATCAAAGGCCTGAAGTTATTATTGATCGTTGAGATCACCGGGTTGGTATTTACTCCAGAGGAACTAACTCTAAAGGAATAAAATTTATTAGTGAACTGGGTGACTACCCAATATGAAACACAATCTCCGCTAATTACCGCTGATATTTTTTCTGAACTTTTAAACTCGTTTTCTGTAGGATCTGAAGGATTATAAGTGACCAGGTGTATATTTTTACTTCCTTCAATTATTCCTCCATTTCCATTGTTAAGAGACATATCTACCTCAGAAAAATGAACACCTTCAATGGGGTCATTGGTGATCCTGAAGTAATCTGGTTTGTCTACGGTGAAAATAAAATAGAAACCAGGATTGCCTGGTTTAGGGATTATAATAGCAGATTGTGTGCTGGAAACATTTCCTTTAAGTCCCGTACCATTTTGCATCACATTATGATTGCGATCGTACACGGTAGAACCATCGGTATAAAAAAGCAGGTTGCCATTTCTATCAGAAATGGAAGCAGATCCTTCTATAGTTTGTAACCTTCCATTGTTTAAGGGGACAGGTGCACCAGATTTAAAAGATATCCCGGCTCCATCTCCAAAATACCAGTTGGCCGCTTCTTGTTGTGCTGAAGCGCCGGTATAGATAAAGATGAAAAGTATAAAAAAAACAAGATATCTTATCCCCATGTGCAAGTGTTTCCCCAAATTGTTATAAATCCCTTTTCTTCAGAAGAATAAAGGAGAAGTAAACAAATATAAGAATCCAAATGCTAACTATTAATAATTGATACCAGTGAATGCCATAATCCTTGTTAAGCTCACCACCTATCTGGTTTGCGGCTGCCTGCACGGCATTCAGTCTTGAAAAAGGTTCTACGATGAGATTGCTCATCGATTCTAACGGGAAAAACTGCATGATCTTCCCTGCTATATCGGTGCCCTTGAAGATCCTGAAATTCAATATTCCGTAGATTATATTCTCAATAATTACCCAGACCACCAAGAAGCCTAAAGCAAATGCCGATCTTTTAACGAGTATCCCTAAAAACATACAAAATGCGAAAAAGCCCGTGAGTTTTATAAAGTAAGCCAGTAAATATTCCAGGTCTGAAAAGACGATAGATAGTTCATTATAATCTGAAAATGAAAGACCAAGAACCATGGTTACTATAAAAAGAAATAAAGTAGAGATCCCTGAAAATGCAAGGACGGTCAGGAATTTAGAAAGTACGAATTCCTTTTTGCTAAGTCCGTCAATGAGGTTCTGTTTTATCGTCCGGTTACTGTATTCATTAGACATCATGGAGACAATGACGATGGCCAGGAATAACTTGAGTATAGCAGCTATATAGCTGTTAAAATGCCAGATATAAGGAAAATTAAATATTCCCTGATCTGCCACCCTGAATTCGAATTCTCCAATTTTGAATTCGATAGATGCGATAAGCGCTATAAAAGTGATCAGGATAAAATAAGTGATGATCAATATCCTTGCAGAACGGCTATATCGTAATTTGTTATATTCTATTTCGAGTAAACGTAGCATTAGTTTTGAGCAGTTTGGTTGGTTAATTGAAGGAATTGTTCTTCCAGGCTTTCTTTGCGTTTATTCAGATAAGAAAGGGAAAGTCCTTTTTCAAAAAGAAACCTGTTGATCTCCTCGGCTTCCATCGGTTCATCAAGAATGGCCGTTAAAGTGCCTTCTTTTTCGGTGATATTTCCAATTTTTGGATGCATTTGTAGCAATTCTTCAAGTTTTGCCATATCAGAAGCCTTTAATTCGAAGAATCCGTAACTATTAATGATCTGGTCTACCGGCCCGCTGTATAATTTTTCTCCTTTCCTGATAATTACCACATGAGAGCAAACTTTTTCAACTTCATCCAGGAGGTGTGAAGCCAGAAGAATTGTGGTTCCTCCCGCGGCGATCTTTCGAATGATCTCCCTGATTTGATGTATACCTTGAGGATCCAATCCATTGGTAGGTTCATCAAGAATCAGGATCTCCGGGTCGTTAAGCAGGGCAGAGGCAATAGCAAGTCGCTGCTTCATCCCGAGGGAAAAAGTCTTGAATTTGCTGTCTTTCCTGTCCAAAAGTCCAACGATCTCAAGTTTTTCTGCAACCTTACTTTTATTAGTTCCCTTAATTTTACAAACCAGTTTAAGATTCTGCTCTGCCGTCATATAAGGGTAAAAATTCGGGTGCTCTATGATCGCACCTACTTTTTTCAGAGCCTCGTGGGTAGACATATTACCGTCGAACCACTTGAAATCGCCCGAGGTTTTATTAACCACATTCAGAACCATTCCCAGAGTGGTGGATTTACCACTACCATTAGGTCCTAAGATACCGTAGACATTTCCTTTTTCGATGCTAAAACTTAACTTATCGACAGCGGTGATCTTGCCGAATCGTTTTGTTAGATTATTTAAACTTAAAATTGTTTCCAAGATTGGTGAAGTGTTTAAAATACGACGTCTAAAATAGGATTTTGTTACAGGTTTCCCTATAATAACCTTAATTTTGAGGAAAACGAGGAGAACTATGGATGAAAAACTGATGTCAAAAAAGAAGCCGGCATTTCCTATCAATGAACGCTTCAACAGATATCTTGCAAAATATAACCGCAATACTAAAATTCCCGTTTTTTATGATGATCTGCTGAGGTTCTCAGGATCTATCGTGGTATATGATCAGCATGATGAAGATACATTCTGGGTTCGGTGTTATTATCCAGATCATGAAAGGATAGAAATCGATAATAGTCTTAAAAAGGTCTATAC
Organism: Gramella sp. MT6; assembly: GCF_019357415.1. Lineage (NCBI taxonomy): Bacteria > Pseudomonadati > Bacteroidota > Flavobacteriia > Flavobacteriales > Flavobacteriaceae > Christiangramia > Gramella sp. MT6. The sequence goes on from NZ_CP048410.1 coordinate 2,177,438, forward strand.
CATTTTGCATTCAGATGGTAGCGAGGATTCACTGGATTACCTGAATGTTGATGCTATCGACTATTGTACTTTCGGAAATTCAAAGCCCTTCAGAATAAAGGTCAGGAATATTCTTAATGATAGTTTTACTTATTTCTATGTGAAAAAAGCCGATGCTTCCAGGTTATACGGGTTGGAATTCGAGCATTTATTATCTCCTCACCGTATAAATTTTTTGGTCTATAAAGACACTTTAATTGAAGAGCATATCGCCGGTATTCCCGGAGATGTTTTTATAGAAGATCATTTGCCAAATTGTGATCTGAGGGCAAAAACCCAGATCGCCAAGCAATTTGTAAAGTTCAATGAAAGGTGCACGGTAAGATTACTGGGGGATATGAGATCCTATAATTATGTGGTTATCCCAACTCACGATTTTGATCATGTGGAATACCAGATACGAGCCATAGATTTTGATCAGCAGTGTTTTGAAGGAAATCTGAAGGTTTACCGACCTCAATTCTTTAAGGAAAATTATCAAATGGTGAAGCTGGTTTCAGATAAACTGGAAGATTCTTCCATTGAACAATATCGTAAGGAAGAGCGATCTTTGCTTGCCAAAAGGATGATTAATACACAAAGCAGGTATAAGGAACTCATCAGGTGCATGATCAACGATCATGTCTCTACCAAAGACAATGTGAAAGAGTTAAGAAACGATCTTTACGCCTTTTCCAAGGATATGAAATTCAAAAGGGCCAGTACTATGGGACAGATCCTAAGAACGGCACTGGATTTCGTAAAACGTAATTATGAAAATGTAAATATGAAAAGATTGCTGGAATAGCAAGAGCTCGATGTATTGAAGATTTTTTTAAAATTGAAGCGAAGGAATCTCTTGAGAGACTGCTTCGCTTCAATTAAATGAATCTATTTTTTCTCCTCTTTGTTGAAGTAAACGAGGTAGTAATACATCTGTTTTTCTTCATCCCATCCTTTTTCCACGAATTTCTCCGCGGACTCGGCATTTACAAAATCCATCTTTATCTGGATATTCGTATCTAAAGTGATCACATTTTTGATCTTCTTACGGGCGTCTGTAACTGCTTTATTGGCGATAGGGAAACTGGTAAGGTCTTCTACCTTATATTTTGGAGCCTTTTCTGTTTTATAATTCTGAAATTCAGGGATCAAGGCCGGATTATCGATCACAGAATTGATATAATTCGACTCTTCAAAATCATCATTCTTAGCGAAATAATCCATACTTCTGTTCATGAACATCACTTCCTGCTTTTTGTCTTCAGCAGGTAATACCACGTCTTTTGCGAAGTTTTTTGCAAAGTTCAGGTAATTCTTAGTGAAATAGTTCTCATCTGCCAATACGTCTACGCCTAGAAAATTCTCCAACCAGTACTTGGTGTCATAACGGTTAGAATCTACCGAAAGGATCTTGTAGCCCTCTTCACGATTCTTGTTGAAAATTATAGCGCCTTTATCCAGTTTCTGAAGATTAACTCCTTGCTGAACGATCATTTCAAGATTGCTCTGTTTCTGTTCGAATTGAAGGAAATCATGTTTTAATTCAGATTTGAAGATCCCGATTCCAGATACTTTTTCGTTATCCAGCTGAAGTCCTTCAAAATAGACCACGTAAACCTCTCCGCTTTTTATATGCGGATGGGTAGACTGCTCATAAAGAATAGTGGCTATCTTTTTAGAATACTCGTGGGTGTTATAAGGATCGTCGAAGATCTGGTTAGCCAGGTTATACAGCTCATTGAACTCAATATCGGTTTCATGACTAAAACGATAGTAAGATTCTTCTTTTTCCCGGAATGGTTTCAGAAAATATTCCTTGATCAAAGGCTTTATTTCATCATTTAAATGAAAAGTAGAAGCGGAAACGAAAATGTTCTCGCCCCTGTTCTTATTTCCAACGCGATGTATGGAAAGTGATTCAATTTGGGCATTAAAAAGATTGATCATCTATATCTGAAGTTTTGACTAAATAAAGTTGAAAAAAGTGAATTCTGAAAGAAGTTTTTCAGAAGATATGATCGGGTTAATTACCGCAATGGATTAATTCCAGTTTTCGTCAAATTCGAAATCGTCATATCCATCCGTATCGAAGTCATCATCATAATCACCGTTCAGGATTCCTTCGTCCTCACCGGTAAATTCCTTTTCGGGAGCATTTTCCGGGATCTGACCATGAACATACATTAAGTTTGGATAATCTCTTCCTTCTTCGATCTCGGCGATCTGACCTAATTCCACGAAAAAAGTCCACATTTTCAGAAAATCGTAAACGTAAATAAGTTTCGTTTGTTTTTCTGAAAGTATACTGTCTAAAGAAGTTTCATTCATTAATTTAATCGAAGTATCATGACCGCTCATATCGAACTGGTGGATCTCTTCGCCCTGGTTCCATTCATCATCGCTAATATAAAACGAAGCCATCTCTGTACCGTCGAAGCCAAAAGACTGGACGATAGTGTTGTGAAGGTCTTCCAGGGTGCTTTCCTGTAGTATTTCTATATCTCTGAAAACATCTTCATCAGCATCGAGAATTACTCGGAATCTATATACCATATCTAAAAAATTTGGAGGTCAAAGTTACAATTTTTTAATCTTCTCTGTCGCATAAATGCTTTCCATTAACAGGTAAAACTGAAATCCGAAAAGCAGGGAAGCGATCACAAGATGAAGTGGTTGGGAAAGAAATGGAAAATCGAAATTATACATGGCCACTCCCGTGGCTACTTCTAGTAGGATCAAAGCAATAACTATATTGATCCTGTTTAGGTTGAGGTTCAGTTTTCTGTTTTGCCACCATAAGATCAAATTAACTAGTAATACGATAATAGAAAATGACCTGTGCACGTAAAACATAATGTTGGGATCTGAAAGCCAGCTATCTTTTGCATCATAACCTAAACTGCGAATCTGTTCATCTACAAACTGTCTAACCTGCGTTCCCATAACTACCTGGATGAGGGTTAAAACTACCGCAATACCCAATAAGGTTTGAAATGTCTTTGTTTTATACTGGTTCGGTTCTTTTTCTGAAGAGATCTTTAAAAGATAAAGTAAAACTGCAACGATAACCAGCGCCATCACCATATGCACTGTGATCTTTGCCGGAGCCAGAACCGAATATACCACTGTTGCTCCAAGCCACGCCTGGAATCCCATTAGGAAAACGCATAACCAGGATAGAATTGTAATCCTTTTTCTGAACCTGATCTTTTTGAGGGAGAGTAGAGCCATGATCAATACCGCCAGGCCCGCCAGGGCACCAAAAAGCCGATTGATGTACTCAACCCAGGTATGGGTGGGATTAAAGATGGCATAATCGTGTTTCTCGTAATCTTCCCAGTTTGAAGGCTGATATTCTGCTGTAGTCTTGAAATCCTCAATCGCGACTTTCAGGCTTTCATCTACAATGATCACCTGGCCCTTTTTATAATCTCTGTTTGGCTGAAATTCCAGTTCAGAGATCTCGGTAGGAGGGATGTAGTATCCAAAACATTTTGGCCAGTCCGGGCATCCCATTCCGGAACCGGTCATTCTAACCACAGCTCCTGCTATAATAACCAGGTAAACTAGAACGAGCGAAACTTTTACCGATTTTCTATACATTTTTATTTTTCAGTATTAACTACCGTTAATCCAAGTTTTTCACCTTTTTCGATCATAAAATCCCTGGCCGGTTCATATTCATTAGGAATATCACCTTCCAAGATCGCTTCTTTAATGGCATCTTTGATCTGTCCAACCTCCCGGCTTGGTTTGATACCGAAAGTTTCCATGATCTCTTCACCACTAACTGGTGGCTGGAAATTCCTTACATGGTCTCGCTCTTCAACTTCTTCGATCTTCTTGCGAACCAGCTTGAAATTATTATGATATTTTTTAAATCTCTTAGGGTTTTTGGTGGTGATGTCGGCTTCACAAAGGGTCATAAGATCTTCTATATGATCCCCGGCATCAAAAATAAGCCTGCGTACGGCAGAATCGGTTACGCTATCATCGGCGATCACGATAGGCCTGGAGCTCATCAATACCATCTTTTGGACGAATTTCATTTTCTCGTTCAGAGGTAACCTTAATCTTTTAAATAGTTTAAAGACCATCTTTGCGCCTACGAACTCATGACCATGAAAGGTCCAACCTATCTTTTTATGGAATTTTTTAGTCGGAGCTTTTCCAATATCATGTAGTAAGGCTGCCCACCTTAACCAGAGATCATCGGTATTTTTTGAAATATTGTCTACAACTTCCAGAGTGTGCCAGAAGTTGTCTTTATGGGTTTGACCTTCTACTTCATCAATTCCCTGCAGGGCCGTAAGCTCCGGCAGTATCTTTTTTAGAAGACCGGTTTTATATAAAAGAGCGAAACCTTTAGAAGGTTTATCGCTTAGCATGATCTTATTCAGTTCATCAAGGATCCTTTCCTTGGAAATGATCTTAATTCGTTCCTTGTTGCGCTTTATCGCATTTAAGGATTCAGCTTCAATGATAAAATTAAGCTGGGTGGCGAACCTGATGGCGCGGTACATTCTTAAAGGATCGTCTGAATAGGTGATATCTGGATCCAGCGGAGTTCTAATGATCCTGTTCTTTAGATCTTCATACCCGTTAAATGGATCTAACAGGTCTCCGAATCCATCTTTGTTCAATTTAAGCGCCAGGGCATTTATAGTAAAATCCCTGCGGTTCTGGTCGTCTTCCAGGGTCCCGTCTTCCACGATAGGTTTGCGGCTATCTTTACGGTAACTTTCCTTTCGGGCCCCCACAAATTCAATTTCCATATCACCATCGCGAAGCATGGCGGTACCAAAGTTTTTAAATACCTGAACCTTTGGCTTGTTAGGTAGCTTTTCAGCAACCTTTTTGGCCAGTTCTATACCACTGCCAATAGATACGATGTCTATATCTTTATGATCTCCGCGGTCGAGGATATGATCACGAACAAAACCTCCAATTACGTAGGCATCCACAGACAATTCATCTGCAGCTTCTGAAATAACATTGAATATTTTATGATGTAAGGCTTTGCTGTAATTGTGGTATTTCGGCATCTGTCTATTTGCGTATCACACTCACCTGGCCGTCGTTACTCAACTTGATAATCGCTGATGGTCTAGGTGATTTTTTTGAACGCTGCAAATTTACTACATAGTCTACACCTTTTAAAATTTGGGGAGTGATTTGATCGAATGATTGTGGGGTCGGCTGGCCGCTAACATTGGCTGAGGTAGATACCAAAGGTCGTTTCAGTTTTTTAATTAGGTCTGAACAGAAAGTATCTCTCACTACTCTTATTCCAAGGGATTCGTCCTCTCCAACCAGATTCTCAGCGATCCTGATGGGTTTATCATAAATGATGGTAGTTGGTTTTTTGGCGTATTTAAGGATGTCGTAGGCCATTTCAGGAACTTCTTCCACATATTGCTCCAGCATTTTGAAATTAGATACCAGGCAGATCAACGCTTTAGATTCTTCCCTTTTCTTTAATTGATATACTTTGTCCACTGCGTCGGCATTGGTAGCATCGCATCCAATCCCCCAAACTGTATCTGTGGGGTATAGTATGATGCCGCCTTTTTTAATTACATCTATGCAATTTCTAATTTCCTGTTCCATTCGTTCCATAAAGCACTTTTTTATATTCAGCTAAGGTTTGCTCAGCCATTTTTCTGGTAGTAAAGTTTTCGATTAGTTTCTTGTAAGACCTTTCGGTAAATTTATTTCTTAAAACTTTATCCTGGGACAAAGCTATCAATTTATCTGCTAAACTTTGAGGTTCGTAAGGATTGCTTAACATGCCATTGAAACCATCTTCAATAATTTCAGGTATTCCCCCAACATTTGTGCTCACTACCGGAACCTTATGATAAAAGCTCTCATAAATAAATTGTGGGACTCCTTCGCTTTGTGAGGTAAGAAGTGAGATATCGAACTGCGGAATAAGAGCTGAAGCATTTTCAATAAAACCAGCGATATTTACGTGCTTTTGAAGTCCTAATTTTTCGAGCTTGTTTATATAATCAGGGGTTCTGTTTGTATGGCTTCCAATAAGGACAAAATGAAAATCATAGATCTTTTTTTGATTTACCAGGCTGTCTATCATATCAATCCATGTATCTAGATTTTTCGCCCTTATATGGTTGGCGATGGTACCCACAATAATTTTATCCCCAGGTATTTCAAATTCCAAGCGAAGATTTTTATACTGGCTGTTTTTTTTATCTAAACTGGTGCCATGGTAAATAGTGGTTAGTTTGGCAAGATCTTCGATCTTTTTAGAAGCGATTCTTTGTGTTTCCTTAGAAACGCAAAATATCCTTTTTATGTTTTCGTGATTGTATTTATAAAGAGTGCGACTGCGATCTTTGATTGGGAAAGATGTTTTTTTGCTCAGAACAAATGGAGGTAAATCTCCTAATTTTGTAGCCATTACGGCCAGCGTTAAGGCTGTAGTATCATGGATGTGGAGGAGATCTATTTTTCTCTTTTTGCAAACCTCAATAATCTTGACTGCATATCGCAGATCCATTTTTATCTTAAGAGGTGCTGATTCAACCTGAAGACTGGAGTTCTTTATTTTGTTATGGAAAGCAGCGTTCCTTACGCATAGAATGGTATTTTCTGAATTTCTATCTATCTTCTTAAGTTCCAGGCAAAGTTGTTCGATGTGATTTTCACCACCGCCCCAGTTTTTTGCGGCAGAAAGATGAAGGATATTCATTAGATGATTTTCTGTTTTTGTTTTAAAGAATCAGATAAATGTGCACCGGTCAAAAGAATTTTTAAAAGTGGAAAATACTTTGGTTTGATAAGACTGGTAAACAGATATCTTATGATCAAATAGGTTATAAGTACTTTATGGGCCAAATAGCCGTAGTGCTTTCGAGTATAGTATAAAAGTGAAATTTTTAATTCTTTCTTTATAATAATACTCTTCTGGATACTGGCACTTTTGAAATGAATATAACTGATAAAGGGATATAAATAGGTTTCTTTTCCGGTTTTTTTCAAAATTCTGCGGCAAAGATCAGACTCTTCATAATATAAAAAAAGATTGGTGTCAAACCCACCAACTTCCTTAAATTCATTAGCTGTTATGAACATGAATGAACCTTGAACATAATCAACTTTCAATGGTTTGTCATAAAACTTTTTTCTATTTGGATATTTGGCAGGAAAGAATCTCTCTAAGAAATGCCTTTTTAAAATTTCTCTTCCCAATGAGGAAAAATGATCTAGCGTAGCTCTGAAATTTTGGTTTTCATCCAGCATTTGTGGAGAACAGACTGCGATGTGGCTATTGTTATCCAAAAAAGTAGAAAGTTGACCAAGAGTGTCCTTTTCAGTTATTAGAGTATCATTATTTATAAATGCATAATATTTGCAATCGGAAGAGTTTTGCACACCCAACATATTCCCACCTCCAAAGCCTAAATTGGTCTTACTTCTAATGATCTTTAAGGAATTATTTTTCAGATTTTCAATGCTGGATTTGAGCTTGCTGAAATCTTGATGAGTGGAAGCATTATCTATAACAATAATTTCAAAATTAGAATTATGCTCATGATTCAGGATAATGGATTTTACACAGTTAATTGTAAAATCTGAAGTGTTATAGTTTATAATAATGCAGCTTACATCTAACATATTATTCCATAATTGGTTGCCATTTTTCCAGGATGTTCTTTATTTAGAGATTTCGTGATGTTCCAAAAGCATAATTCACGAGATATGATTAATTAATATTCCTTTTTTTAATGCTGTATAATAAGCATTTACTGAATTTTTAGGTAATACGTTAATTATTTGTGATCTCATTAAAGCCTTTAAATGATGTAAATATAAAACTAAATATTACTTTGATTTTCCGGCAAATAAATCATCAATGAATTTGATTTCGGAAAAAGTAGTTTTGGCATATGAAAATAGTTCTGGAAGGGCAATTTGAAAAGGATCGCGATGAGAATGTTTGTCTAATAGATAGATTTCAATACTCAGGAAATACAATTATAGGCAGCGGATAGATGAAGAACTTTTATTCTCTTGGCGATCATTAAATATTCCGGACCAAGATAAATATTCTACTTTTGCAGACAATCAGCAAAGTTTATGAAAATTTTACATATATCTGGGCATACATCATGGGGCGGGAGCGAGCAGCAGTTATTTAATACTATCGAAGAGTTAGAAAAATATGATGTGCAGCAAATGGCTTTTTGCTTTCTTGACACACCGACTCATATAGCTTTAAAGAAAACCAGAACTGAAATTTTTGCAATAGAAAAAGTAAAACCTCATAAATCTGAATATTTGCGATTCCTTGCAAATATTGTCAGGAATAATAAAGTTGATATCATTCACCTGCATACGAGTGATGCTCTTACTGGGTTTGTTCTGTGTGATCTCATTTATTCCCTCAATGTAGCTACCGTATATTCCAGAAAGCATGTTAGGAATAAATCCAGCTTTCTGAGTAAATTGAAATATAACTATAGAAATATTGATAGTATAATCTGTGTGTCGGATTACGTTAAAGACCACTTTAGTAAAGTGCTAAATGACACAGCCAGGCAAAAACTCACTGTAATAAGGGATGGGGTTAAGCAATCAAATTCTGATATTGAAGAGGAATATAGTTTGAGAAAGAAATTAAATATTTCTGAAGATAAGGTCTTGATTGGAAATATCGCCAATCATACCAAGGCAAAAGATCTCAAAACTTTAATTAAGGCGGTAAGTTATTTGGTACACGAACTTAATTATAGAAATTTTAAGCTCGTGCAAATCGGAGAATTCTCGAAACGAACTCCAGAGTATAAAAAGGAAGTGGAATCTGAAAGAATAGAGGAATATCTTAGTTTCACCGGATTTCTGGAAAATGCCTCTATTTTAATTCCCGAGTTTGATGTTTTCGCCATGTCTTCAGAGAGAGAGGGAGGACCATCTTCTGTAATTGAATCATTTTTTTATAAAACTCCTGTCGTATCTACCAGGGTAGGTATAATAGAAGAAACAATAGAAAATGGTAAAAATGGATTTTCAGTAGAGGTAGGTGATTATAAAGACCTGGCTGAAGGGATAAAAAAATTAGCTGAATCACCAGAACTTAGAAATGAATTTTCGGAGAAAAGTCATAAAATGTTTTTTGAGAATTTCACTACGCAAAGTCTTGGTAAAAACACCTATGAAGCTTATGCAAGCCTTCTTTAAACAAATAATCATAGAATAGAGCTACATGAAATATATTTTTTCAGGCAAGGGCGAGGAGATAAGGAAAGACCTGGTTAAGTCAATTGAAAATTTTGAGTCTGAAGGCAGGGCTCTTGGGCCAGGATTAAGAAACAGCCTGAAAATTTTTGATATTAAGACGTATAGGGTAAATATCAAATCTTTTAAAAAGCCTAATCTAATTAATAAGTTCGTTTATAAATATTTCCGAAAATCCAAAGCTGAAAGGTCGTTTATTAATGCGATTAAATTACTTGAAGCAAACATAGGTACACCATATCCTATGGCGTATGCTGAAGAGGATAGTACAGTATTTTTTAGCCAAAGCTATTACGCCTGTTTACATCAGGACTATGACCTAACCTACCGGGAGCTGGTGATAGATCACGATTTTCCAGATCACGAGAATATTTTAAGAGCCTTTACCAGGTTTACTTTTGAACTGCATGAAAAACAGATCCAATTTCTGGATCATTCGCCGGGAAATACTTTAATTCAGAAGAAAGCCGGGGATTATAAGTTCTTTCTGGTGGATCTCAATCGAATGAATTTTAAGGAGCTTAATTTTGAAGAGCGCATGTTGAATTTCTCCAGGCTTACGCCGAAAAAGGAAATGGTGGAAGTAATGGCCGATGAATATGCAAAATTGATCAAAAGACCGAAAGCAGAGGTTTTTGAGAAAATGTGGTTCTATACCAACCAGTTTCAGGAGAAATTTCAAAGAAAAAAGCGCATAAAGAAAAAACTCAAATTCTGGAAAAATTAATCCTGCTTTGGGATGAAAGGGGCTTTCCTGTGCGACTTGAAAGTGAAATAGTTTAGCTGCTTTCTTATCTTATATCTTCGAATAAGATTTAGCGGCTTTTTCTTAAGATGAGATTTATCTGAATGTAGAAAATCTATACAGGCATTGATCACTCTTTCACTGGAATTACCATCTAAATATGGATGAGAAAACATAGCGAATTTTTCAATTTCAGAGATGAGTTCCTTCGGTCTGGAAAGAGCAAGGTCAAAAGAACTTTCAATATCTTCAACCTTTTCTATATTGATAAGATATGGTCCCGGCATATTATTTTTAAAAGTAACCACAGGTTTTCTCTGAATTAAAAATTCAATAATGGCCGAAGTGGTATCAGAGAACATGATATCTGCTTTTTTGAACAAGGGGATGAGGTCTGTAGTATCGTGAAAAGTGAAATTTTCATTTTCAAGAGCCTTGAATTTTTTTACGGTCTCACGATCAAGTTTGGGATGTAAAGTTGCGATAAACTGATATTTCCCTGTTTTCGATAATCTTTCTATTTCCTTTACTACTTCGTCTCTTAAAGCCAGGCTATAATATCGGGTAAAAGTAGAAGATATCAGGATAACCGGTTTTTTATTATTGGTAGGCTCCAATGGGAAAAGTGGATCCATTTTTGACCAGCCTGTCTCTATCACTTCGAAAGACCTATATTTTTCCTGTTGCTTTTTAAACGGCCCGGTACTGGAAGGTCCTTGTGTACAATAGAGATCGAAAAAACCTCTTATAATAAACTGATCAGTCCCTTTTCTTTTATTCGCCGGAAAGCCATGAAATATTTGAACTTTTAATCCCGGAAAGAAATCTGGCACCGTGTCTGTAATGGCCAGAACAAAATGTGGGTCATAGTCGATCGCCTCTTCAATAGTTTCAATTAAAATTCCATTTTCGGGGAAATACTTCTTTGGTTCTTCCATACCCGAAAACCATTTCAGGGAAAATCCCATTTTTTGAGCCTGCTCCTGTATAGGGAGGCCTATGGGTAGTCCGTAAGTATGGTTTATATATATTAGGAACCGGTATTTCATTTAGAATTATGCTTTAAAAAATGCTGCAATTTATCTGTGAAAAGTGATGGCTTTAATTTGTTATAAAGCTCGGTATTATCTTTTGAAAGTTCTTTAAAGGTCTTATTCTGAAATAATTCCGGCTGATAATCTTTTAAATGAACCGATACATTTTTTTTCCCGTCTTCATAAATATTCCAGTTTTCCTTATTCAGTGGTGGTGAGAAAATTGCGAATGTTGGAATATCTAAAGCTTTGGCCATGTTTATAGCACCGCCCTCGTTACCTATGAGGCCATCACAATGCGAGGTTAATACCAGAAATTCTCGAAGGCTTTTACCGTAGATATTCAGGTGAATATGTTTCCGGGTTTCCGGTTGGCAAAGCTGGTAAATATTTTCTATATCTGTTTTTTGGGAAGGCACATAGTTAAAAAGAAGATTAGCACCTGATTCTCTAACGATCTCATCCAACATTTCGGCTAAATAAGGAAGGGGATAGGTTTTCTTTTCAGAACTACCTAAAGCACCAATCATATATAGAGGTTTAGAAAGGTCTATTTTTGAAATTTCTAATTTCTGCTTTGCTTCTTTCTTTTCCTCTTCGGTCAAAAATATCTTTGGTTTGATCTCAATTGGAAAATTTGAAGATAAGGGACTCAGCATTCGCATCCTTTTTTCAATAGCTGCACCGGCAATAGTTTGTGCCTGGATATTCCTGCTGAACACATGCGTACAAAGCGGACGTGTATATTTCTTATTGTAGGCTATTCTGTATTTTGCACCTGAAAGTCCTGTAATGAGGGCAGTTTTTAAATTGGAATAGACATCGATGACCGCATGATATTTTTCTTTTTTGGTCATCTGGATAAGACTTCTTAGTGAGTTATCCTTATCGGTAAAAATGATCTTATCTATATTCGGGTTGTTCTGGACAACCGGGTACGTATGCTCATAGATCATGTAATGCAGTTCGGCTTCCGGGAATTCCTTCCGAAGGGCCTCAAAGAGGATTGAGGATGTAAGCACATCCCCAATCATTTTTATCTGTATTACAAGTATCTTCAAATTTAAGATCTAAACTGCGACGTTATATTCGCGCAAGGCGTCGTTCAGGGATGTTTTTTTATTAGTGCTTTCCTTTCTTTTCCCGATGATGAGAGCACATGGAACCTGGTATTCTCCCGCTGGAAATTTCTTGGTATAGCTTCCCGGGATCACTACAGATCTTGCCGGTACATAACCTTTGAATTCTTTTGGTTCGTCACCGGTCACATCGATGATCTTGGTGGAAGCGGTTAGCACTACATTGGCGCCTAAAACAGCTTCTTTTTCAATCCTGATCCCTTCCACCACTATACTTCTTGATCCCAGAAAGGCATTGTCTTCTACGATCACTGGAGCTGCCTGAAGTGGTTCAAGAACACCGCCAATTCCAACTCCACCGCTAAGGTGTACGTTCTTACCAATTTGAGCACAACTTCCAACAGTTGCCCATGTATCTACCATCGTACCTTCATCCACATAAGCTCCGATATTTACATAACTCGGCATCATAATAACTCCTGAAGAGATATATGCCCCATGTCTGGCTACGGCATTAGGTACCACACGAATTCCTTTTTCCTTATATCCTTTTTTCAAAGGGATCTTATCGTGATATTCGAAAATTCCGGCTTCCAGGGTTTCCATTTTCTGAATAGGGAAGTAAAGTACAACACCTTTCTTTACCCATTCATTAACCTGCCATCCATCAGCAGTTGGTTCAGCCACACGCAATTCTCCTTTGTCTAAAAGTTCAACAACTTTTCTAATCGCGTCTATGGTTTCCTTATCTGAAAGCAGGTCTCTGTTTTCCCAGGCCTCTTCTATTTTCGATTTCAATTGATCCATATTTCTAATTTTTTTCAAATATAATAGCTATAAGGCAATATTTATGGACAAACGAATATAAACCTTACCTTTGCCTAAATTTTTGAAATGCCCAGAATTTTAGCCCTGGATTACGGAACAAAGAGAACTGGAATAGCCGTTACCGATGAATTGAAGATGATCGCTTCGGGTCTTACTACTGTTCAAACTCCTGAACTTATAAAATTCCTTGAAGACTATTTCAAAAATGAGAAAGTGGAACGGGTTTTGGTCGGGGAACCAAAGAGGATGGATGATACGCCTTCTCAAAGTGAGGTTCATATTCAGGAATTCTTAAAGAAGTTTACTGAAAAATTTCCTGATATGCCTTTAGAAAGAGTAGACGAGCGCTTTACCAGTAAAATGGCCGTGCAGAGCATGATCGATGGAGGATTGAAGAAAAAGAAACGACGCGATAAGGCCCTGGTTGATGAGATTAGTGCGACTATCATCTTGCAAACCTGGCTTTACGAATAAGGTAAAAAGTTGCAGGTATAAAAGTCTGCTCGAATTATAATTAGATATTAAATAATAAAGAGGCTTGTAGCTTTTGGCTGAAAGCTGAAAACTTTAAAGAATGATTTTACCAATTGTAGCATACGGAGATCCGGTTTTAAAAAAGAAAGCCAAAGAGATCGATAAGGATTATCCGAAACTTGAGGAATTGATCAACAATATGTGGGATACCATGTATAATGCCTACGGAGTTGGTCTCGCCGCTCCACAAGTAGGACTTCCAATCAGGATTTTTATGATAGATCCCGCTCCCTTTGCAGAAGATGAAGAATTAGACGAAGCAGAACAGGAAGCGCTAAAGGATATGCGTAAGGTTTTCATTAATCCTCAGATCATTGAAGAGACCGGTGAAGAATGGGCTTTTAGTGAAGGCTGTTTAAGTATTCCTGAAGTTCGTGAAGATGTCTTTAGACAACCGGATATTACCATCGAGTATTATGACGAAAATTGGGAAAAACATACCGATACTTACTCAGGATTGGCAGCAAGAGTAATTCAGCATGAATATGATCATATTGAAGGAATTTTGTTTACAGATAAGCTTTCCAGCCTGAAAAAGAGACTGATAAAAAGTAAACTGACGAATATTTCGAAGGGCAAGATCAATGTAGAATATAAGATGCGTTTCCCTAATGCAAAAAAAGCCCGATAAAGGCTTTGATAATTGAACCTGGGAATTGATATTTGCCAACCTAAATAAAAAAATACTATGGGATTAGATAAAATTCTTGCTATTTCTGGAAAACCCGGTTTATATGAGCTTACCGCTCAAACCAGAGGTGGCTTTGTAGCAAAATCTTTACTAGACGGTAAGAAGATCGCAGTGAATATGCGTCACAATGTGAGTATTTTGAGCGAGATCGCTATTTATACTTATACTGAAGAGATTCCGTTAGGTGAAGTTTTCCAGAAGATCAAGGAAAAAGAGAATGGTGAGGAAGCTATCAGCCATAAAGCATCTAAGAAAGAGCTAGAAGATTATTTTTCTGAAGTGCTTCCAGATTATGATGAAGACAGGGTGTACGCCAGTGATATGAAGAAGATCTTCCAGTGGTACAACATATTGATAAAAAACGGATTCACAGATTTTTCTAAAGAGGAGAAAGCTGAAGAAACCAAGGATGAAGAAGAATAGGATTCAGAATTCTTATCACATAAAATTAAAAGCTGAAATTTAATATTTCAGCTTTTTTTATGTTTAAAACTCATCACCCTCAACTTGTTTAAGGGTTCTATTGTTGAGATGCTGAAACGAGTTCAGAATGACGTAAGGAATCAAATTTTAATAGAATTGTCACCCTGAATTTATTTCAGGGTCTTCTTTTGGGATGTGAAGCTTTTAGCAGTGTTTATATTTAAAACTTTAGACCGAAGATAAAAGCACCATCCCTTTTTCCTCCAAAGTCCGATACCACATAATCCAGTCTTAAAAACCTGAACTTTCCAAATCCAAGATTGTCTATTCCTACCGAGTATTCTGAATAAGGATTTCTGTCTTCAGTAATTAATCTGTGAGCTCCAACCACCAGGTTGAAGTTCAGTTTATTGATCAGGGGTAATTTTCCTAATGCCCAACCCTGGAAATCATGTTCCGCATGTATCTCAGCATAATTCTTGTTGGTGCTGAAATTGTAATAAGGCATTAAATTGAATTTACCCACATAACTTCCAAAACCTATTCTGGTCTGGTTTCCATTGAAATGTTGGTAATCTACCAGGCTGATCTCTTCAGCATTCGAGAAGATCCCTCCATTTAAAAGATATTGGAATTCACCTTTATTGCCGAGGTTAAGACTTTGCCGTATTTCGGCTTTGAACTGGTCAAAATTGTATTTGCTTTCGCTGCCGCCAAATCCTTTTTCCCAGCTTAGCTTTAATTTTGGGTATTTGGATTCATATACATCATAGCGACCATTAGGATAACTCATATATTTCTGGCCAAAAGTAATATCTGCGGTAAGATCTGTTTTGAAAATTGAATGTTCTTCAAAAGGAAGACTTCCGAAATTTTCCGGTTGCAGAGGATTATTCGAGGTATAATTACGCTCTTCCCAATCCATGATGACGTGATCTGTATGATTGGTAAGGGCCTGCCTGTTCTCCCAGGCAAATTCCCCAGACAAATTGATACCCGGAAAAACATCCTGACCATAGCCGATCTGAGCAAAGCTTTTTTCGTAAAGCTTCATATAATTTCGCTCGAAGAAAATAGTGGTGATACTATTTAAAAGAGGGGCAATCGGTTCTCTATCATTGATCTGTTCCGCGCTGGTTCCCCCAGATATTCTAAGCACAGGCTTATTGAAATTATTGAACTTTTTCGCGAATCCGCCTTTGATCCTGAACCTATCTTCACTTAAACCATAGTCGATATTTGAAAATACTCGCCAGTAATTCTCCTGATCTTCACCGGTTCTCTGCCTGTAAGATAAGGTCACATCTGTATTCCAACCCTGCACCGTGTTGAAACCAATTCCAGTCACAGGAGCACTGATATTAAAACTTCTGTGTTTCCAGGAATTGGTATATGAATATCCAAAAAGCACATCGGTTAGGCCAAATTTATTCCGGACTGCATCTACAGAATCCTTATATTTTTTGGTGCTTTTTACCTCTTGAATACTATCTTTCCTAACATAATCTTCAATTTCTTCAGAAGTAAGTGGGACCGGTCTTAGTTCTTCCCAGTAAAGTGAATCTTTTTTATTGGCTTGTTCCTGGAAACTAAGGATCTCTCTTCCGAAGCTATTTTTAGTGAACTGCGGACTAAAATCATAATTGCTGTAAACGGCCGTGAATCTACCATTCCCGCCAAAGCCAAACATTTTAAAGCTGAAATCTACGCTTTGCGAGATCTGTATATAGAGTCCATTCTCCTTGGAATATTTGTAATTCTGCCTGAAAACAAGTTCTTCAATAGGTGGAACCTGCACAGCCTTACCGGTGGTGGTGAGTTCTACACCGTAAATTTGCCAGAGGTCTTCCACGATATAGATATATCCTGAAAAAACGCGGTCGTTTTCTCGCTTCGGAGTTACCTTGATCTTATTAATGAGATTGCCCCAATCATCAAAAAAAGTTCCTTCGAGTTGATATTTGTAGTAGTTAAAAGCATAGTCGGCAATAGGGGAGACCATTTCACTATTGATCTCTAAAGTATTTTCATAGAAAGAAAAGTAAGCCTCTTGCGCTGAATTTAAACTGAAGCCATTATCATCACCGCTAACTTTAGAAGCGATGATCTTCTCCTTGAAGTCATCTGGTTTCTGAAAAGCGATCTCTGAAATGGTCTCACTTAGGTAAACAATTCCACTTCGGGTAGAGTCCAAACCTCCGCCGAGGTCACCCACGTCCTGGCCTAAAATTTTCTCAGGTGCATTCTTGATCCTCCATAATCCGCGGGAATAAAAATCGGCAGTAAATGATTCCAGCTTTTCGGCATTTAGTTCTCTTACATCAATAGCATTTCTAATGATCCTATTGGCGGGATTATCCCCACTTTGCACTGTAACTTCCTCCAGGCTTGTGCTTTCGGCTTTCAAAACAACATCTATCTCAATAGGGAAAGACTCAGCTTTAATTTCCTTTTTAAGCGTTTTGTAACCCAGGAACTGATATACGAGGGTGTAATTCCCTGCCTCATTTATTTTCAGCTCATAGATGCCGTCATCATTGGTTGTAGTACCTTTTGAGCCGGTTTCGGTATAAATATTTACATAGGGTAGAGGATTACCTTTTTCGTCTTTAACTTCCCCGGTAATTTGGGAAGACATCTGGGAAACTGCAAAAAACAGTATCAGCCCAAGTAGCTTTTTAAGCATGGATTAGATTTTGGATTTTAAGTAAAACGGAAAGATCTGAAATTTATTTGTATTCTTTCTTGATTCGGTCTAATCGACGCTTGCTTTCGCGATCTTTGATGGTTTCTCTTTTATCATAAAGTTTTTTACCCTTGGCCAGAGCGATCTGTAATTTTGCAAGTCCGCGGTCATTTATGAACAATCTAAGGGGAATAATGGTCAACCCGGAATTGGTTACTTCCTTTTCCAGTTTTCTCAATTCCCGGCGCTGCAGTAATAACTTTCTTTCACTTTTGGGATTGTGATTAAAGTGAGTGGCATGAGAATATTCTTCAACATGCATATTGATAACAAAAAGCTCGTGATTATTGAATTCACAAAAACTTTCGGCAATATTCGCTTTTCCTTCCCGTATAGCTTTGATCTCTGTTCCTGCTAATTTGATACCTGCGGTATATTTATCCAGGAATTCATAATTGAACTTAGCTTTACGGTTCTTGATGTTGATAGTATTCTTCATACAAGCACAAAAATACAAGGTTTAAGCTAATTTCATACTAAAGCAATTTTAAAATTCAGTGAATATGGATACTAATCAAATATTGCTATTTTTGCGCCACTCAAATTGCCTCTTATGAAAAATATATTTATCGTATTGATCATCCTCTTTTTTGCTTCATGTGCCGGTGAGAAACAGGAACTTACAGCAGAAGAGATCGTGGATAAAGCAATTAAAAACGCTGGTGGAGAAAGATATAAGAATGCCGAAATTGATTTTGTTTTCAGAAACAAAGAATATAAAAGCACAAGAGAAGGAGGGAAGTTTAGTCTCGAGAGAAAAATGACCGATTCCACCGGAAATGAGATCCGTGATATTTTAGATAATGATGGGTTTCAAAGAATGATAAATGATACTGTAGTAGAAGTAGTAGATTCGATGAAGGTGGCTTATGGAAATTCGGTTAATTCTGTGCATTATTTCGTCCAGCTGCCTTATGGTCTTAATGCCGAAGCTGCAAAAAAGGAATTAATAGGAAAGGACAGTATTTCTGGTCGTGAATATTATGAAGTGAAAGTGACCTTTGCTGAAAATGGTGGGGGAACAGATCATGAAGACGAATACATGTACTGGATAGACACCAGGAATTTTGAAGTAGATTATCTGGCGTATAATTTTGAAACCAACGATGGTGGTGTTCGTTTTAGAAAAGCCTTTAATCACCGAATCATTGAAGGTATTCGCTTTGTAGATTATGAAAATTACAAATACGATGACCATTCTACTCCTTTAAAAGAACTAGATGATCTTTTCGAGAAAAGAGAGCTTGATTTGCTTTCAATTATCGAAACCAAAGATGTAAAGGTTAAACTAGGGTCTTAGGTATTAATTGATATAAAGCACCTGGCTGGTAGTCTCTCCATTTGGCAGAATCTGCACGATAAACAGTGCCCCGTTCTCCTTATCATCAATATCTCCATGCTTCCTCTTACCCAGGATAGCATTGGCTAATTGTGGTGTAGTGTTGCTGTGTCCAACTACAAGAACTGTTTTCCCTTTGGTGGCTTTCTGAAATTCCTCGTTGTTTAGATTCTTTGTGTCATAATTCAGGATCTCTAATTTATTCATTTTTACCAGGGGCATAGCCGTTTGCATGGTGCGATTGTAATTTGTGCTATAAACAGCGTCAAGATTTACATTCTTAAGTACTTCTGCCCATTTTTTCGCTCTGGCGGAACCTTCCTTAGTTAGATCTGGATTTTGATTTGAAGAGTCACTTCGGTCTTTTTCAGCATGACGTATCAAATAATACGTGGTGATCTCGTTTTGCTGATTATTCATATTGCTTTCTCCTGAAGGATTGGTGATCCCTAAAATTACTGAAAAGAAAATAGTGATAATATTAGCCATAATCGTGTTGATTTATTTGAACATTTGACGTTTTGAGGTCTAATCTGTTACAGAATCTCCGTCCTTGATTTTTATTTGCATTAAAATAAACTGGTTTATCTGCTCAGCAAAACTGTTGAAATTATTGTCTGAAACAAGTAATAAAGATCGTTCACCATTTTCAAGGGTTGGTCCAAAACACATTCCTTCAATATTGTCTACGATCTCTCGGGTTAACTGATCTTTTACCGATTTAAAATTGAATATAAGTTTCTTTTCGGCTTTGTTGTATTTTTCGCCCTTTAGCTCATTCTTGTCAAGAATGTTAGTAGCTTTTGATGCATCTACATCAAAAATTTTCACAGTATTACCGTGTGAGCCATATCCCGCAGAATAGGACCTTTCAAGTATTAAAAATTTATCCTGGTCATATTCCAGGATCTCTGTAACCCCATTCACAGCAAAATAATTAATAGGTAATTTTGAAACGCCATCAAGTTTATAGGCGAATTGTTTCACTGGTTTCCCGGTTTCCTTATCGTATTTTGTGATCCTAACGTGAGACCTGGAAGGATAGATCTTAGGTTTGGGACCATCTTCTTCCAAGGGCAATTCCATAGCAACCCAGTAACCCTTATTATCAATACTCTCAGTAATTCCCTCAAAGACACCATTGTTTCTCGGTTTCTGAGCTGAATTGGAGTTAAAATAGTCTGGAATTGTATAGGCTTTTTTTGCATGGCCAAGGATCGAGATCTCATAAATACCCGGATCTTTTCTGTCATCGATGGCACCTTCACTAGTGACAATAAATTTGGTTCGATCCTTATCGTATCTGATAGCTTCCAGGTCGAAAACCTTATTTCGAAACTCTTCAGTTTTTTTAATAATTATAAGTTGATCCACTGCAATCTCCCTGATCTTTTTATCTTCAATTATTAGGTCTGCGAGATAAATACGTGGATTGCCCGCATCATCGCTAACCATAAATAACTTTTCATTTTTATAATCTATACCAGATAATCCCCCTACAGCTGTTTGATCAATCTCAGTTTCTGCCGGTAAGACATATTCGTCTAGAAATCTTAATTCAACATTATCATTTTCGATCTTTCTGGTTACCGCACAACCGCTAAGCACTATAGAAAGAAGGCACAGGATCGATATTTTCTTCATGGGAAATATTTGGAATCCAAAAATAACAAATGTTTAAGACAATAATAGGAGTTTCTTGGGACACCTAAGCGTGATGTTTGGGTACCTTTATTTTATTAACATCTAAAACCAATAAATTATGAATGAAGATCAGAGAGAAGGTAAGTGGAAACAAATTAAAGGTGAATTTAAACAGAAGTATGGAAAATTAACCGACGATGATACCACTTATTCTGAAGGAAAATTTGATGAGATGCTTGGAAGAATGCAAGAAAAGACAGGAAAATCTAAGGAAGAATTGAAAAATGAAATCGATAAATGGTGATCCTGAATAATTAATAAAAAAAGGCGTTGAAGTAATTCACCGCCTTTTTTATTTTAAAAACTAATATTTAATTAATCATTTTTCGCGAGTTCTTCCTGGTTCCTGAAAACCAGTTCGTCATTGAACTCATCCAGCAAAATGATACTGTCTGTGTGAATATTTCCAGCAAGTATCTCTTTGGAGAGTTTATTTAAAACTTCTCTTTGAACCACCCTTTTCACCGGTCTTGCACCAAACTGTGGATCAAATCCTTTTGCCGCAAGATATTCAATAGCTTCTTCAGTAGCATCCAGAACAATATGTTGTTTTGCCAGCATCTTTTTAACTCCTTTCAACTGCAGACCTACGATCTCTTTGATGTCCTTTTGTGTAAGCGGACTAAACATTACAATGTCGTCTATCCTGTTGATAAATTCAGGTCTTACGCTTTGCTTTAATAATCCGAGAACTTCAGTCTTTGCAGCTTCCATGGCTGTATCAATATCTTTGATATTCTCAAATTTCTCCTGGATGATATGACTTCCCATATTCGAGGTCATAATAATTATGGTGTTTTTGAAGTCAGCCAGTCTACCTTTGTTATCTGTCAGTCTACCTTCATCAAGTACCTGTAAAAGGATATTAAAAGTATCAGGATGCGCTTTTTCGATCTCATCAAGCAGGATAACCGAATATGGTTTTCTTCTTACTGCTTCGGTTAACTGACCACCTTCATCATATCCAACATATCCTGGAGGTGCTCCAACTAATCTGCTTACCGCATGCCTCTCCTGGTATTCACTCATGTCTATCCTGGTCATCGCCGACTCGTCATCGAAAAGGTATTCTGCCAGTGCTTTAGCTAATTCGGTTTTACCAACCCCGGTAGTACCAAGGAATAAAAAGGATCCAACTGGTCTTTTCTGGTCCTGTAGTCCGGCGCGGCTTCTTCTAACCGCATCACTTACAGCGATGATTGCTTCATCCTGACCAACCACTCGTTTGTGAAGATCCTGCTCCAGGCGTAATAATTTTTCACGGTCGCTCTGTAGCATTTTGGTTACAGGTATTCCTGTCCATTTTGCTACGACTTCCGCAATATCTTCATTAGTCACCTCTTCCTGGATCAAAGATTTCTCGTTCTGGTTTTCTGCAACCTTTTCCTGAAGTTTTTCCAGTTTCTCCTGGGCTTCTTTGATCTTACCGTAGCGTATCTCTGCTACCTTCCCGTAATCTCCCTCGCGTTCAGCTCTTTCAGCTTCCAGCCTGTAATCTTCAATTTCAGATTTTAGATTCTGAATATTATCTACGATCTCTTTCTCGCTCATCCAACGAGCATGCAGATCGTTTCTTTCTTCCTTAAGATTGGCCAGGTCTGCTCTTAAAGATTTTAGTTTGGCTTCATCTTTTTCTCTTTTTATCGCTTCTATCTCGATCTCTAATTGCATGATCTTACGGTCCAACACATCGAGTTCTTCTGGCTTGGAGTTGATCTCCATGCGCAGTTTTGAAGCGGCTTCGTCCATAAGGTCAATCGCCTTATCTGGAAGGAAACGGTTGGTGATGTATCGCTGAGATAACTCTACCGCGGCAATGATCGCCTCATCTTTGATCCTAACTTTGTGGTGTGTTTCATATTTTTCCTTGATCCCTCGTAAAATAGAGATCGCACTTTCGGTATCAGGTTCCTCTACGGTCACCTTCTGGAAACGCCGCTCAAGGGCCTTATCTTTTTCAAAATATTTCTGGTACTCATCTAAAGTGGTTGCACCTATGGCTCTTAATTCGCCTCGGGCAAGTGCAGGTTTCAGGATATTTGCAGCATCCATGGCGCCCTGTCCACCTCCGGCACCAACCAGGGTGTGGATCTCGTCAATGAAAAGCACAATATTACCGTCACTGGAAGTAACTTCCTTGATCACTGCTTTTAGCCTTTCCTCGAATTCCCCTTTGTACTTCGCACCTGCGATAAGCGCTCCCATATCCAGGGAGTAGATCCTTTTATCTTTTAGGTTTTCAGGCACATCTCCGTCAACTATACGGTGAGCCAATCCTTCTGCGATCGCAGTCTTACCGGTACCCGGTTCCCCAACCAGCATTGGGTTGTTCTTGGTCCTACGTGAAAGGATCTGCAGAATTCTTCTAATCTCTTCATCTCTACCAATTACCGGATCTAATTTTCCTTCTTCTGCTAACTGGTTCAGGTTACGGGCGTATTTATCCAGCGAATTATAAGTTTCTTCTGCGCTTTGAGAGGTTACCCTGTCTCCCTGACGTAATTCAGCAATCGCTGCTTTAAGCCCTTTTTCTGTAGCTCCCTGGTCTTTCAGGATCTGAGCTACTTTGCTTGAAGATTTAAATATCGCCAGGATCAAATGCTCAATAGATACATATTCATCTTCCATTTTCTTAGCGATGGAAGAAGCTTCGTTCACTGTTTTACTGGCTTCACGGGAAAGCATGATGTCTCCTCCACTAACTTTTGGGAAGCTTTCCAGACTCTTATCCAGGATCTGGTTAAACAGGTTTACGTTAATGTTCAGTTTTTTCAGCAAGAATGGAGTTACATTTTCGTCTACCATGCTAATGGCTTTAAAAATGTGTTCGTTCTCAATTTGCTGATGGCCCATTTCCTGAGCAAGCTGCTGCGCCTGCTGGATAGCCTCTTGTGATTTTATAGTAAAATTATTAAAGTTCATTATTTCTGTTTTTTAAAATTCATATGTCAAGAGGTGTACCATTAAAAATAAATGTCAAAATGACGCATGTTCTTGAAGAAAATAAAGACAAAACGGCAGTTTATTGGTAAACCTTCAAATTTTAGCCTTTATTTTTCTCTATTAAATTTACTTAGATTTACTTTTGCGAAAAAGAATGTTATGGGATTATTTGATAAAATGTTCAATTCAGAAAAGAAGGAAGAGAAAGTAGAAAAGAAGTCAACGCCCTGGATAGATCTTAATTCCATGGATCAGTTAGATGAAATTGAGAAAAATTCAGAAGATCATACTGTGGCTATTTTAAAACATTCTACCAGATGTGGTGTAAGTAAAATGGTACTTAGAATGTTTGAGGCAGATTATGATCTCGATGACAGCAAACCGCTGAAACTTTATTTTCTGGATCTAATAAGTCACAGGGATATTTCTAACGAGATCGCAGAACGCTTTAGTGTAAGACATGAAAGTCCGCAACTTATCGTTCTTAAAAACAGGGAAGTGGTGCACCATTCTTCACACCAGGAAATTTCAGCAGATAAATTAGCCGGTTTTGTAGGCTAAAACCTTTTCATTCAAATTCAATTTATAAGTGTTTTCACTTAATTCTTGATAATAGTGCTCTCAGAAGGGCTTTATCTGGTTGATTGTCAATTGGTATATCTATTTTTAAAGTTCAAACTTTAAAATATGAAGAAGCAAATAGAGCGATCGGGCGCATTTCAGGATTATATTGCTGAAGGGGTAAAAGTAGGTAATGCCTTATATATTTCAGGCCAGATTAGTCTGGATGAAGAAGGTAACTTAATAGGAGAAAATGATATGAAGGCACAGGTAGATAGAGCCTATCACAATATCGCTGAGCTTCTGAAAAAATTTCAACTTTCCATGGATAATATCGTAGACGAAACCTGGTTCGTTACTGATGTGAAACATACTATGGAAAATATCAATGGGTTTTTTTTTAGGTGAGACACAAACACTACGGTAAATTTCCTGAGGTGGCTAATACCGTGGTAGAGGTGAATTCACTTGTGATGCCAGAGCTTATGATCGAAATTAAATGTATTGCTCATAATGAATAAAAAAAGCCCTTGCGTTTAAACAAGGGCTTTCTTCATTTATTATTGAAAATTTATTTCTTCTTTGGCTGGTATACCGGAAGTAATTTTGAGCTTACTTCTCCGAAACCAATTCGAGATTCACCATTCTGGCAATATCCTCTCATGATCACGGTGTCATTGTCTTCAATGAATTTGCGTTCAGACCCATCTTTCAATTTAATAGGTTTGCTTCCGCTCCAGGTTAACTCCAGCATAGATCCAAATGAATCCTCTGAAGATCCGGAAATCGTTCCCGAAGCCATCATGTCTCCTGAATTTACCGGGCATCCATTTACGGTATGGTGAGCCAGTTGCTGACTCATATTCCAGTAAAGATATTTGAAGTTTGATTTTGAAAGTGAATTTTCTTCACCTCCTTCTGGCTGAAGGAAAACCTCCAGGTTGATATCAAAACTCTTGTCTCCGCTATATTTTAAATAGGGAAGTAATTCTTTTTCAGGTTTTGGGCTTGCCGTTCTAAATGGCTCTAAAGCATCCATGGTTACGATCCATGGTGAAATAGAAGATGCGAAGTTCTTTGCCAGGAATGGGCCTAGTGGCACATATTCCCATTTTTGAATATCGCGTGCACTCCAGTCATTGAAAAGCACCATTCCAAAAATATACTCTTCAGCTTCGTCCACCGGTATCGGCTCACCAAGATGATTAGCATCAGTAGTGATAAAAGCCATTTCCAGCTCAAAATCTACACGTTGAGATGGCCCGAATACTGGAGCATCAGAATCTGCAGGTTTAGTTTGTCCCTGTGGTCTATGAACCGGGATTCCGCTAGGAATGATAGAAGAACTTCTACCATGATAACCTACGGGAATATGCAGCCAGTTTGGTAACAGGGCATTATCTGGATCTCTGAACATGGTCCCGATATTGGTCGCATGTTCTTTCGAAGAATAGAAATCTGTATAATCTCCTACCTGAACAGGCATTTGCATTTCTATCTCGTCCAGCGTAAAAAGCACGGTATTTCTATGATCTTTATTGTCCTTTAATTTAGGATTATTAGCGTCGAAGATATCGGCGATGCGGTTTCTCACCAGGCGCCAGGTCTTCTTACCGTCAGATATAAAATCGTTTAAAGTATCTTGTAAAAATATATCGTCGGTTAGTGGAATTCCTTCAAAATAACCCAATTGATGCAAGGCTCCAAGGTCTATCGCATAATCGCCAATTCTTGTACCAATGGTGATCACATCATCACGGGTTAAAAATACTCCAAAGGGAATATTCTGAATAGGGAAATCGGTATCACCAGGAATATCCAGCCAGGTTTTTCTTTTTGGATCGTTAGCGGTAATTGGCATAAAAATGTTGGTTTTTTGTTAAAATCTAGTTGATTCAAATATATTATTTTCCTGTAATTAACCGAATGTATTTGTTACTTTTACCGAATATTTAACGTAAAAGATTGTAATGCAACGAGACACCCAAGTATTTGATTTAATAGCTAAAGAAAAAGAGCGCCAGTTAAATGGTTTGGAACTTATTGCAAGTGAAAATTTTGTAAGTGATGCGGTACTAGAAGCTGCCGGATCTGTTCTTACAAATAAATATGCTGAAGGCTACCCAGGGAAGCGATATTATGGCGGATGTGAGGTAGTAGATCAGGTGGAACAACTTGCGATAGACCGTCTAAGGGAATTATTCAACGCTGAATATGCCAATGTGCAGCCTCACTCGGGTTCACAGGCGAATACAGCAGTTTTTCATACCTGTATGAAACCGGGAGATAAATTCCTTGGTTTCGATCTTTCTCACGGAGGTCACCTAACTCATGGTTCTCCGGTGAATTTTTCAGGAAAATTATATAATCCCTCTTTCTACGGTGTAGATAAGGAAACCGGTCTAATAGATTATGATGCGGTAGCCGAGATCGCGGAAAGGGAAAAGCCGAAAATGATCATTGCAGGTGCTTCGGCATACTCAAGAGAGATCGATTATAAAAGGTTCAGGGAAATAGCAGATAGCGTTGGAGCTATTTTGCTTGCAGATATTGCACATCCTGCCGGGCTGATAGCTAAAGGATTGATAAGTGATCCTGTTCCTCATTGTCATATTGTGACTTCTACTACCCATAAAACCCTTCGTGGTCCAAGAGGAGGGATCATCATTATGGGGAAAGATTTCGATAATCCTTTTGGAGAGAAATTGAAGAATGGGAATCTTAAGAAAATGTCAGCAATGCTCAATTCAGGAATTTTTCCTGGAAACCAGGGTGGGCCATTGGAGCATATCATCGCGGCTAAAGCGGTTGCTTTTGGAGAAGCATTGACAGATGAGTTCCTTCACTATATGGTTCAGGTTAAAAAGAACGCTAAAGTATTGGCTCAGGCATTTGTTGATAAGAAATACGGAGTTATTTCCGGTGGCACCGATAATCATATGATGCTTATAGATCTTAGGAATAAGAATGTAAGCGGAAAAGATGCTGAAGAAGCTCTTGGAAAAGCAGATATCACGGTAAATAAGAATATGGTACCGTTCGATGATAAATCTCCTTTTGTGACTTCAGGAATTAGAATTGGAACTCCTGCTGTTACTACTCGTGGATTAAAAGAAAGTGATATGGCCAAGATCGTAGATCTTATAGATCGTGTGATTATCAATATCGATAATGATTCTGAAATTGAAGCAGTGAAAAAAGAAGTGAACTCCATGATGCATGGTCTGCCACTTTTTCAAATGTAATTTTGAGAATCTATATTAAAACACAAAGCCATTCTTCGGAATGGCTTTTTTAATGCAAATTATTGAAGGAAAACCGCTTTTAACTGATCTGAAATTTTTACTGGCTTTTTGGAATCTACATCTAAAAGACACCAGGTAGTTTTTGCTTCAGCCAGAACTTTATCGGTTTCTGCATTTTTTATGATCACATGTCTTATGGATGTGACATGTGTAACTTCACCCACATAGGTTTGGAGGGAAATATTGTCTCCCAGAAAAGCCTCTTTTTTATAGCTTATTTCGTGTTTTACAACCACCCAGATCACCTGGGCCTTTTGTTCTTTAGATGCTCTTGCTTCCCAGTGTTCTTCTGCAACATCCTGCACCCATTGTACATATTGTACATTATTAACGTGCCGTTGCTTGTCAAGATGCTCTTCCTCTACAACCAACTGCTTTTTGTAGATATCGGGATTCAATTCCATTATTTTTCCATGATTTTAACTTCAAAGATCTTATCCCAGTTTTTCCCGGTTACGTATAACCTATCGTTTTCAGGATTATAGGCGATCCCGTTAAGAACATCCAGTTTATCGTGCTGAGTAACTTTTTCGCTTAGACCTTTAAAATTAATAACTCCTTCTATAGCTCCATTCTCCGGATTAATAATTGCTACGCTGGGATATTGATAGGTATTTGCATAAATCTTCCCGTTTACCCATTCCAGTTCATTGAATTTGGAGGAGACAGATTTATGGGTTGTTGGTTGTATATAACTTTTTTCGGCTAAGGTTTGAGGATCCAGGATCCAGATCTTTTCGGTTCCATCACTTTTAAAGACCTTCTCACCGTTATTGCAAAGTCCCCATCCTTCTTCACTTTGACCATAGCCAAAAGTCCCGGTTCTTTCAAACGTATCCAGGTCATAGATGAAGCCTTCTCCTTCCTGCCAGGTTAACTGATAAAGCTTATCATTAAGAATGGTAAGCCCTTCTGCGAAATACTGATCATCTAATTTTATTTCTTTAAGAACCTCACCAGATTCAAGGTCTACTTTGCGAAGTTTTGATTTTCCGTATTGCCCGATACTTTCATATAAGGTATCTCCATGAAATTCGAGTCCCTGAGTATAGGATGTGATATCATGAGGATAGGAGTTTACCACCTCATAGGTATAAAGAACCGGAGATTCAGTATTGAGAATCTGTATTGGTTTGGTGAGTGTATCGGCAGATTCTTCAGAATAAACAATTGCTTTTAAAACCTGATTGCCTAAAAGTACCTCGTCCAGATTTAGACTGAAATTACCATCTTTAGAACTATTCAAATATTGGTCATTGAAATAGAAGGAAACAGAATCAATATTCTTATTTTTTGAATTTACAATTGAAGCCTGCAATTCTTCGTTCAGCTTAAAATCAGACTTGTTTTCTTTGATCTGAAGAGAAAAATCAGATTTTTTATTTCCGTTATTACTTCCGCAGGAAAAAATTAAAAAGTTTAAAATAAAGAGTAACAGTAAGTTAAATTTGTTCATCATAAAAAAGGCTTAAAACGGAGCTAAATTAACCAATTCACATTAAAAAAAGCTTGCCTAAACTAACAAAGATTGTATATTTGCACCGGCAAGTCCCACACAACCAGCTCCTGCTGAATCCCCCAGGGCGGGAACGCAGCAAGGGTAGGCGGTCGTAGCGGTGTGATGTGGGTCGCTTGCCATTTTTTGTTTCTACCAAGTCCTAAAATTATTGCATATTTGTGCGATATGAAAAAAGGGAAATCTTCCAGGAAAATAGTGTTCATAACAGGTGCCTCTTCAGGCATTGGAAAGTCTGTCGCGACTTACTTAAGCAAACGTGATTTTATTGTTTACGGTACCAGCAGGAAACCAGTTGATTCTTCAGATGAAGATTTGCATTTCGTGACTTTGGATGTCACTAAAGAGGAAACTATCAGGGATGCTGTCCAGTATGTTTTTGAAAAGGAAGGTAGAATAGATATTCTTATAAATAATGCAGGAGTAGGGATCACGGGACCTATTGAAGAAACTCCGGAACTCGAGATCAAAAAAGCTTTTGAAACCAATTATTTTGGGCCGTTGAATATGATCAAGCATGTTCTACCAATAATGAGAGATCAAAAATCTGGTCTAATCATTAATGTGACTTCTATAGCTGGTTATATGGGCTTGCCTTACCGCGGAATTTATTCGGCGACCAAAGGAGCCCTAGAGATCACTGCGGAAGCTTACCGTATGGAAATAAAACAATTCGGTATCAAAATGACAAATGTTGCACCGGGTGATTTTGCTACCAATATTGCCTCTGGCAGATATCATGCACCGGTAACACCTGGCTCTCCTTACGAAGTAGTATATGGAAATACTCTGGACCTGATGAATGAGCACGTTGATGCGGGTCAGGATCCTGAATTAATGGCTAAAGAAATATTAAAAATTATCAATACAGAAGAGCCAAATGTTCATTATAAAGTCGGGAAAAGACTTCAGAAGTTTTCAGTAAAACTAAAAGGTCTGTTACCCGATAAACTATACGAGAAAATGCTTATGAAGCATTATAAATTGTAATTTTATTACAATTACAAATACGTATTTCATTAATATTCAAAATAACACACAACTATGAAATTTTTTATTGATACTGCCAATCTGGACCAGATCAAAGAAGCACAGGATCTTGGGGTGCTGGATGGAGTAACCACCAATCCTTCGCTAATGGCTAAAGAAGGTATTACCGGGAAGGACAATATATTTAAACATTACAAAAAGATATGTGATCTTGTAGATGGGGATGTGAGTGCAGAGGTAATCGCAACAGATTTTGAGGGCATCGTTAGAGAAGGTGAGGAGCTTGCAGAATTGCATGACCAAATCATCGTGAAAGTGCCTATGATCAAGGAAGGAGTGAAAGCTCTTAAGTATTTTAGTGACAAAGGAATTAAAACCAATTGTACTTTGGTTTTTTCAGCGGGTCAGGCTCTTTTAGCTGCAAAAGCTGGAGCAACTTATGTTTCTCCTTTCATTGGTAGACTTGATGATATTTCTACGGATGGTCTAAATCTAATTGCTGATATTAGACTGATCTATGATAACTACGGTTTTGAAACTCAAATTCTGGCTGCATCGGTAAGACATACTATGCACGTTCTTGAATGTGCTAAGCTTGGCGCAGATGTTATGACCGGACCTTTATCTTCTATTGAAGGATTATTAAATCATCCTTTGACAGATATTGGTTTAGAGAAATTCCTTGCAGATTATAAAAAAGGTAATCAATAAGGACTTATAAAATATAAGGATTAATAAAGGCTGTCTGAGAAGATGGCCTTTTTACTTGTTAAGAAATTGCAGAATTTCTTTTTCAAATTCAGGGCTTCCAAACTGAATGTCCCCTTTAACAATAGTACCATCAGAGTCTACAAAGAATATCTTGTTCAGGTATTTTCTATAGGTTTCTTTACTGGTTGTGCGTTTAGTGATCTGAAACTCATTTTCCTTATCATACCCGAATGTTTCCAGAGTTCTAAGCCACTCTTCCCTTTCGTCCAGGTCTATATTAATTCCAAGAAAGTACAATTCCGGATATTTTTTCTTTAGATTTTCTATGATCCTATGCTGCCATCGATGGTGGGCCGGAGAGTAAAGTGACCAGGCATAGGTTATAGTGGGTCTGTCTATGACCTCTCCATAAGTAATTTCTTTTCCTTCTGTATTTTCTGCCTGCAGGTTATTAATGGATTTGCCTACAAAATAAGTTTCCTGGATTTGAGCAAGCTGCCTTGCTTCTTCCATATGGCTAAAATCTATAGATTCCAGTAGGTTTAGAACAGAATCTAATCTGTTTTCCCCTTCAGCCATGGTAATTGCCTGGGCTGCAAGTCTATCTATAAATTCGTTCTTAAGAGATTTAATGTTTGATATAGAATCTATCAACAAGATCCTTCTTTCAATATTTTTGAATGTATTAATATTGAAACATTTTTTATGATCTTCATGTTTCTGTGCACATTCTTCAATAGATTTTGAACGCAGATAATCATCTATTAGGTTTGTATACACATAATAGTCCTGAAGTTCTTCATTGTTGAAATCTATATCTTCGCGATAATCATTAAAATCTTCCGGGATCTTTTCAGCAAAACTGTTATAGTATTTCCTAATGAGGAAGGTGTATCTCTCTCTAAGATCGTAGTATTCGTAATCTATACTGGCTCGGGCTGTTTCAAGGAATTCATCTGAAAATTCATTTCTGGCCTTTAGCTCTTCCAGTTTTTTAAGTCTTTGATCTTTTATAGAATCTGTGATCCTGGCAAATTCTGATGGTTCGATCTTGTAATAGGTAAGAATAAGATCGTTGTTGCTCTGGTTGTTCAGGAACATGTCCAGAAGAAAATTGCTTTTTTCAGCGCCTTCTCCGCTAAAATTCAGAGACTCGTCAAAAGCCATGGTGTTCAGCCAGATAACGATACTATCGCCGGGCTCCATGTACATGATCTGGCTTTCAGGAGGATGCTTGAAGGTGTATATGCCGCTTTCCAGATCTGAATAATCCTTACCGAATTGATTCTTTTCGTCGAGGTATAAAGTATCGATGGTCTTATTATCTTTGGAGATAATGATATAATCTGTTTCGGGATTATTTATCTGACCTCCAATAAACACAGAATCTGAGTTAGAGGAGTCATCGTTACATCCCGCTGTGAGAAGGGCGCAGCTTAATAAGATTAAAAATGAATACTTCATTAATGGTATTGGGCGATTGAGGCCTTTTCGGTCAGCCTCATTTTTTAACAAATATAGACGGAGGCTTTAACCACCAATGTTAAGTGTGAGTTAAAACACATATTTAAAACGTTAATCTTTCTTAGTAAACACGATTATAACTACTTTTGCAAAAAATTAATTTTATCTGTTTATGCTTTCAGTATCAAACCTTTCTGTACAGTTTGGAAAACGTGTTCTATTTGATGAGGTGAATACCACCTTTACTCAAGGAAACTGTTATGGAATTATCGGTGCCAACGGTGCCGGGAAATCTACCTTTTTAAAGATCCTTTCCGGGAAATCTGAACCTACTTCTGGTCATGTTCACCTGGAGCCTGGTAAGCGTATGTCTGTTCTGGAGCAGGATCACAACCTGTATGATGATTACCCAGTGCTGGAAACGGTAATGAGAGGGAACAAACCATTGTTCAAGGTTAAGACTGAAATGGATGCACTGTATGCTGATTATTCAGATGAGAATGCAGACAGGATTGGTGAATTACAGGTCGCTTTTGAAGAAATGGATGGCTGGAATGCAGAAAGCAATGCCGCCTCTATGCTTTCAAATCTTGGGATAAAGACTGAATTGCATTATTCCCAGATGAAAGATCTTGATGGTCAGCAAAAAGTACGTGTACTTTTGGCCCAGGCTTTATTTGGTAATCCTGATGTTTTGATCATGGATGAGCCAACCAACGATCTTGATTATGAGACTATTACCTGGTTGGAGAATTTCCTGGCCAATTATGATAACACAGTAATTGTTGTATCTCACGACCGTCACTTCCTTGATGCTGTTTGTACACATATTTCTGATATAGACTTCGGGAAGATCAATCACTTTAGTGGTAACTATACTTTCTGGTACGAATCGTCTCAATTAGCGGCAAGACAAAGAGCGCAGCAGAATAAGAAGGCAGAAGAAAAGAAGAAAGAACTTCAGGAATTCATTCAGCGATTTAGCGCGAACGTGGCCAAAAGTAAACAGGCTACTTCCAGAAAGAAAATGATAGACAAGCTGAATATCAACGAAATTAAGCCTTCCAGCAGAAGATATCCCGCGATCATATTCGAAAGAGAACGCGAAGCCGGAGACCAGATCCTTAATGTTGAAAAACTTGAGGCAAGTATAGAGGGTGAAACACTTTTTAAGAATGTAGATATCAATCTTGCTAAAGGTGATAAAGTAGTTGTTTTTTCAAAAGATTCCAGAGCAACCACTGCTTTTTACGAAATCATCAATGGTAAGCATGAGCCGGTTAATGGTAAATACCAGTGGGGTGTAACTACTTCACAATCTTATTTGCCTGCAGATAATTCAGATTTCTTTGATAACGACCTTACTTTGGTAGACTGGTTACGCCAGTGGGCAACGACTGAAGAGGAAAGAGAAGAGGTTTATATTCGCGGATTCCTGGGAAAAATGCTATTCAGTGGAGAAGAGGCATTAAAGACCTGTAGGGTTCTATCCGGAGGAGAGAAAGTTCGTTGTATGTTGAGCAGAATGATGATGATCAGAGCGAATGTTTTGATGCTGGATGAACCTACGAACCACCTGGATCTTGAGTCAATTACGGCTTTCAATAATTCATTGAAAAACTTTAAGGGTACTGTGCTTTTTACCACACATGACCACGAATTTGCACAAACTGTTGCAAACCGTGTCATCGAACTTACTCCTGGTGGGGTAATTGACCGTTACCTAAGCTTTGATGAGTATATGAGCGATAAAAGTATTCGAGAACAAAGAGAGAAAATGTATGCTGTAGAAGCATAATTCTTAAATTATATAGAATAAAAAAGCCCCTGCAATCTGCTGGGGCTTTTTTTTGGCTAAAATAAATTATAACTAGAATACTCCACCGCCTCCGTCATCATCGTTATCACGACTTTTACGCTTAAGTGCTTTGTTCTTTCCGCCACCAAACCTGTAGGAGAATCCAAGATAAACTGTTTGTGTTTCTCCTTTAAATCTTCCTGTTTGTTCGATTGGTCGCCCATCTGTAACTCTAAATTCCTGGGTGTCGAAGACATCGTTGAAGTTGAGACTAAGAGTGGCTTTATCGTCTTCCAGGAATGAATATCTCGCTCCAAGATTCATGAAATACATTGGCTTAACATCCAATTGAAGGTCCTGACTTTTACTTCTGTAAAATCCGAATAAGGAGAAAGTAAAGGACTCAGTCGCCTCGAAGTTGTGATTTGTCCTAAAGGTGAAAGCCTTATTGTCTATTTCAATAAATTCAGTACCCGCAACTCCTTTGAGTGTCTGTCCGTATAATTCAAGTCCGGTATTAGTACTCCACCAATCGGTGAACTTATAGTTTGCAGAGAATTCAGCTCCATAAGAATCGTTGGAATCAAAATTTGCAAAAGTTAGAAACAATGAGCCCGGCTCATCTTCCATGGTGTCAAACACCTGATTGATCTCGTCTATGGTTCTTCTGTAGAAAACTCCACTAGTGATACTTCCTTTCTTACCTAGTTTACGAGTGTAATTAAATTCAATTGAATTAGTGAATTGTGGCTTCAATTCAGGATTCCCCGCTACCGTCAACCTTGGAGATGCGACTTCTCGTATTGGGTTTACCTGTCCAAATCCGGGTCTATCAACTCTTCGGCTGAAACTTAACTGGTAAGAATTCTTTTCACCAGGGGTGTAACTTAAAAATCCAGAAGGATATACCGTAAAGTAATCATCTTCAAAAACCAGTTCTCCATTGTAGGTTGCATCTACATTAAAGTTTTCAAGGCGTGCTCCTAACTGGTAAGACCATTTTTCAAAATTCTGCCCGAAAGTCGTGTAAAAGCTATAAATGTCTCTTTTATACTGGTAATCGCTGTTAGTAAAATCTGGATTGGTGGTCTGGTAATCGTTATCTGTATCCAGTAACCTAACTTCAGCACCCATTTCCAATTTTGAAACATCATTAAGCGGATTCACATAATCGATATTTCCTGTGAAATTTTCCCTGCTTTGTTGTACGAAATCTGTATAAGGAACCAGGTCTAAACCTGATTCAGCGAAATCTATTTCTGTATTTTCTTCTTCTTCAAAATCGTTATAATCCAATTCAAATTGAATATCATGACCATCTTTTCCAAAATCATGATCAAATAGAAAGTTGTATGCCGAGTTTCTATTATCCATATTCATATTTAGAAGCTGGGTGATATTCATCGAAGGATCACTAAGATCTCTTACGGCGATATATCCATCTGGTCCACCATCATATAGATTTTGATTGGTATAGAAAGACAGGGTATTCTTGTCATTTAAATAATAATCCACACCAACTTTATATAAATAAGATTCTCTTTCGTTATCCACTTTAAAGGTCTGTTCAATATTTTGTTCAGGCAGAAAGATCGTTCCGCCATTTTCTCTCGGACCAAAATTAGTTCCCAGGTTTGTGTAAAAATTGAACTTTCCCGTTCTGTAATTCATATCTACGGTTCCGTTGAACCTGGTGTTCTCGCCCACGGTAAGCCCGGTGGAAAGGTTACCGTTAAATCCCTGGTTTGCATTTTTATGAAGTACAATATTGATGATTCCACTCATGCCTTCGGGATTATATTTTGCTGAAGGATTCGTGATCAATTCTATACTCTTTATGGAAGTTGAAGGAATTTGTTTTAGAAGTTGAGCCGGATCCATGTTGGTAGGTTTTCCGTCTACCAGGATTCGAACATTCGAATTTCCTCTTAAAGCAATATTCCCATCCTGGTCAATATTTACTGAAGGGATATTCACCATGATCTCTGAAGCGCTGGCTCCGGTCGTCATTAGATCTTTTCCAACGTTTATGACCTTTCTGTCCACACGTTGCTCTATGGTCGTTCTTTCTGCGATCACGACCGTTTCGTCAAGCATGGCGATATCTGGCTCCAGCTTAATGGTTCCAATTTCGATTTTAGTATTATTTCTGTCTATATGTATTTCCTTTTGGTAGGTCTTGTAGCCCACGAACTGAACTTTGAAAACATAATCTCCAGTTTTGATATTATCTATCTGGAAAGTTCCGTCGTCACTGGAAGTGATACCAGTAACGAGATTACCTTCCATATCATTTATAATAATAGTGGCGTAGGGGATGGGTTCATTTAATTCTTCATCGATTACAGATCCTGAAATTTTTCCCGTTGGGTCTGTAAAAGCCATGGTTAGGGCTGAGGTAAATAATAAAAAGCTAAAAAATAACTGTCTCATTTTTTGATTGATTTTGATGATTTATGTTTAACAAGTTACTTGGTATTGCATAATAGATGATCACAATACCTCGCATTTTGATGACCTTGTACTATTAAGACGACTTAAAAAATGGTTTGTTACAAGTTTTTTAAAAAGAACCTGCATCTCTATAAAGAAATGCAGGTTTTGGCAAGATCATCTTTCTTAACACTAACCATCAAAATTAATTGGATGATCTCGCAAGGCCCGGACCTCATTCTAAAGACTATTCCAGATAATGTTTGTTACACCAATTTTTGATTAACTTTGAAATATGAAGAAAAAAACCCTTGTTTTAGGAGCTTCTCTAAATCCTGCCCGCTATTCTAATCTGGCGATTAACAGATTGGTGAAACACGATCAACCAACGGTTGCTGTTGGTTTGCGTGAAGGTAATGTTGAAGGTGTAGAGATAAAGACAGAGAAATACCCATTTGAAGCTATAGATACGGTTACCTTATATCTAAATGCAAAGCGCCAAAAAGAATATTACGATTACATTATTTCCTTGCAGCCAGAGAGAGTGATATTTAATCCCGGGACCGAGAATCCAGAATTATATGATCTGCTTCATAAGAACGGGATAGATTATGAGAATGCCTGTACTTTAGTGATGCTTTCTTCTCACCAATATTAATCCAAGAAAAGTCAGGAGGCCGTTTAGAATAAGAATAAAAAATCCGAATTCAAATCCAAACCACACCAGGCTGTTTATACTTATTATATAAGACAGGATGGGTGCCGCAATGGCGATCACTGGTACAAGTTTATCTTTTACTTTCCATTTTGTAAATAATCCAAATGCATACAGTCCTAAAAGGGGACCATAAGTATAGCCTGCAAACTGAAACAATTTATTGATGACGCTTTTATCTGCAATCGCGTATTTAAAGGCCAGCATGACCAGGACCAATAATACTGAAATGGCCACGTGAATTTGTTTTCTAATTCTAACCTGTTTCTTTTCATCATAGCGTTTTTCTATATCCAGAATATCTATGCTGAAGGAAGTGGTTAAAGAAGTAAGCGCGCTGTCTGCGCTGGAATAAGCAGCAGCAATTAATCCCAGGATAAAGAAAATGGCCACACCCAGTCCCAGGTCACCACTGGTAGCTATAGCTGGAAAGAGGTCATCTCTAACCTCGGTAATTCCATTTATTTCTGCGTAATCTGTAAGTAAAACTCCGAGGGCAAGGAATAGGAAATTTACAAATACGAGCACAATGGTAAACCAGAACATGTTCTTCTGGGCATCCTTCAAAGTACGGCAGGTGAGGTTCTTCTGCATCATATCCTGATCAAGCCCCGTCATAACGATCGCGATAAATGCACCTGACAGGAATTGTTTTACAAAGTGGTCCTTGCTTTTCCAATCGTCAAAAAAGAACATTTTAGAATGTTCGCTTTCGGCTAAATAACCCATTAGATTGTTTAAAGAAAAACCAAGGTCTTCAGAAATAAAATAAATGGTGATCCCCAAAGCCAGAAGCATGAAAAATGTCTGTAATGTATCTGTCCAGATAATGGTTTTGATCCCGCTTTTAAAAGTATATAGCCAGATGAGTAAAATTGTGATGGAAACCGTTACATAATATGGCACCCCCATGGCATCGAAAACAATAAGCTGCAGCACATTCGCTACTAAAAATAACCTGAAACTTGCGCCTACTACTCTTGATAACAGGAAAAAAGAAGCGCCTGTTTTATAAGAAGCATTTCCGAACCTGTTTTCAAGATAAGTATAAATAGATGTAAGGTTCATCTTATAATATAGGGGGAGGAGGACCTGGGCAATTACTGCGTAGCCCACTGTATACCCAAGTACCACCTGGAAATAACTAAAAGAATCTGATTCTACTGTTCCCGGAATCGAGATAAAAGTAATACCACTAAGCGAAGCACCTATCATTCCAAAGGCAACCAGGTACCAGGGGGCCTGTTTATTAGCTTTGAAAAATTCGGCGTTGCTGCCACCGCGGCCTGTGAAATAAGATATAAGAATAAGAACTGCAAAATAAGCAGCGACTAGAATGAGGACCTGATATGGTTGCATAAGTAGTAATTCTGCGGAGCAATTTACAAATTAAGGTTTAAGTAATTTCATCCATCAAAAAAATCATAAATTCGCATATGGATTTTTCTTCAAAATTACTGGAGCAGGCAGTAGATGAAATGTCGCAATTGCCGGGAATAGGAAAGCGAACCGCCCTTAGGCTCGTTTTACATCTATTGAAACAGCCAGAAGAACAAACTGAACAATTGGCGAAAGCCCTTCAGAATCTTCGACAGAATATAAAACTTTGCAAGAATTGCTTTAATATAAGCGATACCGAGCTTTGCGAGATCTGCGCAAACCCGTCCCGGGTTTCAGAGATCGTTTGTGTAGTTGAAGATATCAGGGATGTGATGGCTATAGAAAATACGGGTCAGTACCGGGGGCATTATCATGTTCTTGGAGGCAAGATAAGCCCGATGGATGGAATTGGTCCTTCTCAACTAACTATTAAACCTCTCATCGAAAAGGTGACCTCAGGAAAGATCGAAGAGATCATATTTGCCTTGAGCAGTACTCTGGAAGGAGATACTACTAATTTCTATATTTTTAAGCAGCTAGAGGGAACCGGAGTGAAGACTTCAACCATCGCCCGCGGAATTTCGGTTGGTGATGAACTGGAGTATGCAGATGAGGTGACTTTAGGTAGGAGTATCACCAATAGAATTCCGTTTGAAAATTCCATGAAAGGTTGATCTGAATGAAGGTATTCAACAGGATTAATTTTTTAAAAACTCCCGAAACTTTTTCAATTCCGTAGCTGAAATCGTAATTTTAGCAGGAATTTTTAGGCTTAATACGACTAGAAGAAATTCAGTAAAAACTAATTTTATTGATTTTTTAATATTTAATAAGTGGTATTTTGATTAAATTCGCAACTCGAACAACTAAAATCGCATCTGATTTAACGATATGGCAAAATTTGAATTAAAGTTACCCAAAATGGGTGAAAGTGTTGCTGAAGCAACGATAACTAGCTGGCTTAAAGAGGTTGGAGATACCATAGAAATGGATGAGCCTGTACTGGAGATTGCTACAGATAAGGTTGATAGTGAAGTTCCAAGTGAGGTGGATGGTAAGCTGGTTGAGAAACTTTTCGAAGCCGATGATGTGGTAAAAGTAGGACAGACCATCGCAATTATTGAAACCGATGGTGAAGTAGAAGATTCTGGTGTAGACGAAGATGATGAAGATGAGCCGGAAGAAGCTGCAGAGGTAACCGAAACAGTAGAGGCTGCAAAAACAACCGCTACAGGAGGGTCAACTGAAGATTATTCAGACTCATCGAGATTCTATTCTCCATTAGTAAGAAATATCGCAAAAGAAGAAGGCATCTCCTTAGAGGAGCTGGATAAGATAAAGGGAACTGGTAAAGAAGGTCGTGTAACCAAGAATGATATTCTAGGCTATGTAGAGAACCGCGGGAAGCAACCAAAAGAGGCTTCAGCTTCTGCATCTAAATCTATAGATACTAAAGGTATGGATGCTGGTGTTTCTAAACAGCCGGAACCTGTGGTAAGTGGTGAAGATGAGATCGTAGAAATGACCCGAATGGGTAAAATGATCGCTCATCATATGGTAGAGAGTGTTCAGAAATCTGCTCATGTACAATCTTTTATAGAAGTAGATGTTACCAATATCTGGAACTGGAGAAATAAGCATAAAGCAGAATTTCAGAAGAAGGAAGGAGAAAAGTTAACATTTACTCCAATCTTTATGGAGGCTGTAGCAAAGGCCATACGTGATTTTCCAATGATCAATATATCTGTGAATGAGGATGCCACGAAAGTGATCAAAAAGAAAAATATCAACCTGGGAATGGCTGCGGCTTTACCGGATGGTAACCTGATTGTTCCAGTAATTAAAAATGCAGATAGATTAAATCTTGTAGGAATGGCCAAGGCTGTAAATGATCTGGCCAACCGTGCAAGGCAAAATAAACTTAAACCAGATGACATCCAGGGAGGTACCTATACTGTGACTAACGTGGGGACTTTTGGAAGTATCATGGGAACTCCAATCATTAATCAACCGCAAGTAGGTATTCTAGCACTAGGTGCAATTAGAAAAATGCCAGCGGTTATTGAAACTCCAGATGGAGATTTTATTGGAATTCGTTATAAAATGATACTTTCTCACAGTTATGATCATCGTGTAGTGAATGGTGCACTTGGAGGACAATTTGTTCAGAGAGTGGCCCAGTATCTTGAAGGATTCGATAAGGATAGGGAAATATAATTTCACTTAAATAATTTCATGAAAAGCCACGTAATTCGTGGCTTTTTTTATTTTTAGAAAATTTTTGAATTAAATTATTTCTAGATCTAATTTTTAAGCCAACCATCAATTTATGCTAACTTTACCCAAATTTTAAAATATGGACCTCAAGCTTACCAAACCTATTTGCTTTTTTGACCTTGAAACAACCGGCACAAACATCTCTAAAGATAGAATCGTAGAGATAGCCATTTTAAAAGTTTTTCCAAACGGAAATAAAGAGAGTCATACATGGCTGGTAAATCCTGAAAGAGATATTCCTGCAGAGGTAGTAGCAATTCACGGTATTTCGAATGAGAAGGTTGAGAACGAACCAACATTTAAAGAACTGGCCACGAAGATCCATGATCTTATCAAAGGCTGTGACCTGGGCGGTTATAATTCCAATCGTTTTGATATTCCTTTATTGGTGGAAGAATTGTTAAGAGCGGGAATAGACTTTGAGATGAAGAATGTGGTTGCTGTAGACGTCCAGACAATTTTCCATAAAAAAGAGCAGCGTACTTTATCTGCCGCATATCAGTTCTATTGCGGTAAGGAACTTGAAGGTGCTCATGGAGCCGAGGCAGATACTGAAGCTACTTATGAGGTTTTAAAGTCCCAGTTGGATAAATATGAGGATCTGGAAAATGATATGAAGTGGCTGGCAGATTTTAGTTCACGTAAGAAATTCGCAGATTTTGCTGGTTTTATCAGTTATGATAAAAAAGGAAAAGAGGTATTTGCTTTTGGTAAGTATAAAGGTAAACACGTAGAGCAGGTCCTGGAAGATGAACCGGGATATTTTGGTTGGATTCAAAATGCCGATTTTCCATTGTACACTAAGAAGGTGCTTACGGCTATAAAATTGCGCAAACTCAATAATAAGCTTTCTTAATTGAGGTTTTCACTAAAGCTAATTATATTATTCTTTTGTTTCAACCATTCTCTGGCTCAAAAAACCAAAGTGCAGGGAAGGGTTGTAGATGAGAATTCCATGCCATTGCCATATGCGCATTTATTATTTCAGAATTTTGCTATGGGAACTACCTCTAATGAAGAAGGGTATTTCGCCTTTAGTATTCCCGATAGCCTGCGTAAGGAAAAGATAAGAGTTAGCTATGTGGGCTTTAATTCAAAGATCGTAAGTATAGAAAATATCGTTGGGAGGGATATTAAGCTTATCCCTAAAAACGAAGGATTGGATGAGGTTGTGCTTAAACAAATTCTGGAAAATAAAAGTTTTACTTATCGTCCCGAATGGAGAAATGGTTCTGTAGGCTTTGGGAATTTAAATGCCGGCCTTTACCCATCGCAGATCGCTGTTTACTATCCAAAGCCTGATAAATTTGATGAGTCCTGTTATTTGGAGGAGATCAGTATTTATTTTTTTAAAACTTCAGAACAGTGGAACCGTTCTTCAAAATTCAGATTACATATCTATAATGTTGATAAGAACGGAAAGCCCGGAGAGGACCTTTTAAAGAACTTAATAGTTGAAAGAGGTTCCAGGGAGTCCCGTGTAGATGTGAACCTACTCCAGGAAAAGATCAGTATACCTGAAGATGGATTTTTTATAGGGGTGGAGCATTTGTTCATAAAGGAAAATCAATTTCGCGAGGCGAGGAATTATTATATCAATGATAGCCTGGTTGCTCAGGATTTTGAAATCACTAAATATGCACCGGTTTTTAAGGGGGTTTTAATGGATGAAGCTGAAGATGCCTGGTTTTATGGTCCTTTAGGTTGGGAAAAGATCTCGGAACTTGAATTAACCCACGAGGCATTTAATTCTAAAATTCCGCTACCGGCTTTTCAAGTTAAGATTACAGATTAGAGAAATTCTTTAAGGCATTAAAAAAAATAGTCTTTTTCAGCTTATTTTCCTGGGTTATTAAATCCTCGAAATTTTTATATTTGGTTCCCGACGGAACCAGGTTCCCTAAATTCAATTTTCAATTCTATATTCCAGTTTCAGATGAAGATCATTTGTGTAGGCCGAAATTATACAGACCATATTGCAGAGTTAGAAAATGAGAAACCCGAAGATCCTGTGCTTTTTCAAAAGCCCGATACTTCTATCCTTCTAAAGAAACAACCTTTCTTTATTCCAGATTTTTCTAATGACGTGCATTATGAGGTGGAAGTGTTGGTTAAGATCAAAAAGATCGGGAAGCATATCCAGGAGAAATTTGCTCATAAGTATTATGATGAAATAGGCCTGGGGATAGATTTTACAGCAAGAGACCTGCAACAAAAATTAAAGGAAAAAGGATTGCCCTGGGAAAAAGCAAAAGCTTTTGACGGAGCCGCGGTAGTAAGTAATAAGTGGTTGGATAAGAAAGACTTGAATGATGTAAACGATCTTAAGTTCAGCCTTCAAAAAAATGATGAGGTGGTGCAGGAAGCCAGTACCTCACTTATGCTGTGGAAAATTGATGAATTAATTGCTTATATTTCGACGTATTTCACCTTGAAAATAGGCGATATCATATTTACAGGAACTCCTTCTGGAGTAGGAAAAGTGTCTCCTGAAGATCGTTTAACTGGTTTTCTGGAAGGCAATAAAATGTTTTCAATCAGAGTAAAATAATTAACTGAATGAGTAGCTATAATCTAGACGAAGTTAAAGAGATGGCCGGCGGGGATGAAGATTTCATGTTGGTAGTGGTGCAAACCTTTCTTGAAGAAATTCCGCCAGATGTGGCTGCAATGAATGAGGCAATTAGCAATGATAATCCTTCCCTGGCTTATCAATATGCCCATAAGATGAAACCAAATCTGCAACTTTTTGGCCTGAATCTAATGGACCAGATCCTAACGATAGAGGCCTGGTCTAAAAAAGGCCAGAAAAAGGATGAGGTACCTCAGGCAGCTGAAACAATTACCCGAAAGGTTGATGTTGCGGCAATAGCCTTGAAGCGAGATTTTGACCTGGAATGAAAGCCGAGATAATCACAATTGGGGATGAGATACTCATCGGTCAGATTATCGATACAAATTCGGCATATATCTCCAAAGAACTAAATAAGATAGGCGTAAGTGTTCATCAGATCACTTCTATCCAGGATGAGCGTGAACATATTCTGCAAAGCTTAAAGGAGGCTGCAGAAAGAGTGGATATTGTAATCATAACCGGTGGGCTAGGGCCTACTAAAGACGATATCACTAAAAAATGCCTTTGCGAATTCTTCAATGATAAATTAGAACGAAACCAAAAAGTTCTAAAGCATATCGAAGATCTTTTTGATAAGTATATAGATACACCCATTTCAGATCTTAACCGGGATCAGGCTCTATTACCCTCAAAAGCGACTGCGCTGCACAATGAGTACGGTACTGCTCCGGGAATGTGGTTTGAAGAAAATAATAAGGTTTTTGTTTCCATGCCCGGTGTGCCTTATGAAATGCGCGGACTAATGGAGCGCGAGATCATTCCCAGATTAATAAGGAACTATTCCAGACCGGTCATCCTGCATAAAACCGTAATTACTTATGGTTTGGGTGAAAGTGCGATCGCAGAGAAGATCGAATCGTGGGAGGATAATCTACCTAAGAATATCAGACTGGCATATTTACCTAATCTGGGTAGGGTTAGACTT
Organism: Gramella sp. MT6; assembly: GCF_019357415.1. Classification (NCBI taxonomy): domain Bacteria; kingdom Pseudomonadati; phylum Bacteroidota; class Flavobacteriia; order Flavobacteriales; family Flavobacteriaceae; genus Christiangramia; species Gramella sp. MT6. Next base: position 2,221,496 of record NZ_CP048410.1, read on the forward strand.
AGGTTAACAGCCAGGGGAGATAATGAGGAGCAACTGATAGATGCAGTGGATAAGGAAATTATGAAGCTGCACCAGATCATTGGAGATATTATCTATGGATATGAAGGGGATGATCCTGTTGAGCTGGTTATAAGTAAATTGCTGGTAGAAAAGAACTGGACACTTTCCACTGCTGAAAGTTGTACCGGTGGAAGGCTGGCCTCAAAATTCACGAAAGCACCAGGTTCTTCAGCTTCATTTAAGGGAAGCGTGGTTTGTTATTCTTCTGAATCCAAAACTGAACTGCTTGGCGTTCCAAAAGAATTGATAGAAAAGTATTCTGTAGTAAGCGCAGAAGTGGCTAAGGCTATGGCTCTAGGTGCTAAAGAAAAATTCCATACAGATTTTTCGATTTCTACAACGGGTAATGCCGGTCCTACCAAAGGAGATAGCGATGCCGAGCTAGGGACCGTATTCATTGGAATAGCCACTCCAGACGGCGTAAATACACATCAGTTCAATTTTGGCAATCATCGGGAAAAAGTGGTAGGTAAATCTGTGAATAAAGCTCTGGAATTGCTCCAGGAGAGTGTCATAAAACTTAGAGATGATAATTGATCTTCAGCTCCTTGCTGAAAATAACTGAAATATTCGCTGTCCATTCCCTTGATTTGTATGTATTAAAAATATTATTTTTGCACCCGGAACGGCGCGAAGGCAAGAGCTTAACGTTTATTCAATAGAATTATTTTCAGCGTAAAATATTTTTTTTGAATTAGTTGCCTGTTAGGTAAAAAAATCGTTAATTTGCAGCCTGTTTTGAAATAACGAGAAAAGTATAGAGCAATGTCAAGAGTTTGTGAACTTACCGGGAAAAGAGCTATGGTTGGGAATAATGTTTCTCACGCCATGAATAAGACTAAACGTAAATTTAACGCCAACCTAGTTAAAAAACGTTTCTTTATTCCTGAAGAAGATAGATGGGTAACACTTAAAGTGTGTACATCTGCATTAAAAGATATCAATAAAAAAGGCATTTCTGCCGTAATTAAGGAAGCTAAAGCAAAAGGATTTCTTCAGAAATAATCCTAAGCAGCACCTAAAAATATTTCACAATGGCAAAGAAAGGTAACAGAGTTCAGGTAATTCTAGAATGTACAGAGCATAAAGCAACTGGACAACCAGGTACTTCGAGATATATTACTACAAAAAATAAGAAGAATACACCGGATAGAATGGAGTTGAAAAAATTCAACCCTATTCTTAAGAAAATGACGGTTCATAAAGAAATAAAATAATTGAGTCATGGCAAAGAAATCAGTAGCATCTATTCAAACAGGATCTAAAAGATTAACCAAAGCGATAAAAATGGTTAAATCTGAGAAAACCGGTGCCTACACATTTGTAGAACAAATCATGGCTCCGGAAGACGTAAACGACTTTTTGAAAAAGTAAGGATCGTTCACAAACGATTTTAAATAATCTTTAAAAGCCGTCCTGGATTTAATCTGGACGGCTTTTTCTTTTTATGTATATTTATTGCCGCAATAACAGAGGGTTTTAACCTTCTTTTGTTTTAAACCTGCCAGAAAAAAATGAGTTTATTTAAAAAGATATTTTCTAAAGAGAAAAAGGAAAACCTCGATAAAGGACTGGAGAAGTCTAAAGCCAGTTTTTTTGATAAAATGAGTAAGGCTGTCGCCGGTAAGAATAAGGTAGACGATGAGGTACTGGATGACCTGGAAGACGTGCTTGTAAGTAGTGATGTAGGTGTGGCTACCACCATCAAGATCATTAACAGGATAGAGGAAAGAGTTGCCCGTGATAAATACCTCGGGACAGATGAATTAAATAAGATACTTCGCGAAGAGATCGCGGCCTTGCTTTCTGAAACCAATGTAGGTGAAGGCTCTGATATTCAGATCCCGGAAGATAAAAAACCATATGTGATCATGGTAGTTGGTGTGAATGGAGTAGGAAAGACGACTACCATTGGTAAACTGGCACATCAATTTAAAAGTAAAGGTAAAAAAGTGGTTCTTGGAGCTGCAGATACTTTTAGAGCTGCTGCAATAGATCAGCTTCAGATCTGGGCAGACAGGACAGATGTACCGATCATAAAACAAAAAATGGGTAGTGATCCTGCTTCTGTGGCTTTCGATACTGTACAAAGCGCGGTTAAAATGAATGCAGATGTGGTTCTTATAGATACCGCAGGAAGACTTCATAATAAGGTAAACCTGATGAAGGAGCTTACTAAAGTGAAGAGGGTAATGCAGAAAACCATTCCAGACGCCCCACACGAGGTTCTGCTGGTTTTGGATGGTTCTACCGGCCAGAATGCTTTTGAGCAGGCTAAGCAGTTCACTGCAGCTACTGAAGTTACATCCCTTGCCGTTACCAAACTAGATGGTACCGCCAAAGGTGGAGTTGTGATTGGGATTAGTGATCAATTCCAAATCCCTGTAAAATATATTGGCGTTGGTGAAGGCATTGAAGATCTTCAGGTATTCAATAAATATGAATTTGTAGACTCTTTCTTTAAATAAAAGTTAGCCTGAGACCTTTTTGAACTAAATTTTTCCTGAATGAAAAAACTATTATTTCTTCTTAGTGCGGTTGTTATTGTTAGTTGCAAAAATGATAAGGACGAGAACCTTTCTGAAGCCGAACAAGTACAGTCAGATTCTACAACCAACGTAGAAGAGATAGAGTTCAAACAGGTGGACTCAAAGATGATCAACAACGATAGTCTCTGGAAACCATTTGAAGCAGATCTCTCAGAATTTTCTACTGAGGTTTATGAAGAAGTAAAAGCCCTGGTTTTTGAAAAATCGATTCCGGAAATTCAGGAGGTCATAGCCAGTGATAAACTAACTTACGAGGAATTAGCTCTTTTCTATCTTACCAGGATAAAGGAATACGACAGGGAAAATGAACTATCGTTAAATTCTGTAATTTCATTAAATCCTGACCTTATTAAAGAAGCTCGTGAAAAAGATGAGCAAAAAGGAAAAACTGAAAATCAACATCCTATTTTCGGAATTCCGGTACTATTAAAGGATAATATAAATACCTCTGGAGTGCCTACAACAGCAGGTTCTGTAGCGCTAAAAGATAATGAGACCCAAGATGCTTTTATTGTTGAGCGATTAAAAGAGAACGGTGCTCTTATCCTGGGAAAAGCGAACCTTAGCGAGTGGGCTAATTTCTTTTGTGAGGGATGTCCTAATGGTTTTTCAACCATGGGAGGGCAGACTTTAAATCCTTACGGAAGAAAAATTCATGATACCGGTGGGTCCAGCTCTGGAAGTGGGGTAGCGGTTGCCGCAAATCTTGCACCTGTAGCTGTTGGGTCTGAAACTTCAGGCTCTATACTTTCTCCTTCAAGTTCAAATTCTGTCGTAGGTTTAAAACCAACTATCGGAGTTCTAAGCAGGGGTGGGATTGTACCAATCTCAAGTACTTTAGATACTCCGGGTCCCATTACAAAATCTGTTATTGACAATGCTATCCTGCTGGATGCGATGGCAGGAGTAGATAAGGCAGATCCCGCTTCTACGAATTCAGGAGAGCAAAAGACTGTTTATTACGCCAATCTTGAAAAGGGAACTTTAAAAGGAAAACGCTTTGGTGCAATAAAGTCTTTGATGGAGGATACTCTTTATGTTAGAGCAATCAATGACCTTAAAAATTCCGGAGCCGAAATTATTGAATTCGAGGCTGAAGAAATAGATCTTCCAAACTTTCTTAGATTGCTAAACCTGGATATGAAAAAAGATCTCCCGGCTTATTTAAAGAATTATGGGGGAGATGTTGCTTATAAGAATGTTCAGGACGTTATAGCTTATAATGAAAAGGATTCCGTGAATCGCGCTCCTTACGGGCAGGCACTTTTCTTAGGGATAGTAAAGGATTCAGCTACTGAAAAGGATTTTACAGCTATCAAGGATACTTTGAAAACCAACGGAACCAGGTTCTTTGAAAAACCTATGACAGAATATAAGCTTGATGCGGTTCTATCTATCAATAATTACCATGCTGGTTATGCGGCGGTAGCTAAATACCCTGCTATTACTGTACCAATGGGATATACTTCAGAAAATCAGCCAAAAGGATTAACATTTATTGGAAAACCTTTTTCTGAAGAAAAATTGCTGCAAACCGCTTATATTTTCGAAAAGACAACCAAAAGAAGAAAAACACCAGAAGATTATAATGAGTAGTAATTCCCAAAGATACCTCGTTCTAATTTCAAAGATCATTTTCTTTTATAGTATCTTCTACGTGATCATGAAGATACTGGCAATGTTCCAGGGAGCCTGGGTGATGCCAAATCTTATACTATCTCTTCCGTATCTCGTTTTCGCTGTGGTTGGTGGATTTATGGTAAAAAGGAATTCTTACCATTGGGCTTACGTAATTGCAGGTGCTATACTGATTAGTATCGTAAGATATTACGAACAGGAATGGATGCTTCAATTACATAATTACTTTCAATAAATGTTACCTCAGCTAAATGGGAAATCCTATCCAAAGGAAGTTTGTCTGAACGGAATCTGGCAAAAGCCTGAGGAAGCTAAAATTTCGGTTTTCGATCGTGGATTTATGCTGGGGGATTCTCTCTATGAAGTCATACCGTTTTACGACGGTAAAGTCTTTGCCCTTAAAGAGCATCTTTCCCGCCTGAAATATTGCCTCCAAGAGATTTCCCTGGATTTCGATGTTGAAATGCTCATTCCTTATATCGAGGATTCGGTTAGAAGAAGTGATAACGCGGGGAAGGATGCAGCAGTTTATTTACAGGTGAGCAGGGGAGCAGCGCCAAGAAGTCATTTCTTTCCTGAAAGATCTGAACCCATCTTTCTTTTATACTCGTTTCCGGTTAACCTAAGCGGATTTGAAAATAAGCATTGGAAACTCCTGATATCTGAGGATATCCGGTGGCATCGCTGCGATATAAAAACTACTTCTTATCTGGCCAATACCATGTTGAATGATAAATCTTATAAATTAGGATTGAATGAAACACTCCTGGTTAAGGAAGGAATGATTACCGAAGGTTCGCATTCAACTGCTTTTTTTGTTAAGGATAAAATCATTTTTACGCACCCGGAAGGTCACCAAATATTATCTGGCATTACCCGTAAGATAGTTCTGGACTTATGTCAGAATTTGGGATTGGAAATAAGAGAAGAAGCATTTCCTTTTTCCGAGATCGAAAATGCAGATGAAGTTTTTCTAACCGGAACAACTACCCAGATAATGGCAATAAGTGAGATCCAATTCCAGGATAATATTCTTTTTCAGGCCGTTGAATCTGGCCCGATAACTCGAAAATTACAGGAGGCATTCATTCAGAAAACAAGGAATCCCTAAGGTTAGGTTATTTATTTATCACTCCATATTTCTTTAAAATCGGCAAAACCTGATTTTGCGGCAAAGCTTTTATTTTCCTGCCTTTATATCCAGTCATGGTTTCGGCCATGAAGAGAGAGTTTAGGATCGCCTCTTCGGTTGCCTCGATAGCTCCCATAAAAAGAGGAGACATCAGGTCGTTCGGAACAACTTCCATTTGCAAAAGATTGGATTCAATTTTATAGGGAATTCTGTTCGATTCAGCAGTAGAAAATGCGATCACATAGTCTCCGCTGCCATTCGAGGCTATTCCACCGGTTTTTCCCAGCCCTAACATGGCCCTTTTAGCCAGTCTCTTTAGATTTCTGCTGTCCAGTGGCGCATCTGTCGCTACCACGATCATACAGGATCCGTCTGCGCTATCCAGTATCCTATCCCTGAAACTGAACTGCTGTAATTCTTCTCCAACAGGAGCTCCATCAATTTGCAAGTTTCCGCCAAAATTAGTCTGTACAAGAACACCTATAGTATAACCTCCGAGACTTTCAGGAAGTTTTCTTGAGGCTGTGCCTATACCTCCCTTAAAGCCGAAACAAATGGTTCCGGTTCCAGCGCCTACATTGCCTTCCTTTACTTCAGAAGCGGCATTTTCTATAGCTGAAATCACATCTTCTACTCTAACAAACTGACTTCGAATATCGTTTAGATAACCATCATTGGTTTCACCCACCACAGCATTCACTGATCTCACATCATTATTCCCCTCTAGATTCAGCGTATATTTAATGACTGCGTTTATTCCTGTTGCGACATTCAAAGTATTTGTAAGGATTATTGGCGTTTCAATATTCCCGAGTTCTTCAATTTGAGTACTTCCGGCAAGTTTTCCGAAACCATTACCAACAAAAACCGCCGCAGGTACTTTTTGCTGAAAAATATTACCAGTATGTGGTAATATCGCAGTGACGCCTGTTCTAACTGAATCTCCTTTTATAAGAGTGGTATGACCTACTTTTACTCCTGCAACATCTGTGATCGAGTTTTTAGCTCCTGCCGGTAGAACGCCTGTTTTAATACCAAGGTTCCTTGCGCGCTCCTGGGAAAATGCATTAAAATTAATAAGAATGCAGCAGAATAAGAGTAGTGGAATATGTTTCATACCGGTAGATTATTAAGATTTGAAGATACAAAACCAGATCTTAGTTTTCTGAAGTCTTTAAGACTTACGGCTTAAGCTCCTTGAAATCTAATTTTAGATTGTATCTTTGCACCCGCTTAGAATTACTTCAACAAGTAATTCGAGGTTCAAATATAGAGCAGTAAGTTTATGAGAACGAAGTCACTAAAGAAGAACAGGATCAATGTGGTAACCCTTGGTTGTAGCAAGAATGTTTACGACTCAGAGGTTTTGATGGGGCAGCTGAAGGCGAACGATAAGGATGTTGTACATGAAGAAGAGGGGAATATAGTAGTGATAAATACCTGCGGGTTTATTGATAATGCTAAGGAGCAATCGGTAAACACCATTCTTGAATTTGTTGAAAAAAAACAACATGGAGAAGTAGATAAGGTTTTTGTTACCGGATGTTTGAGTGAAAGGTACAAACCGGACCTGCAGAAAGAAATTCCTGATGTAGACCAGTATTTTGGAACTACAGAACTTCCAGGACTTCTTAGCGCTTTGGAAGCTGACTATAAACACGAACTTATTGGAGAGCGAATTACTACGACTCCTAAGAACTACGCTTATCTAAAGATCGCTGAGGGCTGTGATCGTCCTTGCTCGTTCTGCGCGATACCTTTAATGCGTGGAGGTCATAAATCTACTCCAATTGAGAATCTGGTAACGGAAGCTGAAAAGCTTGCTGCCAATGGAGTGAAAGAACTTATTTTGATCGCTCAGGACCTTACTTATTACGGTCTTGATCTTTATGAAAAACGTAACCTGGCAGAATTACTTGAGAATCTTGTGAAGGTTGAAGGTATAGAATGGATCAGGTTGCATTATGCTTTTCCTACCGGTTTCCCAATGGATGTGTTAGACGTGATGAAACGTGAGCCTAAGGTTTGTAATTATCTTGATATTCCACTTCAGCATATTTCAGATGATCTTCTTAAATCAATGCGACGTGGTACCACTCATGAGAAGACTACCAAACTTCTGAAAGAATTCAGAAAAACGGTTCCGGAAATGGTAATCAGAACAACTCTTATTGTTGGGTATCCTGGTGAAACTGAAGAGCATTTTCAGGAATTAAAAGAATGGGTGAAAGAGATGCGTTTTGAGCGTCTTGGTTGTTTTACCTATTCTCATGAAGAGAATACCCACGCCTATAATCTTGTGGACGATGTACCACAGGAAGTAAAGCAGGAAAGAGCTAATGAAATTATGGAAATTCAGTCTCAGATCTCCTGGGAGCTGAATCAGCAGAAAATAGGGGAGACCTTTAAAGTAGTTATTGATAGAAAAGAAGGTAATTACTTTGTTGGACGTACTGAATTTGATTCTCCAGATGTGGATAATGAGGTCTTGATCGATGCTACTTCAGTATATCTAAAGACCGGTGATTACTACGAGGTAAAGATCACCGATGCTGCCGATTTCGATCTGTATGGCGAACCTTTAAATGTTACTACTGAAAAGCCTAAGCGGAAAGAACTAAAAATTAAGTCTGTTTAATTAGCTGGATCTATTCGTTTAATTATCAGAAAGAATTACGAAAATTGCCATAATAAGGGTTCTGCAAAAGGAGTCCATAAGCAGGCTCTTATTCCAGAAACTTTAAGTGCGCTGTTTGCCCAGGTATTGCAGGTCCTGAAGGCATGAAATAAAGATTCAGAGTTGTAAAAAACATCGTTTTCAGAATATCTGAACTCCAGCGGGTTCAATGATCCTTCCGAAAATCTAAGATGTTTTAGAAAATATCCAGATAGCTTTTTATATTGCTCATTAGTGACCTTCAAAGGAATCACTTTTTCAGATTCTATATCCTGAAGCCTGTAAATATGCATTGCCGAAGGCGTATTCAGAAAGAGCGCTTTCACTGCGATCTTAAAACGAAGATCTTTCCAATAAGGCGTGGTTCTATAGAATTCCCGATCTCCCCAACCGAATGAATAATATTTAAAGTCTTTAGAACTCTGTGGAAAATGAGCTGGTTTAATATAATTTTCCCAGTGAATGATATGGTTGGAAATTGGCACCACAATATCTGTATGAGCACCATTCTTTACGAGATAAATTTGTATTGAAGGATTTTCAGGAGCATTTGTGTTCACTGGAATTAAAGCGCCAATAATTACAAATATCAAATAAATAGCAGCTGGCAATAAAACAATAATGGCCAGGTTTCGAAGATATTTTAGTATCGTATTCATCCTTATAGATAAATTTAATCTAAATACTCCGAAGCGGCTTTAAAACTGAAATTACCGTTTTTATAGAGTTTCTTATTTATTACTAAACTTTTATAAAATTCTAATTCTCCTGAGATTCTTTATTCAATAGAACAGGTTCTCCATAACCTAAATCCTTTAATTTCTCCAATTGAGTTTCGGCATCCCCCACGATCAGGTAATACATCCTGTCTGGATCTACATATTTTTTTGCAAGATCCTGTATATCCAGAACACTGAGTTCTTCAACTTTTTGCTCACGGTCTTTGATATAATCGTAATTATAGCCGTAATCACTTATTTCACGAAGCATATTTAATTTAGCTCCAAGAGTTTCGAACTTCCTGGCGTTGCTCTTGATCATATAACTTTTTGTGACCTCAAGATCTTCCTGATCAAAGGTCGTAGCATAGTCTTTCACTATATCTCTTACAAGTTCTGCAGCTTCATAAGTAATATTGCTTCTTACACCACTGGTGATCATAAAAGGCCCTATATAAGACCTGTCTGAAAATCTTGATCTTATTCCGTAAGTGTAACCTTTACCTTCCCTTAATTCCTGGGTGAGTCTCGAAGCGAAACTACCACCGCCTAAACGATAGTTCATTACTTCTGCCGGGTAGAAATCTTCATTTTTTGCAGATAGTGAGGGTGCTCCAAAAGCAAAGACAGATTGTTTTGCTCCCGGGACATCATAAAAGTAAACTCTTGATTTCTTTGGAAGTTCAAATTCCGGGATCTCAGGAAAATCCACATTTTTTGGTGCCCAACTTGCTGAAATTGCCTTTACCGAATTTACCGCTTCAGATTTATCAACCGCTCCCACGGCAAGAAAAGTCGAGGCGAGTGGCGATAAATTCTCCTCATAATAATTTTTTAGATCTTCTATACTTAGACCTTTTACAGTTTCTGGAGTTCCTAATTGATTATAAGAGAGTATGCTGTTCTCGCCATAAATAAGTTTTTTAAACTCATTTTGAGCGATGGCATTTGGCTCACCCATTTCTTCCTGCAGCTCACTTAAAGTTTGTTGTTTAAGAAGTTCAAATTCCTTTTCATCCCATCTTGGTTCCAGTAAGATCTCCTTAACCAGATCCATTGTCTCTGCATAGTTTTTAGCCAGGGTATTTCCAGAGATAGTGATCTTTTCCTCGCCGGCATTTACATAGATATCTGCACCCAACAATTCGATAGCTTCTTCCAGTTCTGCCGGGGTTCTTTTAGCTGTTCCTTTGGTCATCATACTGGCGAGCATATTTGAAACTCCTGCTTTATCGCGGCTTTCCAGTAACTGACCGCCTTTCATTTCCAGGCTGAATCTTACTACCGGCACTTCGTTATTGGTAATTCCCATCACCTGCATTCCAGAAGGCATTCTTGCATCCCAGATCTCTGGAATATTCAACTCTGGTTTTCCATGATATGGCGGCTCCATGCTTCGGTCAAAACTCGAGGGAGTTCTTTTGTAACTTACTTTTTGATTAGGGTCGAAATCTTCTTCTGCGCCTTCTACGATCTTTTCCTCAACGATTTCAGCTTTTTCAGAATTTTCAAGAGCCAGGTCTAATTGTCCTTTGGGCACAAAGCTGGTCGCAACATAATTTTTGTCTTTAATATATTTTTTGAAAACTCGCATAACATCATCTGTAGTAACTGCCAGCATCTTGTCTACTTCTTTGTTAATAAAGTTAGGATCTTTTGCAAAGATCTCATATTGGGCTAATTGAAATCCTTTTCCTAATACACTCGAAATAGAATTATAGAAATTCGTTTCTAGTCCCGCCTTTATCCTTTTGAGATCTTTCTGCGGAATTCCGTTTTTTTCAAACTCAGAGAAAGTTTCCTCGATAGCCATTTTAACTGAATCCAGATCCTTACCGTCATAGGCTCTAACCTGAAGCATCAATTGCCCGGCCAGCTCAGAGGTATAATTGAACATATTTACATCACTGCTAAGTTTTTTTTGCTCAACCAGTTTTTTATAAAGTGGTGCATTTTTTCCATCAGCTAAATAATTCGAAAGAATTTCCAGGGCGAAGGAGTCTTCGTGGTATGAATAGACCGAAGGCCAGGCCAGTGTCAACTCTGGTAGTTTGGCAAAGTTATCTTCATGATACAGGCTTTTAGATTCCTGAAGGTTCACTAATTGCTTTTCCAGTTCCTGCACTTCCGGGCCGCGAGGGATCTCATCAAAATATTTATGAACCCATTCACGCGCCTGTTCTTTATCAAAATTTCCTGAAATGGTAAGGATCACATTATTCGGAACATACCATTTATTATAAAAATCTTTTACATCCTGTAAGGTGGCGTTCTGCAGGTCTTCCAGGCTACCAATTACCTGCCAGTTATAAGGATGATCTTCCGGGTAAAGATTACGGTCTATCACGTAGAAAGTATGCCCGTAAGGACGGTTATCTACTCCCTGGCGCTTTTCATTTTTAACTACTTGCTTTTCCTTCGCCAGCACTGGCTCGGTTACGGTATTAATGAAATAACCAAGTTTATCGGCTTCGGCCCAGATCATTTTTTCCAGGGCATCATTCGGTACGGTTTGAAAATAATTGGTCCTGTCTCTACTGGTAGAACCGTTCGCCCCTGAACCTCCAATGCGCGCGCTTAATTTATCAAGACCGCCCTTTCCGAGATTTTCAGATTCAAGGAATAAAAGATGCTCGAATAAATGTGCAAAACCCGTTCTTCCTTCTTTTTCCCGAGCTGATCCTACATGAGCGGTTAATGCTACCGCTACTACTGGATCTGAGGTGTCCTGATGAAGGATCACTTTTAATCCATTTTCAAGGTTAAAAGTTTCAAAATCTACCGAGAAATTTTCTGTCTTTTCCTGAGCAACAGCAGTACCCAAACTTCCCAGGATAAATATGATGATATATGATCTAATGAATTTCATGTTGTGACTTATTATTAATAATCGAAACCAGTATTATTGGTGAAAAATATGGCGTTGGCAAAGAATAATTTTCCATTTTGCCAGAAAGCTCGGAATAAGGGATTGTCTACCATATAAATGATACTTCCTTCGCCCATTTCAACCTCTCCAAATACCAGTGAGTTCTTTAAATTTTTAACCGCTTCGCTACCGGCAAAACCTGAAACCACTTCAGGATCCTCAATATAAGAAACATTATAACCATCGCTTAATAATGAGTAACTGTCACTACTTAATTTCAGGCTGAAATAATTATCGTCGTATCCAAACGCCAGCGGATGCGTATTATCAATTTTTGTTTTAATGATGCTTCCGGTAATGAGATCTTTAATGCTTTCGCGTTCTCTTTTGGCGTATGGAATTAGATTAGCCTCAGTGGTAGTAGAATCTTTTTCAATCTGCTTATTTTCTGAAATTCCGAAGCCCTCTTTTTCATTGAAAGTTCCAACGGCGTTCCCAACTGCAATAAGTTTTCCTCCATTTTTAACCCATGAAGAGATCTTCTCTAAAGTTTTTTCATCCATAAAGTCACTATACCAGCCTTCAGGCATGATTAGTACATCCAGATCGTTTAGATCAATTCTGTCAAAATATTCAGTATTTATAGGTGTTACAGGATAATTAAGGTCCTGCTCAAAGAAATACCAGATCTCTCCAAAATTTAACGAGGAAACCTCATTTCCTTTTAGTAAACCTATTCTTTGTTCATTGATGATCTTGATATCTGGAGATCCAAAATCGGGACCGCTGCCGGCAAAACTAGTTTCGGCGGTTAATAGCTGTCGCTTATGATTATTAGCCGTTTCAATAACTTTGGTATCGAAATTTTCAAGTTTCCGGTTATCACTTTTAGTAATAATAAGACTTCCGGGAGCGAACTTTTGTCCGTTGCTTTCGAAAGGAACTTCACTAAACCTTACTTTGACTCCCTTTTTAATTAGGTCTGCCAGGAACTGTGCATCTTGCATGCTGTCCCATTTTGCGATATAGCCGGCTCCATTTTCATTTACCGTATTTTGAAAATTAGTAGTACTTACCTTATCTGAACCTGAGATTTCTCTGGTACTCGCCACAGCATCCAGTCCATAAGCGTAAGGAAGGCTCCAGGCTGTGATATCATAGGTAAGGGAGTCCTGTAGTTTAGTTTTAGGTTCAAATAAAACTTTTACCATTTTTCCCTTTGGCTGATCTGTAGAGACAATGAGCGTATTCTCATCACTACTTAAGCTACCTTTGCCATTCCCGTTAAAACTGTATCCGCTTATTTTTCCAGAATTTCCGTAAGAATATTTAATTTCGTGCCGGTCCAGTAATTCCTTAAGTAATTCCAGTTTATCAGAACTTCCTTTAAGGGCATAGCTCTTATAATCAAAATCTTCATCGCTAAAATAATTCTGGAACTCTTTGTTCAATTCTAAAGCGTTCTTAGAAGCAACCTCTACGGTTGAAAGCCCGGTGGTGTAATGATGTTCGAGGCGATCTTTTAAGGTTAAAATATATCCTTCATCGGTTCTAATTCCCAATCCTGCTCGTCCATGACCCGCCTGTTCATAGGTCATCCCAATAGCACCCATGTATGTAGGGTAGGTATCTCCGTAACTGGGGTAGAGGAGATCAAAGCGCTCCCCGGTAAAATATAACCATCCTTCCTTATCAAAATATCTAGCGTGGTTCTTACCAATCCTGGTCTGGAAATCTCTCTGAAACGGAGTGATCACTTCATGAAAAGGTTCAGCTGCCGGAGCAAAATAATATGGCTCATTTATTCCCTGTTCATGAAAATCTACATGGATATGAGGCAACCATTGATTGTATACTTTTAATCTTTCCTGGGTTTCTATTTGCGTTGCCCAGGCCCAGTCACGATTAAGGTCAAAAAGATAATGGTTTGGTCTACCACCCGGCCATGGTTCATGGTGCTCAGAAGCTTCCTGAAAAACATTGTAAGGTTCTGTTTTTACCTGATTATACCAATTGGCGTAGCGATCCCTTCCATCGGGATTTACACAGGGATCCATAATGACCACAGTATTCTCAAGCCAGTCTTTTTTTTCTGTTATAAGGTTGAAGAGCGTTTTCATGGCCGCTTCTGTACTGGAGGCTTCATTACCATGAACATTATAACTTAGCCAGACAATGGCAACTTCTGAATTTTTATTCTCGGAATCATCATCAGTACTATTTATATGCGCTTTCCTGATATTTTCAAGATTAGAGATATTCGCTTCAGAAGAAATCACAGCGTAAGTAAGAGGTCGTCTTTCATTGGTTTTTCCGTAGGTGTGGTACTCAACCATCGGGGAGGTTTCCGCAATATTTTTAAAATAGTTCACCACATCTGCATGACGTGAAAACTGACTGCCAAGTTCGTATCCAAGAAAATCTGAAGGAGATTGTAATTCCTGAGCTGTTAAAAATTGTCCTATGCAAAGAAAAAAGCTCAAGATAGCGTACTGATAATTCATTCAATTTAGGGTTTGTGAATAATATCAGTAAATATAAAGCCTGTTTATAATAAAATTATATTGGAATCTGAAAAATTCTCTTCCCTACCAGGTTTATTTAATTCCAGACATCAGTTTGTAACCAATTCGCGGCATTCTTCAAATATTCCACATAATTACACGGCTCGTTGTGCGTTAGTCCAGGTGCAACCTCCAGGGTCACATCGCTGCCTACGCTGTTGGTAGCTTCCACCCATTCCTGAGTTTCTTCTAAAGAAAATAATTCATCATCCTCTCCATGTATTACATACATAGGGATATCCATTCTCCTGGGAGTTCCCTGGGTACTATAAGTGCTATAAGAACTTGCCATAGGGATGGCAGCGCTTACCAGATTGGGTTGTGTTTCCCCATAGAACCAGGCTCCATTACCTCCATTGCTATAACCGTTGACTACTATTTTAGAATCATCTACCGGTAAATATTTAACCGCAAGATCTATAAGGCTTAGCACTAGATCCTGGTTGGCAAACTGCAGCCAGTCCTGGGTTCCGCCATTCGGGCTGATAATTATTGGATCAATTGCTTCAAAACCCGGCTCAGCATAACAGGCAGTGGTCTTATGAGCATCGGGATTGCCTCCCGCGGCACCATGTAAGGTCATAACCAAAGGTCTTGGGTTTGAAGAAAGGTCTCCTTCTGGGATAATCACCCTGAAAAACCATTCTACCCCAATAGTATTTACCAGGGAAACGTCATTAATACCAGTTTGGAAATCTATTTCCTGGAAGTCGGCCTCCACATCAGCATAGGTTCTTTCAGATGCCGGGGGATTAGAATCGTCTGACGAACTACAAGAAAAGAAGAGGGCTACAGAAAATATTAATACGATCTTAAGAATATTGGAGTACATATTTCTGAAATTTAGCCTTAGAAAGTTATTAATTAAATACTTGGCTATTTTTCCTGCATTGTTAATAGTTTCTTAAAAAACCAGGCTTTTAAAAAAGTATCCAAAACACCGTATATTTACACCAAATATCATACGATACAATGTCGGAAGAAACAATTCTCTATCCCGAAACCAATTACTTTTCACCTTTAATTCTTGATTATCTGGCTGAAAAAGACAGCCTGAAAGAATTCTATAACCGGTATCCAAAAATTGAAAATTTTGGGCCTCAGATAGAGGAGAAACAGAAGAGTTATGATCAAAGTATTCGTAAAGACCTGGTCGAAGTTTTAAATGATCAATATTCAGGCCTTGAAGTTTCTGAAAGAACAGGAGAAAATATTGATTCTTTGGCTTCTGAAAATACTTTCACCGTGGTGACCGGGCATCAGTTGAACCTTTTTACTGGTCCGCTTTATTTTCTATATAAGATAATTTCTACCATAAATCTTACGAGGCAGTTAAAACATAAATATCCTGAAAAAAACTTTATTCCCATCTACTGGATGGCGACAGAAGATCATGATTTTGAAGAAATAAACTATTTCAATCTCAATGGTAAGAAGTTCAAATGGAACAATGCAGATAAAAGGGCTGGAAACACTGCTGTTGGAAAACTTTCTACGGAAGGACTTGAGGAAGTTTTTAAACTGTTTTCAGCTGAGATCGGCGGAGGTGAAAATGCAGAATATCTTAAATCCCTTTTTGAGAAAGGATATCTGGAGCATGATAATCTAACCGATGCCACCCGATTCATTGCTAATGAAATTTTTGGAGAATATGGTTTAGTGATCATGGCAGCCGGCGATAAAAGACTGAAAAAACACTTTGTCCCTTTTGTGGAAAATGAGCTTACCAAACAAATATCGCATAGCAAAACCTCAGAAACTGTTGAAAAAATAAATTCTCTGGGATATAATATCCAGGTGAATCCTCGAGAGATAAACCTTTTCTATTTAACAGATGAACTTCGTGAAAGGATCATTGAAAAAGACGGAAAATACTTTGTTCACGAAACGGAGATCTCCTGGAATAAAGATGAGATTCTAATGGAGTTAAAGGAACATCCGGAGCGGTTTAGTCCTAATGTGATGCTACGGCCGCTTTATCAGGAAGTGATATTGCCAAATCTTTGCTATATAGGTGGTGGAGGTGAACTGGCATACTGGCTGGAGTTGAAATCATACTTTGAAGCGGAAAAGATAACATTTCCATTTTTGTTGCTTCGGAATTCGGCCTTGCTGCAGACAGCTAAGCAAAATGGGAAACGCGAACGTTTAAATATTTCCATACCTGAACTTTTTCTGAAACAGCATGAACTTATAAACAGGAAAGTAAGGAAGATTTCAAATATAGATATAGACTTTTCACCACAAAAGGAACATCTGGTTAAGCAGTTTCAACATATGTATGATCTGGCTGAACAAACAGATGAAACCTTCCTGGGAGCTGTAAAAGCTCAGGAGGTGAAGCAGTTGAAAGGACTAGATAATCTCGAAAATAGACTTTTGAAAGCGCAAAAAAGGAAGCTGAAAGATGAGGTAGAGAGGATAGCTAAACTTCAGAACGATCTATTTCCGAATCGCAGCCTACAGGAAAGACAAACCAATTTTTCTGAGTTTTACGTAGAATTTGGTGAAGAACTTATCAAAAACCTTTTAGAGAATTTAGATCCCCTGGAATCTAACTTTAAAATTTTGACTTTTGGAAAAGAATAGAATGCATACCATAGATATGGATCTTGTGGAAATGACCCTCGATGTCATGAAATATACAATAGATCGTATCTCCAACGTAACACCTGAACTTGGGTCACCCAAAAAAGAAGAGGATTTACTAAGAATTGTAGGAGAGACCATCACTCCTGAAGGAATAGGTGGAGAAAATGCCTTCCAGTTATTCAGAGATGTACTGGTAAAGGCAACTGTTCCTATAGATCACCCGCGCCACCTGGCATTTGTACCGGCCGCACCTACCAGGGCAGCGATCATGTTTGACCTTGTGACTTCGGCTTCAAGTATTCATGGAGCTTACTGGATGGAAGGTGCTGGTGGAATTTTTTGTGAGAACCAGGCTATGAAATGGCTGGTTTCCCTTACCAAATTACCTGAAGGTGCTTTTGGTGTTTTTACCAGTGGTGGTACAGCCGCCAATCTTTCGGCGCTGGTGACCGCCAGAGAAGAATGGAGGGAACAAAAGCCAGGTCATGCCAGAGACAGAGCCTTATTATTGGCCTCGACCGGAGCTCATAGTTCTATTAAATCTATGGCGAAAGTGATGGATGCAGATATCCAGCTTATTGATTCTGAAGAAGAATATCTATCCGGAACTGAGTTGAGAAAGGCACTGGATGAAATGGATGAAAATGATCGAAACAGATTATTTGCAATCGTTGCTACCGGTGGTACCACGAATGCCGGAATCATAGATGATCTGCAGGGGATAGCAGATATATGTGAGGAAGAAAATATCTGGTTGCATGTAGACTGCGCATATGGTGGAGGAGCACTCGCGGCGAATTCGGTAAGACATCTTTTCAACGGAATAGAGAAAGCAGACAGTATCACTATAGATCCTCATAAATGGCTGTTTTCTCCTTACGATTGCGGGGCTGTTATTTATAAGAATTTAGAGCTCGCTAAAAAAGCACATTCTCAGAAAGGTGCTTACCTGGAGATCTTCAAGGATGAAGGGGCGCAGGGATTTAACCCGGCAGATTATCAAATTCAGCTTACCCGACGACTTCGCGGAATGCCATTGTGGTTCTCATTGGCGATGCATGGTACCAATAAATATAAAAAGGCGATTGAGCGTGGGATAGAGCTGGCTAAAATTGCCGCCGAGAAGGTCAAAAAGAATAACGAACTTGAGTTGGTAAGACCGGCAAGTTTATCGGTAGTTCTATTCAAGAGAAAAGGATGGGTTGCAGAGGATTATCGGGACTGGACCTACAAAAATCATAATTCTGGTTTTGCACTGGTTACTCCCTCACTTTGGAAGGAGGAAAGCGTAATAAGATTTTGTTTTATAAATCCGGATACTACAGAAAAGGATATAGATGAAATTCTGGCGACACTGAGTTAGTTGTAAGTTTCTGTTAATTTGAAACTTAGCTGCTATTTTTCATATATTAGAATACCCTTTTGAGGGAAACAATTAACCAACTAAACCAATTTTAATTATGAAAAAAGTAATTGTACTGTTCTGTGCAGCTGTTTCAATGTGTTTTACTATGAATTCTCAGGGTTCTTCTGATGTTAAATCTGTGATCGAAAAGAATTCTAAAAGTATGCAGGAAGCCATGGAAAATGGAGACTATGATGCATTCGGTTCTTTCTTTGCCGAAGATGTGATGTTTAAAATGTCTGGGGAGGAAGCTTTAAACGGAAGAGAAGCCGTAACGAATGCGCATAAGCCCATGGCCGATCAAAATTTGAAGTTAGTTGTCCAAACGAATGAAGTTCTTGATTTTGGCGACTATGCTCATGAAATTGGTAGCTACGAAATCCATACTGCAGACGGACAAAAGGTTGATCATGGACAATATTCCACTTTATGGAAGAATATTGATGGTGAGTGGAAAATATACC
Source organism: Gramella sp. MT6 (assembly GCF_019357415.1). Lineage (NCBI taxonomy): Bacteria > Pseudomonadati > Bacteroidota > Flavobacteriia > Flavobacteriales > Flavobacteriaceae > Christiangramia > Gramella sp. MT6. The sequence goes on from NZ_CP048410.1 coordinate 2,240,165, forward strand.
GTGACTTTGTAAGTACATCGGCTGGCGCAGGCCAACACTAGTAAATAAGATCAATCAATTTCATACTCCAGCCTCATAGTAATTGAGGCTGTTTTATTTTTATCTGCAGTATTATAAGCGCCGCTCCAGCTATAATCTTCTCCACTATTTTGTCCCGTAATTTGAAATACACCCATGTTTGCGCTCTTTAGATCTCCGAGGGATTCGCCACTATTGGCAGCGATCTTTTCCGCTCTTAACCGAGCATCTTCGGTAGCTTTAGAGATCATCTGGATTTTCAGATCGGCGATCTTAGTGTAGTAATATCTGGGTGGTGAGGAATTGAACTGAACTCCCTTGTTCAGTAATTCAGTAATTTCACGAGATACACTTTCTATAAGCTCAACTTCTGTTGATTCAATTTTTATTGGCTGGATGAGTTCATATCCTTTAAAGATGCTACCGGTAAAATTTCCGTTTTGATATTGATTTTCCATCTGTTCAATCGTCTGCACAGAGTTGAAAACGATATTTTCGGCCTTAATGCCCTGGTCAACTAAATATTTTCTAACGATTTCCTTATCCCGGTTCAATTGGGTATAGGCTTCCTCAAGGTTAGGATTCATCCTGCTGAATCTACCTTCCCAAACTATAAGGTCTGAAATGAAATTTTCACTTCCAGATCCCGTCACCGAGATCACACCATCTGGATTTGCTCTTGAAACGTAAGAATCGCCCAGAAACCAGGCTGCTAGGACTATCGCGATAGAAAAGATGATCGCACTAATGTATTTCATGGGTAGATGTTTATGCTTAATTAAATATAGAAATTTTATCAAATCCTTTGCTTTCATTTTTTCTCGTTTTCCTATTTTTGCGCATGCAAAACAACGTACTCATCCTAGACTTTGGCTCGCAGTACACCCAGCTTATAGCACGAAGAGTTAGAGAGCTGAATATTTACTGCGAAATTTATCCTTATCACAAAATACCAGAAGATTTATCAGGTTTTAAAGCAGTCATCCTTTCCGGAAGTCCATTTTCGGTAAGAGCTGAAGATGCACCGCACCCAGATCTTTCACAAATTCGTGGCAAACTACCGGTTTTGGCAGTTTGTTATGGCGCACAATACCTGGCGCATTTCTCAGGGGGAAAAGTAGAACCTTCAGATACCAGGGAATATGGTAGAGCCAATCTTTCTGTGATCAAGGATGCTGAACCTTTATTTGAAAATATTAAGGAGAATTCACAGGTTTGGATGAGCCATAGTGATTCTATTATCGACCTTCCTGAAAATGGAGTGAGACTGGCCAGTACCTCAGATGTACTGAACGCGGCTTACAGAATTGAAGGGGAAGAAACTTTTGCTATACAGTTCCATCCAGAGGTATATCACTCTACAGATGGAAAGCAATTGCTGGAGAATTTTCTAGTAAAGATCGCCGGCACCAAACAAACCTGGACTCCGGGAGCTTTTGTGGATCTTACGGTTTCAGAGCTTAAGGAAAAGATCGGAGATGATAAGGTAGTATTAGGTCTTAGTGGTGGAGTTGATTCTACCGTAGCGGCAGTTCTTCTTCATAAAGCTATCGGAAAAAACCTTTATTGCATTTTTGTAAATAATGGTCTTTTAAGAAAGAACGAATTCGAAAGCGTTCTGGATCAATATAAACATATGGGGCTTAACGTTAAGGGAGTTGATGCTTCGGCACGATTTCTGGATGCTCTAAAAGGATTAAGCGATCCTGAGGAAAAGCGTAAAGCCATCGGGAATACTTTTATTGAAGTTTTTGACGACGAAGCGCATGAGATAAAGGATGTGGTTTACCTTGCACAAGGAACCATTTATCCAGATGTTATTGAATCGGTTTCAGTAAACGGACCTTCGGTGACGATCAAATCTCACCATAACGTAGGTGGTTTGCCAGACTTTATGAAATTGAAAGTTGTGGAGCCTCTTAGAATGTTATTCAAAGATGAGGTTAGAAGAGTTGGTAAGGAACTTGGTATAGATAAGGAATTACTCGGTAGACATCCTTTTCCTGGACCTGGTCTTGCGATTAGGATCCTTGGGGATATCACCGCAGAAAAGGTACGTATCCTGCAGGAAGTAGACCATGTTTTCATCCAGGGTTTAAGAGACTGGATGTTATATGATAAAGTTTGGCAGGCAGGAGCGATCCTGTTACCAATTCAGTCTGTTGGAGTTATGGGAGATGAAAGAACCTATGAGCAGGTGGTAGCTCTTAGAGCGGTAGAATCTACAGACGGGATGACTGCAGACTGGGTGAATTTGCCTTATGAATTTTTACAAAAAACGTCTAATACAATAATTAACAGGGTAAAGGGCGTTAATAGAGTGGTGTATGATATCAGTTCAAAACCGCCTGCAACAATTGAGTGGGAATAAGATAATTTTCATTTCAACCTAAATCGATCATAATGAAGTACCTATTTGTAATATGCTTTCTTTTTCAATTTTATGCGACTTCGGCAAATGCCCAGTCCTATAAATATCATACTGTAAAAAAAGGGGAAACCGTTTTCAGTATCTCTCAAACCTATAGTATAGATGAGGAAGATATTTACAAATACAATCCGGAAGCTAAAGAGGGGATAGGAGTGAACGAAAAACTCGTTATCCCTGTAGATGCGACTAAATCTGAAGCTAAGACTGAAAGTTCAGTGCAGTTTATAGACCATAAGGTTAAGAAAAAGGAAACCCTTTATAGCCTGTCTAAAGAATACAATGTAACCGTTGATGATATCAAGAGGTATAATAAGCAGCTTTATTCAAAAGAGTTGCAGATGGGCGAAACCATTAGAATACCTCAGGGTGGTGCAGCTCCGGCGGCTACTAATAATTCGATAATTGCTGATAATACTCCTAAACCTGCACCTGTTTCAAAACCTCAGGAATCCCAGGCAAAAACACGTGAACACATCGTTCTTCCTAAGGAGACCAAATACGGGATCGCGAGAAAATACGGGATGACCGTGAAAGAACTTGAGTCTATTAATCCACGGGTAGAAACTTTGCAGCCGGGAATGATGATAAGAGTAGGTACAGATGTTCTTGAAGACGAGCCTGTGATCATCACAGATGACCGTTTCAGATTCTATGAGGTGAAACCACAGGAAACACTATTCAGTCTAACCAGAAGATTTGGTGTTAGTATAGATTCACTGAAACAACTGAATCCTGCCTTAAAAGACGGACTTAAATTCGGGATGGTATTAAAAGTTCCGGAGAATCCAGATGGTGAAAATATTGATGATGATAGTTATACCGGTACAGGCGAATATGCCAATACCAAAATGGATCTTAGTAGTTCTATAAATAACCGCAGTACCAAAGAGATCGTTCTTATGCTGCCTTACCACCTTAATAAGATTGAGGAGGATTCTATAGAAACCTATCGCAATTCTATTATGAATGAAAGGGTGGTTAGAATTTCCCTTGATTTTTATAGTGGAGTTCTTATGGCGATAGATAAAGCAAAATCGATGGGCATCTCTACCAATTTGAAGGTTTATGACACCAGGCAGAATGCATCTGATGTTGCAAATGTTATTAATACGAACGATTTTAGCAATGTAGATGCCGTGATTGGTCCATTACTACAAGGTCCTACCGAGGCAGCGGCGGCCAGACTGGAGAATAAGAATGTTCCGGTGATCAATCCGCTTTCCAACCGAAGCATGAGAGGTTATCAGAACCTTTTTCAATCGGTTCCTACAGATGAATTCATGAAAAATGCAATGCTGGATTTTATTTCGAGAAATTCTGCTGGTAAGAATATTATAATTATTGCTGATGGAAAGGCTTTCCAGATAAAGAGTGAACTAAATAGCATTCTACCATCTGCGAGAACGGTAAGCCCTACAGATAATTATGTTTCTGAAGAAGCTCTTACCAATATGATGACCTCAGGACCTAACCTGGTAATCCTGGAATCAGACAATATCAATGTAGTGAGCAGTGCAACTTCAGCTTTGAACAGGTTGGCGCGAAATCACGATATCACTCTTCTTACAACTAATAAGACCAGTGCATTTGAAAATGATATCATATCTAATAATCACCTTGGGAATCTAAAATTTCACTATCCTTCTGTAGATAAAGAATACGATAATACGGCCACAGAGAATTTTAATGAGAAGTACCTGGAAAGATTCAATATTGAACCAAATAGGTACGCTCTTAGAGGTTATGATCTTACACTTGATGTTCTTTTGAGACTGGCTTCGGCAGATGATCTTTACGATTCTTTTGAAAGATATCCTGGTTTTACCGAGTATTACGAAAGTAAATTTCATTATATGCCTAATCCAAATGGAGGATTCACCAATGATGCGATCTATCTTTTGAAAATTAATAAGGACCTAACTATAAGCGAAGCCAATGACCTCTAAAGTAAAATACCTAGGTGGTTTAAGAACAGAGTCTGAGCACCTGCAAAGTGGTTCTAAAATGATCACAGATGCGCCGGTGGATAATCATGGCAAGGGCCAGGCTTTTTCACCAACAGATACGGTCGCCAATGCTCTGGCCACCTGTATGCTAACCGTTATGGGGATCAAAGCTGAATCTCTAGGGGTAAATATGGACGGAGCTTCTGCCGAGGTAACTAAAACCATGGCAGCAGATCCTCGAAGGATCTCCAGAATTGATGTGAATATACTTTTTCCTGAAACTTACGGCGAAAAGGAGACAAAGATCCTTGAAAACACTGGAAGAACCTGCCCAGTGCTTGAAAGTTTACATCCAGATATCGAGAAGAATATCTCTTTTAAATATTCATGAAAAGTACCGGGCTTTTAATCTGCTATCTTTTTTTCTTTAGAGCAATATGGGCTCAGGAACAAGAGAAGATCAAGTGGCAGCAGGAAAGGCAACTCACCTGGCAGGATTTTAAAGCTGAACCTGATACTACTTTATCATATTCCGCAAATACGAATTCAGGGATAAGCTATACCTGGAATTATAGCACGGCAACAGGAGTTCCTATTCTGGAACATGAGGTTTTCACCAATTTTTATCCAGGGCGTTCATGGGTGCAGGAAGATATAAATGAAAGGGATTATTTGCTAGGTCATGAGCAATTGCATTTTGATATTTCTGAATTGCATGCTCGTAAGCTTAGAAAAGCTTTAGCTGAATATGAAATTGGCAGAAATATTCGGCAGGATCTGAAACGTATTTATAATCGTATAGAATCTGAACGCGTTGAAATGCAGAATAGATTCGACAAGGAAACTTCCCACAGCGAAAATAGAGATGCTGAAATGAAGTGGCGTGAATTTGTTAGTTTAGAACTAAAGAAGCTGGAAAATTATTCCAGTTAAAGCTCAGCAACTTCTTTTTTAGCTGCTTCAAATTCGGTTATCATTTCATTTACAATTTCAGCGGCCGGTTTGATCTCATGAATGAGTCCTGATATTTGTCCTATTTCAAGTTCCCCTTCTTCAAGATCACCTTCAAACATTCCTTTTTTTGCGCGTGCTCTTCCTAATAATTCAATAAGTTCTTCCTTGCTTGGGGCTTTGGAATATAGGTTTTGCACATCCTCATAAAATTTATTTTTCAGCAATCTAACCGGAGCAAGTTCTTTCAGTGTTAAAACAGTATCTCCTTCTTTTGCTTTCACCACCATTTCCTTGAAATTTTTATGCGAAGATGCTTCAGGAGTGGCCACAAATCGGCTGCCTACCTGTACTGCATCTGCACCAAGGACCATTGCCGCCAGCATTCCTCTTCCGGTTGCTATTCCACCTGCAGCGATTAAAGGAATGGATATCTTTTCCTTTACCATCGGGATTAGGGTGAAGGTAGTGGTCTCATCGCGCCCGTTATGGCCACCAGCTTCAAAACCTTCGGCAACTACAGCATCTACACCAGCCTCTTCAGATTTCATTGCGAATTTCACACTGCTCACTACATGTACTACCTTTGTTCCATGATCCTGTAGATGTTTAGTCCATGTTTTCGGGTTTCCGGCAGAAGTGAATACGATCTTTACTCCTTCTTCAATAATGATCTCCATGATCTTATCGATCTCTGGATAGAGCATAGGAACATTCACCGCAAATGGTTTATCTGTTGCTTTTTTACATTTCTGAATATGCTCTCTAAGAACGTCGGGATACATAGATCCCGAGCCAATAATTCCCAGTCCGCCGGCATTTGATACCGCGCTCGCCAGTTTCCAGCCACTAGCCCAGATCATTCCTGCCTGGATCAAAGGATATTCTATATTAAAAAGTTGTGTGATCTTATTGTTGGTAGCCATTATTTAAAAGGATATAAGTGTTTCCTGAATAATTTTATTCAAACATAATAATATAAATCCCGCCGGAAAAGCCGGCAGGATCTATTTATATAAGAATTCGATTTTTTGAAAATTTATTGAGGTGCTGGTAAAGATTCAGCCTCTCGGTATTTATGAAGATCTAGTTAAGAAATTACACCAGATCCTAACAGCTCTTCGTTTTTATACCAGGCCACGAACTGACCTTCGGTAATGGACGCCTGAGGTTCTTCAAAGATCACATACATCCCATTTTCTGTCTGGTAAAGAGTTGCATCCTGTAATGGCTGGCGATACCTTATCCTTGCTTTAACCTTAAGTTCTTCGCCATTTTCAATGGCCAGATCCCTGCGCACCCAATGAACTTCATCCTGGGAAATAAAAAGTCCTTGACGATAAATTCCCGGATGATCCTTACCCTGGCCGGTATAGATCACGTTCTCATCAACGTCTGTATCTATCACGAACAAAGGTTCAGGGGTTCCGCCAACAGCGAGGCCCTTTCTCTGGCCCTTGGTGAAATAATGTGCACCCTGGTGTTTACCCACTATTTTCCCGTCTTCCAACTGATAGTTGAATTTTTTAGAAAGATATTTTAACTGAGCGATCTGGTTATTAAAACTGGCATCATCCTCAGCATACGTATCATGATCTGCCGGAACTTCAACAATAACACCTTCCTTCGGTTTTAATTTCTGTTGAAGAAAGTCGGGTAATCGTACTTTACCTATAAAGCAAAGTCCCTGAGAATCTTTCTTTTCAGCCGTTACCAGGTCCTGTTCTGCAGCGATCTTTCTAACTTCAGATTTTTGTAATTCGCCAATAGGGAAGAGAGTTTTAGAAAGTTGTTCCTGGGTTAACTGGCAAAGAAAATAGGATTGGTCCTTATTATTGTCTTTTCCAGATAAAAGCTGGTAAACCGTTTCATTATCCTTTTTGAATTCTGCTTTTCGGCAATAATGACCGGTTGCCACGTAATCTGCCCCGAGCGATAAAGCGATCTTCATGAAAACGTCGAATTTGATCTCACGATTACAAAGTACATCGGGATTTGGAGTCCGACCTTTCTCATACTCATTAAACATATAATCTACGATACGTTCCTTGTACTGCTCGCTAAGGTCAACTGTTTGAAAAGGAATACCTAATTTATCGGCAACCATCATGGCGTCGTTACTATCATCCAGCCAGGGACATTCATCAGAGATGGTTACTGAATCGTCGTGCCAGTTCTTCATGAACAGCCCAATCACTTCATAACCCTGCTCTTTTAAAAGATAGGCTGAAACACTTGAATCTACACCTCCGGACAAACCGACTACAACTTTTTTCATTCTGGATTTTTTATTCATTTGCTATGACCGATGTAAGAGTCGGATTAGCGCGCACAAAATTACGAAATAAAAAAAGGTGGCGAAAGCCACCTTTAAATTCGATTTAAAAACCTTTTAATTTCTTTCAAAGGTAAGGCTTGAAGTTGGCAGATCATTCGGAGTAAATGTAAACCTGTTTTCATTACTAAAAGTTACCGTCCCATCTACTGGTTCATCAAAACCTGGTATTTCAATTGTGTATTGTGAGCCGGAAGAATTACTCCACGAACCACTGTCAGTATTTGCCACGCATTGTTCCTGAACCTCTGAATAGAAGGTAGAAGAAGCTGTATTATCCGCATTAAAAGTTATGGTAGATTGCCCGGTGCACTCATCAACAGTGAAGCCAGGTACATTGGTAGCGGCTGCAAGTCTCCAGGTTCCAACAATATTTCCTTCTGTACCTGAATCATCATCGTCGCTACAGGCGGTGAATAAACTTATTGATAATAGTAAGATTAAGAGCTTTTTCATAAGTAGATATTTTAGTTATTCAAATATATTCAATTTTAATAATCTTCCTCGCTTTCTAGTTCTCCGTCTTTATAATATTTCCAATGCCCAGATTTACTGCCTTCGGAATAAGAACCTTCCATGATCTTTTCACCTTTTGCGGTATAATATTCTGCCGGGCCATGTAATTGGCCGTCCTTATATTTCAGTTTTTTAGTGATCTGGCTGTTATCTGCATAAATAATGCTTTCTCCGTGCTTTTCTCCTTTTATATATTCGGTTTTCTCTGCAAGCTTCCCGTTTTTAAAGTAAGTTTTTTGAAAACCATTTAGTGTGTCGTTCTTATAATCCTCGGTCATCATGATACTATCTGATTCCTGATGAAAGTAAACCCATTTCCCTTCACGTTTTTTGTCCAGCATCTTTCCTTCACTAATTGGAGCACCCTTCTGGGTGTAATAAGTTACCTGAACTGAGTCTTTTCCTTCTACAAAATTCATGATTGCAGCCGGATGATCATAATATCCTTTTTTGTAGAATTTAAATTTTCCAGTTTCTTTTCCATGCTCGAATTTCCCTTCAAATTTAGGGTTAGAAGTACCTTCAAAATCTACTTTCCAGGTGCCATGACGACGTCCTTCGGCGTCAAACTGGTTTTCTTGCCCTATACAAATAGCTGATAAATAGAGTGATATGATTAAAAAAAATTGATGTTTATTCATTTTTAACAAAGATTAAACAGAATTATAGGTATTTTGGTTCTACTTTTACACAAAGTCAAAAGCTAATCAATAACTAAAACTTAGAATTATGAATTTTATTTTAAAAAATGCGAAGTTAAGTATTCTTGCACTTATTATTTGCTTCGGATTCACAGCTTGTGATGAAGACGACGATTTCCAATTTGATGATGACGTGACGGTAGATCCGGGACCAGATCCTGCTGATGATACTCCGGTGGAATCTAACACGATCATTGATTATTTGAATGCGAACGACGATTATTCTTCACTAGCTGCGGCTATCGAAGCAGCAGGTCTTACTGCAACATTAGATGGAGATACTGAATATACCTTATTTGCTCCAGACAACGATGCATTCCAGGCACTGCTTGATTCAAATGACGACTGGACAGAATTAGGTGATATACCTACAGACGTATTAACCTTAGTGCTAATGAACCATGTACGAACAGGAAGCGTTATGTCTACAGATCTTTCAACCGGGTATATTACTAGTTTAGCTGAAGCTGGACCTGATGGTGAGGCCGTTAGCCTTTACGTTAATACAGATGATGGAGTAACGCTTAATGGTATGAGTACTGTTACTACTGCAGATACTGAAGTAGATAATGGAGTAATTCATGCTGTAGACGCGGTAATTGGACTTCCAGATGTAACTACGTTTGCAACTGCAGATCCAACATTCTCGATCCTTGTGGAAGCTTTGACCAGAGAAGATTCTTATACATTTATTGAAACTCTTCAGGGTGAAGGACCATATACAGTATTTGCTCCAACCGATGATGCTTTTGCTGCTTTACTTGAAGAATTGGAAGTAGAAGGACTTGGAGATATTGATGCAGATCTGTTAGCAGACGTACTTTCTTACCATGTAGTTACCGGAGATAATGTAACTTCAGATGAATTGTCAGATGGAATGGAGGTAACCACTTTCCTTGAAGAAGACTTTACTATTAATGTTGCGGAAGATGAAACTGTTACCATTACCGATGTTAATGAAAGAGTTTCAACCGTAGTTGCTGCAGATGTTCAGGCTACTAACGGTGTAATTCATGCAATCGATATGGTATTATTGCCAACATTAGAATAATATAGCTTATTAATGTTTTGTTTATTTGTTTGAATAGAAAGGCCTCTGAATTATCAGAGGCTTTTTCTTTTTAACCATTATTGAAGTTCCAGATCTATTTCTTAACACAGATCTTTGGTATTATTTGATCAAAACTCTGATATATACATTGAACTAGTTATTCAGTATAATTGAAGGTTTGGATCCTTGCCATAAAAAAAAGGCCTCTGTAAAACAGGGCCTTTTCTTTATTATTGGAAAACGTAGTTAGCGTTTCTGTTTCTTTTGTTGTTCTTCTGCCTGTTCCATCATCTCCTGGAACTTTTTAGTGAACCTGTTCTGTTTTTTAGGTTTCTTTTTGTTCTCCTGGATCTTGGCATGGATCTTATCTTCATCGATGATCGCATATTTAATTACCAGCATGATACCTATTGTAATAAGGTTGGATGTAAAGTAATAAAGCGATAATCCACTCGCGTAATTATTGAAGAATATCAACATAATAAGTGGAGAAAGATACATAAGGAACTTCATGTTAGGCATTCCAGGCTGTTGGCTGGCCTGCATATTCTGTCCTGTGGTCATCATCATATAAATGAATATGGCGATAGAAGCAAGGATAGGAAATAAACTAACGTGATCACCGTAAAATGGAATAGTGAACGGTAGTTGAGCTATTGTATCATAACTTGAAAGGTCATCTGCCCATAGGAAACTTTTCTGTCTTAGCTGAAAAGCACTTGGGAAGAACTGGAATAATGCATAGAATACCGGGATCTGCATCAATGCAGGTAAACATCCACTCATAGGGCTGGCTCCCGCCTTGCTATAAAGCTTCATAGTTTCCTGTTGCTTCTTCATAGCATTATCCTTATACTTCTCGTTTAGCTCATTGATCTCAGGTCTAAGGATTTTCATCTTAGCTTGAGATAGATAGGATTTGTATGTTACCGGGGATAAAACGATTCTTACCACGATAGTCATAGCGATGATCGCCAGGCCGTAACTTGGAAGTACTCCGGCTAAAAACGCAAAGAATGGTATGAAAAGATATTTATTGATCCAACCAAAGATTCCCCATCCAAGAGGAATGATTTCGTCAAGGTTACGATCATAATCGTTCAGAATCTTATAGTCTGAAGGACCGTAGTACCAGTTCATACTATAATTAAGTTCTCCCGCTTTCAACTCCAATGGAATAGTAGAAGCAAAAGTTTTGGTAAAAACAGTATCTACCTCTTCATCCTCAACCAGATTTTCTACTTCAAAAGTACTTGTCTTAAATGGATTGTCTGTTAATAGAATAGAAGAAAAGAAATGCTGCCTGTAAGCGATATAAGAAATATTCTCCTCTTCTTCATCTCCACTGCTCACACTACCATCATCATCTCCATCATATTCATAGATAAGGTCTGTATACCTATTTTCATAAGAAATACTTTTTGCATGGCGATAACCTTTAAGTTTCCAATCCAGAACCGGAGTTTCAGCCGAGTTAAGAACACTAGTTAAACCTTGTGATCGAATGCTGAAATCCAACATATATTCGCCCGGGCGCATCGCATAGCGGTATTCCAGGTATTCATCTTCAGAAACCTTAAGTTTCATAGATAAGATTTGATTGCCGTTGCTTTCTGTAAGGGAAGGTTCAAAATAGAGATTTTCAGTATTCAGGGTTCTACCGTCTGTAGTACTGAAGGTCATATTCAAAGAAGCATTCCCGTCTTTAATAAGATGTACCGGGAGTGAGTCGTAGGTCTTGAAATTTTTAAGCCTGGCTTCCTCAATATAACCACCCTTATTGGAAATCTTTAGTTCTAGAACGTCGTTAGAAATAGTTGTGGTACCACCCTGTGCTGAAGTAAGAGTTTCAGAATAACCAAATGCTCCTAATCTACGCTGAGCGTCTGCTAATGAAGTAGAATCATTCTGTGCCGTTTTAGATTCCGGTTGATTATCTGGGGTTTGAGATTCCTGTGTGTTTTGTTGAACCTGTTCTGTTGTTGTTTCGTCTACAGCTTCAGTTTCATCAGGAGTGTTATTATAAAGCATCCATAAAAGGATACCTCCAATTAGAATAAATCCAATTATAGATTGAATATCTATTTTCTTTTCTTCCATTATTTAATTTTACTTAATCTTCCTTTGTCAAAAAAACGACCAATTGTTATTTCTGTGCCATCTTGGCATTTTTTTGTTTTACAGAATGTTCATGTGCAGCTTTCACAAATGACACAAAAAGAGGATGTGGGTTGGCCACAGTACTTTTATATTCCGGGTGATATTGCACCCCAACAAACCATGGATGATCTTTTAATTCTATGATCTCCACCAGACCGGTTTCGGGATTGATACCGGTACTTAGCATTCCGGCGTTCTCTAATTGTTCCTTGTATTTATTATTGTATTCGTAACGGTGACGATGGCGTTCCTTGATCTTATCGGTTCCGTAGACTTCATGAATGATTGAGCCCTCAGTAAGGTCACAATCCCATGAGCCTAAACGCATGGTTCCACCTTTATGGGTAACTTCTTTTTGAGCTTCCATAAGGTCAATCACAGGATGTTTGGTATCTGCATCCATTTCAGTAGAATTTGCTCCTTTTAATTGCAATACATTTCGGGCAAATTCAATCACAGCCATTTGCATACCAAGGCAAATTCCAAGGAATGGAAGGTCGTTTTCACGAGCATATCTTACCGCGTCGATCTTACCTTCAATTCCACGTTCACCAAATCCGGGAGCTACAAGAACCCCGTCAAGATGGCTTATTTTGTTATGAATGGTGCTGTCATTGATGAATTCTGAATGAATATATTCAACATTCACATAAACTTCATTTTCGGCACCGGCATGAATAAAGGATTCAAGTATAGATTTATAAGAATCCTGAAGCTCTACATATTTCCCGATAAGTCCTATATGAACTTCGGCTTTTGGATTTTTATGTCTTTTCAGGAATTGGTTCCATCTGTCCAGGTTAGGAGTAGAGTCATCTGGTAAGGCCAGTTTCTTCAATACCACCTTATCCAGGCCTTCTTCCAACATCATGTTAGGTACATCATAAATGGTAGGGGCATCGATGCTCTGGATTACCGCCTCCTGACGTACGTTACAGAATATAGCCAGCTTTCTTCGAATATCATCAGAAAGTTCGTGCTCTGTACGGCATACCAGGATATCGGCTTTTATACCACTTTCCATCAAAGTCTTTACACTGTGCTGGGTTGGTTTTGTTTTCAATTCACCTGCTGCAGAAAGATAAGGGACAAGAGTAAGGTGAATAACTAAAGCGTTATCATCTCCCAGTTCCCATTTCAATTGTCTTACGGCTTCGATGTAAGGTAAAGACTCAATATCACCCACGGTTCCTCCAATTTCAGTGATCACGATATCATAATCACCATTTTTTCCAAGGATCTGGATTCTTTCTTTTATTTCGTTCGTGATATGTGGAACAACCTGAACGGTTTTTCCAAGGAATTCTCCACGTCTTTCTTTTTCTATAACGCTCTGGTAAATCCTTCCCGTAGTTACATTGTTTGCCTGGGAAGTATTTACATTAAGAAAACGTTCGTAATGACCAAGATCCAGGTCTGTTTCAGCGCCATCTTCAGTTACATAACATTCTCCGTGCTCGTAGGGGTTTAGAGTTCCGGGATCAACATTTATATAGGGATCCAGTTTCTGAATAGTAGCTTTAAAGCCCCTTGCCTGCAATAACTTTGCTAAAGAAGCAGCAATGATCCCTTTTCCCAGGGAAGATGATACACCTCCTGTAACAAAAATATACTTGGTATCGGCCATTTTAATTCTAGTTTGTTGTGTTGTTTATTCAGGGCGCTAAATTACAAAGAAGAATAGAAAAAGCAGACAATTTAGAAAGCTAATATTAAGAGCTTTTTAACGATAGTAGAAGCTAGGATCTTGGGCGTGGATACCTTTTCCTGATCTGTCTCAGCAGGCCTTCCAGGCTGTTTATTTTCAATTCGAAAACCTGCTGCATCTGGTCGCCCAGTTTCCCGGGCGGGAAACCTTTTTGCCTGAACCATACATAATATGGCTCTGGTATATCTGAAAGATAATAGTCTTTATACTTACCAAAATGCATTTTAGCATAGGCAAGTTCAAGTAGTTTATTTGGATCTGGCTGCACTGATCTCAGGTAAGTTTATTAGTTCTGAAAGTTCGAGAAATTTCTTTTTATTCATGGGTTTTACCATGTATTTAATGACAGCTGGAAATTCCTGTGCTTTATCTATATCTATTTTGCTGGTGCTGGAAGTTAAAAGGATAACCTCATGCCTCATATTATTGGCTTGCATGGCATTCAAGAAATCCCAGCCGTTCATTAATGGCATGTTAAGATCCAAAAATATAAGGGCACCTTCATCATTTTTAAGTATGCGAAAAGCTTCTTCGGGATCTGTAAAATCAATAATTTCCCCGGTATAACCTTCCAGTTCAAGTAATTTTTTGGTGATAAAATTCGAGATAGGCTGGTCGTCTATCAAATAGATCTTCTTCATAGTTCAGCGGCCTTTAGTTCAATTAGCTCCCTGGATGCCATTTCTACAACTTCTTTTAATACCACATCCATTTCCCTGGCACTGGAAATGAGTTTCGGTACCAGCTCTGTCCGGCAGGTTTCATCGTCCATAAATTCGAAAAGTTCAATGATACCTTGTATCCTGGAAAGCGGTTCTCGCACATTGTGAGCATTTAATACCGAAATATGCAGGAGTTTTTCATTTTTCAACGCGATCTCGCTCGTTCTGGCTTTGATCGTTTCCTTTTGATTTAAAACGATCCTCTGGATCTCCTCATTTTTCTCCTTAATAGTATCATAGGCTTCAGAAAGGTTCTGGTTCTGGATGGCAAGTTGCCTTTTCAGATAGATCTCGCTGAATTTTGCCTGGATACAGTCTACCATTAATTTAAGTATATCCACATCACCTACAGAAAATGCTTTGTTTTGATCGGCGAGCAAAGATACTAATACTTTCCGTTCACTCTTATCAAAACACCAACCCCAAAGTACCGGGTCGTAAAGATCATTGAGGTCTACTTTATCTTTTACCAGTTTGTCTGGGATCTCATTGGTAATTAAAGGAATACCTTTTTTAAAAAGTTCATCTTCATAAGGAAAAAGCCTGGATTCACCTTTCAGGTCGAACCAGATCTTGTTCCCATATAATTCAAAAGTGAATAATTTACCACTCTGGAATATGGTCATCCTGATAATATGAAAATTAAGCAGATACTTTAAATGGGTCTTACAGACCTCTGCTACCTCTTCAAGGTTTGAACACCGGTTTACCTCATTGGCAAATTTTGAATATGCCTCATAAGTGATTCGGTATAGCTGAGGGCTATTTTGAGAAAGATTATGCATCTTAAATTAAGATCGGTCCTATTCAGGAGTTTCCAGTAGTTCGTTGTCGATCTTAATTCCAGAGACATCAGCAATGGTATTCAGCATATTTACCAGGTCTGCCTGGGCCATAAGTTCTTGAATCTCTCTTGCTGTAAATCCGGCCTTTTCGAGTTCAGAAAAATCTTCATCGGTTATTTCGGAATGTTCCAGGGCAGCCTTGGTCACAATTTGCACGGCGATCCTGTAACTAACAGGCATTGAAGGCGAGTTTAGACTTTGGGTAGCTCGAAAACCTTTTTCTTCAGAGATCATTGAACTCATACTGTCTGCAAAGATACCGTGGGCATGAGAACAGTAATTACAACCACGTTGCTTGGAAACATTATAAATGATCAATTGTTTCAGCACATTAGGTACCTGACCTTCCATCAGGGTATTTTTTAATTTGCTCCAGTTGCCTTTGAGCAAAATTGCATTATCTCCCTGGCATTTAAACCAATTGAGAACAAATGGTAACTGTAGAGTTTTTTTTGTGTCGTCATATATGGCCTTAACTTCTTCAGTAGCATCGTCGTAAGACACCATTTTATACCTTGACTGGGTTTGGGGTAAAGATTGATTCATATTAATATGTAGGATTCAGGTTAGATTTAGGTTTTTTCAGGGTGTAAATATTACAGTTATTATTCAGTTTTTAATATGAATAATTAGACTTTAACGAATAATATAGTAATTCTTACGAAGAAAAGTAATTTTGTAGGCTTTTTATTACAATTTATCGGAGTTAAATATTTGATAATCCCCACTGTTGCTCTAAAAGGTATTTCTAGATTTATCCTTTCAAATTCACTTACGCATTATGGCAATTTTCGGATCTATTATAAAAAGTATTATCGACCTAAAGGAAACGCTTACCCCGGAAGGAGAAGCTGTAAAAGACCAGGAAGAAGTGCTTATTGGCCTATTAAAAAAAGCAAAAGACACCGCTTTTGGGAAGCATTATAAGTTCGAAGAGATTTTGGAGTCTGATGATGTGCGAAAAACTTTTGCGGAAAGAGTGCCTTATTTCGATTATAATAAGATAGATAAGGAATGGTGGCACAAATACCACGATGGCGAAGAAAACGTGACCTGGCCAGGAAAACCACCTTATTTTGCACTTAGTTCCGGGACTACAGGCACAAGCAGTAAGAGAATTCCCGTAACCGAAGAAATGGTTGAGGCCATTAGAAAGGCAGGGATAAAACAGGTTAGTGCTTTGAGCAATTTTGACCTGCCGCCAGATTTCTTTGAAAAAGAGATCATGATGCTGGGAAGCTCAACAGACTTGCAAAAGGAAGGTGATCACCAGGAAGGTGAAATTAGCGGAATAAGCGCTAGCAGAATTCCGTTTTGGTTCCGTGGGTATTATAAGCCGGGGGAAGAAATTTCAAAAATAGATGAATGGGATGACCGTGTTCAGAAAATAGCTGAAAATGCTGAGAAATGGGATATTGGAGCACTTAGCGGGATTCCATCCTGGATGGAGCTTATGCTAAAAAAGGTCATTGAACATCACAACCTTAACCATATTCATGAAATATGGCCAAATCTACAGGTATATACCTCAGGAGGTGTCGCTTTTGAACCTTATGAGAAAAGTTTCAATGCATTATTGGGTAAACCGGTACAGGTTATCGATACTTACCTGGCTTCAGAAGGTTTTCTTGCCTTACAGGACAGGCCCGACACCCATTCCATGAAACTGATCACAGATAATGGAATTTATTTTGAGTTCGTACCGTTCAAACCAGATTATATTAATCAGGATGGCTCACTTACTGAAGATGCTCCTGTTATTCCACTGGATGAAGTTGAAGAAGAAAAAGATTATGTTCTTTTAATTTCAACGGTTAGCGGGGCATGGAGGTATTTGATCGGGGATACGATCAAGTTTACAGATAAATCGAAGTACGAGATCAGGATCACCGGAAGAACTAAATTTTTCCTGAACGTAGTGGGGTCTCAACTTTCTGTGAACAAAATGAATGATGCCGTACAGGAACTTGAGAATAAATTTGAGATCAGGATACCGGAATTTGTGGTGGCAGCGAAAAGGGGAGAAGATGGTGAATATTATCACTTCTGGTATTTGGGAACTGAAGACAAGGCAGAAGATGAAAAATTAGCCGAAGCCTTGGATGAAGCTTTGAAAAATGCTAATAAGAATTATAAGGTCGCGAGATCGAAAGCTCTAAAAGGCGTAAATGTTACGACCATCGATCCAAATATGTTCCACGAATGGAACGCGAAGAACAAGAAAAAAGGTGGTCAGGTTAAAATGGAAAAAGTGATGAACGAAGAAAAATTCGCTGAATGGGAAAAATTTATCAGCGAACAGAAGCCTGCTAATTAATCTTCATGACCGCTATCTATCAAGACCATGATCTCTTCAGGAGATAAATAAAGCTCCTGTATTCGATCTTTGTAACTGTCAGAAAGTTTTGAGTGATTAATGATAAAGTTCTTGGTGGCAATTATTTCTTCACCTAATCCGTGGTTTACCGCATAGGTGTCTGCTGCCTTTTCAGCCTCTCTTATATAATTCTTTGAAGTAAGATATTTCACGCCAAACCATATTAGATCTGCTGAAGATCTATCCCTGTAATCCATAATATGGCCCAGTTCGTGGCCAATCCATCCAATAAGCACTTCAGAAGGAACCGTGGTAATATCAAAAACTTCATCTTCTATGGTAAACTTCTGGTTGATGAAAACAATGTAACTCCTGTTTTTCCTGTTCTTAAACAGACTATTCACTTTAGGCTGAGCTTGCATAAAAGATTTTTTTATGTTCTTTTTGAACCTGAAATCGATAGGAGTATCCTTGAGTTCCGGGTAATGCGACAGTGCAATATAGACTTCTCTCCAAATAGTATCGGGTACAATCTTATTGCTAAATTCTAAACTATCTTTTTGTTGCATGGTTGATTGCTGGGCATAACAAGCAGGTAATGATATGAAAAAAAATATTAGGATAAAGTTTCTTTTTAATGTGCTTGTCATGTAATTCATATTATTTTCCAAATTACAACAAAATTGATGCCTTGGATATTTTCAAGTTTTAAAATAGACTTAAATTATGATGTTTAACTTTTAAATGAGAGGTATAAAAAAAGCAGGCAATTTGCCTGCTTTTTTCTGATATTAAATATATTCTAGCCTTTCAAAATCTCCTGTAGTCTCTGTTGCAATTCAACATCAGACCTTAGGGCCATTGCAAGTTGCTGATATCTTTCCATACTTAGATCACTTTCGGTGATCACTTCTTCCATTTTTTTCTGAAATTTTGGCTGAATCACTTCAATTTCAGCTACAACTGCATTATATTTTTCATCTTCTTCGCTAGTAGTTTCGATCTCTTTATTTGGATCCATTTTCGCCTGGTGAATTTCATTGAACCTCTGTAGTTCAAAATCTTCACTGGTCACTACCGCCATCATTTCTTTTTGAACCTGCTGGTTCATCATTCTCATTTCCTGAAAAACTTCTGCGAATTGAGCTAATTCAGCATCACTCACTTCTATTTTTTCCTGCTGTTGTTGTGGAATTGTTGTAGATTGAGCCGTAACAGAGGCCGTTCCTACTGCAAATACAAATAACAGACTACTAAAAAACTTCTTCATTCTTACTTCTTATTTTATGATTACAACCTTAAAGTGCGAAAACTATGCCTTAGACTTGAAATTCTTCTCCCTTTAAGAATCTAATCCCGATTCTTAATAAAGTTTTAACATGATAAGCCTTAAGGTTTAAGAATTCACAGGAATAATAAGACCAGAATCAATATTATCTTCCTATTTACTATCCCCAGGATTGCATTCTTTTGCCAGCCTGTCATTTTGTTCGTAGAACTGGCATATGGCTGGGGAAGTAATCACCATATTTTACCTGGTATCTTTTGCAGGAGTTGCGCTGCAGCATTGACCGGTTTCTATTTTACTGTCCCAGCATAGCAAACTTTTATATAACTGTTGATTCCACTGTTTACTCCAACCACACTGGTAGTTTCATCTACAGGATGATCTGTCGGTTAAGCTATAAACCTGAATTTCTCCCGAAGTTTTCCAAACCCGATGGTTTAAAGCGATATAATTTTCGGCGAGGCCAATTTTATGAACGGAAGTGGGAAAGGGGTCACAATGATAACCTGCCGGATATATCTCACAAACTTACTTATTTCCGCCTGGCTTATTACGGAAGAGGTAGATCAATCCCAAGACTGGTCCAAGTGCCAGAACTGTAAAGATAAGGGTTGGGGTAAACTGATTTATCAACGCATTTAGCAATTGAATACTGAAAATAGTAATGCTAAACCCTATACAGTTAACTATCGTTAAAGCCGTTCCCCGCGAATTGGCAGAGGTATTTTGTGCGACCAGGGTCGAGAATAACGGAGAATCTGCAACAACTACCAATCCCCAGAAAATGAGGAAGCTGATCAATATAATTTCGGAATCAATGAAGAAGATCAATGGTGAAATTAAACAACAAAGGCCAGATAGAAATAGTGCAGCTCCGGCTGTTATTTTAACGCCTATTTTTTCTGAAATATAACCACCCAGGACACAAGCCAAGCCGCCAAACCCGATAATCAGAAAAGAGATTAGGGATATGCTGAATTCGGCTGCTGGATGAAACTGTTTATAAAAGCCTAGTATTGCCGGTACGAAAGCCCAGAAGGCATAAAGCTCCCACATATGACCGAAATAACCAAAAGCAGCGGAACGAAAGTCTGTATTTTTAAAGATCTTGAAGATCAGGCTTAAATCAGGTTTTTGAAGACAGGTTCTAAAAGGGCCGTTAGGTACAAATGCCAATATCAGTATCCCTCCAAAAACTGCCAAGCCAGAAGTAAAATAGATAACCGATCTCCAATTCAGGTCAATACTACCCGAAATTTCTTTTAAAAGATGCGGGAAAGCCGTGCCGAGAACCAAAGCACCTACCAGGTAGCCAAGGGATCGTCCCAGGCCCTTATCAAAATAATCTGAAGCTATCTTCATTCCTACCGGATAAATTCCTGCCAGGCTAACACCTGTGAGGAACCTGAAGCCCAATAGACTTATGAAAATGTTGTTGTCTAATAGGATTCCGGCATTAAATATTGCTCCAAGAATGGCAGAAAAGAAGAATACTTTTGAAGGAGAAAACCTGTCTGAAATGGTTAAAAATGCGAAGCTTAAAGTTCCAAGTATAAACCCGAACTGGACAGCTGAAGTTAGATGTCCCAGGGCTTCGGTTTTTAATTGAAATTCGTTTACCAGATCAGGCATTACTGCGTTACCGGCAAACCAGAGTGAAGTACAGCAGAATTGTGCTATAACGATAACAGGTAATATCCTTGAAGTTTCTCTCAATTATAGATATACTTATAGGATATTACCTGTTTCATATTAGGCAATATTAATAAAATTAATCCTTCAAATTTGGATCTGGGAGGTTTACATCTTCATCTTTCAGGTATTTGTCAAGGAATAGCCGTATTTGCCTGTAACCCTTGATCTCATTTTCTTTCTTGATAAAACCATGACCTTCGTCAGGGAAAACCATGTATTCTACAGGCACCTCATTTTTTCTAATCGCTTCCACGATCTCATCAGACTCTACTTGTAAAACTCTTGGGTCATTCGCTCCCTGAAGAACCATTACCGGATTTTTTACATTTTCAGCATGAAATAATGGCGATATTTTCTTCAACCGGATAGAATCCTGGGTATTTGGATCTCCCATTTCTTCATAAAGCGCCTTTTTGAAAGATTCCCAATAAGGTGGGATCGATCTTAAGGTACGTAACCAGTTGGTCACACCAAATATATTTACACCTACCTCAAATTCGTCTGGTGCAAATGTCATCGCTGCCATGGTCATATAACCACCATAACTTCCGCCTATGATCCCGATCTGGTTTTCATTAATATAATCCTGTGATGCTAACCATTTTTTACCATAGATCACATCCTGAAGATCTTTTTCACCGTGGTTCTGGTCATCCATTTTATAAAAACTGGCTCCATAACCACTGCTTCCCCGGTTGTTTACTGCTAATACAGCGTAACCATGGTTTACCAGATATTGGATCAGGGCAAAATAGCCAACCCTGGATTGGCCACCCGGACCACCATGAACCCACACTAGCGCAGGAACTTTTTTATCTGCTGAAGCATTCAGCGGTTTATAGTAGATCGCCGGAATCTCGAGCCCATCGAAAGATTTATATCTCACTACTTCTGCAGAAACAAGATCATTAGGATCAATTTCCGGATTCAGCGTATTGGTGAGTTTCTTCATCTCTCCACTTTTCATATTATAAACGTAGAGATTTGTAGGCGTCTTAGAGGTTCCTACATATAGTACCAGTTTTTCTTCGCTTTTAGAAAAGGAAGCTCCCAGAATGTTGCCATCTTTGATCTCAGGGATATTTAATTCCTTGCCGGTTTTGTTATCTATCAGTACAAGTTTGTTGGCCCCATCCTCATTGATTCCGATCACTCTGTAAGAACCATTTTCGCTAAGACCACTGTACATTACATCCCAGTTGGTTTCGTAGAGCACTTCAGATTCTCCAGTTTCCACGTCATAAGACATTAATTTGCTGAATTCACCTCCATGGTTGGTGGTGTAATACATTTCGGTTTCTTCAGGATTGAATCCACTGGCGCTGTAATTGAACCCAGGTTTGGAAATTTCTGTTTTTTCTCCTGTTTCCCGGTCAAGAAGGAATAATTTATTTTCGCTGGTGGTTATAGGCTGGGCCAGTGCAATATATTTCCCAGAATCTGATATTCCGGAAAGGGAATATCCTTCAGAATTTTCATAGAGCAACTCAGTTTCCCAGGTGCCAATTTTCATTCGGTAAAGATCAAAGAATTGAGGATTGCGTTTATTGGAACTATAATACATGTACTCCTTGTCTCCACTCCATCCGGCAAAATTAGCTTTTTCCTTTTCACCTGTGGTAAGCTCCTGGGTTGTTCCGTCCTCCTTTAACAGGTAAAGATGGTCTATCTCATTGCCACCTTTATCTGCGGAATAAACGATATCTGAAGTTTCCGGAACGTAATCTACTGCAAAAAGGGACTCATCTTTGGAGTCGGTAACGGCTTTCTTACTGCCATCGGCAATATTGATCTCGTAAACATTGAAGATCCCGGACTCATCACTACTGGTTAGAATTTTTGATTCGTCGGCAGAAAAGTCTGCGCCAGAAATACGTGTGTTTTCATAGAATTGTTCGATGCTATATTTTTTCGGCTCCTTGTCCTGAGCGAATAGCGAAATTCCGAACAAAAAAATTAAAAGATTCAATTTCTTCATTTTCGTTGGTTATTGGTTAGGTAAATAGTTTGAATGATTCGAAACCAACTAAAGGTACAAAAATGATTTTTTCAGAATAAATGAAATTTAGGGAATGTCTATTCTTAAAGGCGTTCCTGGTTGTTATTGGTAAGCTTATGTTCTTCTTTCCCGGTATGTTGCGTAGAGGCCGGCTCGAAAAGCATCACATGAACTTCTTCCTCAGCAATAGGTTTATGTTCAACCCCACGGGGTACTATAAAAAATTCATTTCCGGTTAGCTCTACGGTGCGATCCCTGAACTCAATTTTCAGTTTTCCCTTAACTATCCAAAACATTTCGTCTTCATCTTCGTGGGAGTGCCAGATGAATTCACCTTTTAATTTGGCTAATTTTACTTGCTGCCCATTCAATTCGCCCACAATTCTCGGATTCCAATGATCTGAGAATTTTTCGAACTTTTCCTTTACGTTTACCTTATTCATTTCTATTCGGGATTTTTATGGTCGTAACTTAAAACTCTTTTCAAGATCCATTCATTATTCAATAATATCCACACATGGGTAAATTTAGCAGAACTCGTTTTGTACAATTCCTTATTTGGTTCATTTATATAAAAATCGTGAACTCCCTGTTGGATTGCACCATACAATTCTCCGTTTTCATATAAAGGAAATACTTTAAGGCTTCCAGGGATAAGTTTCCTGATAGGTTTCTTTTCCTGATTACCGCAGATATTATTTCTTACCGCATTTAAAAAATCTTCCTTATTGGTGGTTAAGCCACCCTGGTCATGATAGAATTCAAGATCTTCGCTAATAAAATTCTCATAAGCATTGATCTTACATTGATTGAATCCGAGGTCGAATAACAAACTGTCGCGAGCTTTCAGGTCCTTGTAAAGTTTAGAATCATGACTCACCTGCGCAAATAATAACTGCAGGGAAAATATACAGATTAGTGATAGAAGTGCCTTTTTCATTAGTTGATCGATTTATTGCTTAATAGCCAGAGATAGGAATCGGCGAAATTCTGGCTCCATAAGCTTTCATTATGCTTTCCTCCTTCGACAAAATTGATTTTAAAATTTTCAGCTTTCAAGCCTTTAGCAGTAAGGATAGAAATCATTTTTTTCAGATCTGGCAGCATTTCTTCAGATTCTTCAGTACCTACCAGAAAATAATATTTGGTATCGGGATTTAAATCAGCTTCCTTTCCAAATTCATAGATCTTTTCACTGAACCAAAAAGAGGGGGAGTAAATTCCGGCCATTCCAAAGGTATCGGAAAACTTTAAAGTAGCATAGAAAGAAACCAGGCCGCCAAGCGAAGACCCGAAAATTCCAGTATGCTCATATTCAGCTAAAGTTCTGTAATTGCTGTCTACGTAAGGTTTCAACTCATTAACAATAAAATCAAGATAGGCATCTGCACTCCCGCCACCGTATTTGTCGTGAGGAAATGGAGTAAGTTCATTGATCCTTTTATTGCCACCATGTTCAATTCCAATGATTATAGCTTCAGGTTGCCCGATGCTGTCCAGGCTTTCATCTACTTTCCACTCACCAACATAAGAGGTTTCACGGTCAAAAAGATTCTGGCCATCATGCATATAAATTACCGGGTATTTCTTTTCTGAAGCATCATAACTTTCAGGCAAATAGACCCAGATCTTTTTCAGGGTATCCAATTTTGTAGCTCTTATTTCAAAAGAACTTACATTTTTTGAAGCGGTACTTTGAGCTATACTATTCAGGTTAAATAGTAAAATGAGGCATAAAGACAGAAATCGATTCATTAGAATTCGAGGTTTTGATCACTTCAAAATAAAGCTAAGTTTAAACAAAAAGCAATAAATATAATTTTTACCGCTTTTTAACAACCAAGGCCAATAATATATGGCTCTTCATTTCGTTTGAACTTATGAAAGTTTTAAAAACCAGAACTATGAAAAATTTGAGAAAATTTGGGTTTATCCTGGGAGGTCTTTGTCTTTTGAGCGCCTGCAGTGATGATGATAATGACCCAGGAAATGAAGTTGACCTGGATGCACGTTTTTTTAATGCTGATGTACATGTTAGTACTTCCAGTCTCCCACAGGATATCCTCGATTACGTAACTACCAATTATCCGGATGCTACGATAAGGGAAGCTGAGATAGAGGATAATAACAATTTCGAGGTCTATCTTAGTAATGGCCTGGAGCTTATATTCGATGAAGATGGTAATTTTCTAGGGATAGATGATGACAACGATGATGATTTTGGTGACGAACATCTTTCAAATTCAGAGATCCCTCAAAACATTCTTGATTTTATAGATCAATATTTTCCTGGATCAGAAATCGATGAGGCCGAGATAGAGAATAACGGAAATTATGAAATAGAGCTGGAAGATGACGTGGAACTAATTTTTGATTCTGACGGGAATTTCCTGGGCAGGGGAGAAGATGAAAATGAAGACGACGATGACGACGAAGATATAAACCCGGCAGACCTACCTCAAAATATCCTGGATTATATAAGCGAAAATTATCCCGATAATTCAATTATTGAAGCAGAATTAGAGGATGATGGCGAATATGAAGTTACACTGAATAATGGTGTAGAGCTGGAATTTGATTCCGAAGGAAATTTTCTTAGCGCCGAAGACGGTAACGGGGAAGATGACGACGACGATGACGATGATGAAAATGACTCAGAAGACGATTAGACCCGTTCTCTATTAAATAAAAAGGACCCTTTACGGGTCTTTTTTTATTTGCATTCGAAGCATCTCAAAAGAGTAGATCCTTCCAGTTCCAGATCTTCAGAACCTTTCAATGGTTCTTCCAGCCCTCCCTGTTCCTGGATAATGGAGTGAAAAGCTTTCGCATATTCGAGCAAATGATCTCTCCTGCTTTTAATTTTTTCACTTATTTCAGCCTGATCTAATTTGGCGATCTCCTCTGGCCATACCTTGAAAGCTTCCGTGATGGCTTCATCGGTAAGGGATTTCTGAAGTTGGCTGGCCTGTTCCAAATAGGTCTCTTCGGGGGTATACAGTAAAAAGTACCTGTCGAAAGGATATACCAGTCCCGGCATATAATCGATTTCCTTTTTAAAGGGTCTTACCAGGGGTTCAATATTTTCATTAGTAATGATTGAGGGAATCACCCCGCTGAGGTTAAAAAATGCATTATCACGATCTCCAGCCAGAGGAACAGCTTTCACTTTATTACCTTCTTTTTGCAAAACCCATCCCCATTGTTCGGCATGCCGATCCCAGTCCCCAATAAGAAGATCGAATAACCGGGTCTTGATAAGAGAAGCCCGGTCAATGCTTATTTTATCTCCTTTTTCCTTTTTCAATTCTTGGAGATCTTTGGTTTCTACAATTTCATCGACATTTTCAAGGGAGGTCCAGTTGTTCTTACTTTCGGTCTCAAATTCCAGAAGGAAAAGTCGGTTGCCGTATTTTTCGTTATACTCTCCTAAAACTTCCTGTTTCGGAATAAAATACATGGTTGGATGGGTATGCAAAACACCGGCAATATCTGAAAGCCTGGCCGACAAGATAGCACCAAAAGGATGCTGAGCAGAAATTCCGTCTACAATGATATTCTCAAGGCCAAGATCTTCTGCCACTTCGGGGATCAATTTTTTCGGGTCTTTGGTGACACTTCTTAAGGTGTAAACAGTTCCATCTTTACTCTCTAATTTCAATGAGTGGGTTTGCTTTCCGCCTCCTTCTTTTTTGATCTTCACTCCACCTTTTAAAGTATCTAAAAAAGTGATAGGAACCTTTACCGGAGTGGACCATGCTTCGCGGTAATTCTTACCCTGCATGAAATCTTTGAGAATATTGCCTTCATACAGACTGCTGGGAGCAACCAGAACCGAATCATGATCTTTAAAATCCACATTTTCCAGATCTTCGTAATTCTTTATCTCACAGGTTTTAAATTCCTTATCGGTGCTGGAAACCGACCAATAAACCAGGGCGATAAATACGATGAAAAGAATTGCGACGAAGGCAAGTATTTTTTTCATTTAAGATCTGTTTATAGATTTTCGGAAAATAAAACTATGACTTTACTACCTTATTAAAGGAAATGAAAAGTTATAATATTCAAAAAAATAATTCTGAATATTGCTCAAAACCTAAATAGCAGCCTTAATCCATTTGTAGTTCACTTCGTTTATTCCGGAGATCTGGACCCTCCTGCAATATAGATTTCAGGTTCAACAAATAAAAGGTCCAGCCGGTCTTACAGCCTACATAAAAGTTCATTTTGGATTCCTCGTCCTGCGGTATTTTTTCCTGAATTAATCTTAAAATCGGATGACCGTGTTCTTGCACGATCCGTACTCCAACCACTCCAGCTTTTCCAAATTGAAACCTAAGAAACTCGCCCTGCTCCGGATTAAGTAACTTGCCATGCTCCTCCACGGTATCTGGCCAACCAAACCATTGCCACCTATAGGTGTCTCCCGGCTTTATTTGTTCCTGTCTTTTACGTTTTTCACCACCGGGTGTGGTAAATTCAGCTAGTTTAAGAAACCAATCTTCCAATGCTTCCTGGGTTAACCAGGCGTTCGTTATTTTCTCTGTCGGTAGATCGAGTGGAAGATTTACAGTGAAGCTGCTCCAGTCTAATTTTTTTCTTTCTTCCATAACCTTGAAATTTAAAGATCATCTATTAAATTTAAAGAAAAATAAGATGTCAGGAAAGTATAAAGTACCTTCAGAAACCCGAATTGGGCATGTGCATTTAAAGGTTTCCAACCTGGAAAAAGCCCTTAAGTTTTACAGGGATATTCTTGGTTTTGAGATCACTGAAAGGATAGGGGAGCAGGCAGTTTTTCTTTCTGCCGGGGGATACCACCATCATATAGGTTTGAACACCTGGCATAGTGAAGGTGCGAATAAAGCTCCAAAATCAGGCGTAGGGCTGTTTCATGCCGCTATCCTTTATCCCACCAGAAAAGAACTTTCAAACGTCACAAAAAGATTATTCGAAAAAGGTTATCCTCTTACCGGTGCAGCAGACCACGGAGTTTCAGAAGCTATCTACCTTGACGATCCAGATGGGAATGGAGTAGAACTATACTGGGACAAACCACGAGAGGAGTGGCCAACTAAAGCAGATGGCAGTATTAAAATGTATACCAAAAGGTTAGACCTGGAGGATCTTTTAAAAATTTAAACTATCTAAGTATTTGAAATAAAGGGTGATAATTATTTAATTTAATTTTTTATTCCTAACCGATAGATAAATACATTCTCTTTTTATATCATTGTGCCCGTAAACACCTGATATGAAAACTATTTTAATGACTATTGCGGTTATTTTTTTTAGCATGGTCGCCAATGCACAAACCGATTCAGAAAAATTTCTAATTGAAAAAGGAACCTGGAGTTTGGGAGGTTCTTTCGCCTTAGGTTCTGCCCATACAAGTAGTGAAAGAGTGGATTATCCCAGAGATTTCAAATCTTTTTCTATTAATATAAGACCGGATGTAGGATATTTTATTGGCCCTAATTTACAGGCCGGTCTTCAATTAGGCTATGGTTATTCCAAAAACAAATATGAAGAATCCGTCTTAACAGAATTAAAAAGAAATTCGTTTAGCATAGCACCTTATCTCAGGAAATTTTTCGGTTTGAGTTCAAAATTTTCAGTTTCCCTAACAGGTTCTCCTTATTATAATTTTTCTCAAAATGACGAGTATTCTGATAATGAACAATTTGGCCAGTTAAGATCCGAAAATTATGGCGTTAATATTAGACCAGGGATCTTCTTCATGTTGAGTGAAAAGTTTTCATTGAATGCCGATTTTGGAAGGCTTTATTACTCTCATTTCAGTGATTCCAGGGATGGTGAAGACAGACAAAAAAGCGATCAATTTGGACTTGATTTTAGTATAGATAATATTTGGCTTGGGTTGAGATATTATATCAATTGATTTTGGTTTGCATAGAACCTTTTTCTTAACCAAAAAGAGACTCTAACCAGTAATATCAATGCCGGTACTTCTACCAGTGGGCCAATAACGCCAGCGAAGGCCTGCCCGCTGTTAAGCCCAAATACTGCTATAGCTACAGCAATGGCCAGTTCAAAGTTATTTCCCGCTGCGGTGAACGAAATGGAAGCATTCTTATCATAAGATGCACCCATGGCTTTGCTCAAAAAGAAACCAATAAGGAACATCAGGCTGAAATAGATCAATAGCGGAATGGCAATTCTTACCACATCCATTGGTATTTGCACGATCAATTCTCCCTTTAAGGAAAACATCAGGATAATCGTAAAAAGAAGTGCAATAAGTGTCATGGGAGAGATAGCGGGTAGGAATTTGTTCTCGTACCATTTTTCTCCTTTTAATTTTACCAGGACTACCCGGCTTAAGATTCCGAGCGCAAATGGGATTCCCAGGTAGATCGCAACACTTTCAGCAATAGTGGCAATAGAAATATCTACTATAGCACCATCAAACCCAAAAAGCGGGGGAAGCCAGGTGATGAACAACCAGGCGTAGAAACTATAGGCAAAGACCTGGAAAATACTGTTCAATGCAACCAGGCCAGCGCCATATTCGCTGCTTCCTTCGGCAAGGTCGTTCCAGACCAGCACCATGGCAATACAACGGGCAAGGCCAATTAAAATAAGACCTACCATATATTCAGGATGATCCTGAAGAAATATAATGGCAAGAAAAAACATTAGAAATGGACCTATGATCCAGTTAAGAACAAGAGAAATACTCAGGATCTTTACATTTTTAAAGACTTTTGGCAACAGCCTGTATTTTACCTTAGCCAATGGAGGGTACATCATCAGGATGAGACCTACCGCAATAGGAATATTGGTACTTCCCGAGCTATAGGAATTGATATTTTCAGGAATTGACGGGATAAAATATCCTAATCCCACACCAAGACCCATTGCCAGGAAGATCCATAACGTAAGATTTTTGTCCAGGTAATTAAGTTTTTTTGCCATGCTATTTTATGTTTTCGAAAACGTAGATCATTTCTGAAGCGATCTGGTCACTCCTTTCATCGTATTTCTCCATTGCCAATGGAGTATCATCAAATTGTTTTGGGTCTTTATAATCCAGTGGGATCCTGGCTTTCGATCCAGGAATGAAGGGACAGTTCTCATCTGCATGTGAACACGTCATTACGGCCGAAAAATTCTTTGTTGGATTTACTGAAGAATCGTAAACTTTTGAGTAACACTCCAGAGGTTCAAATTCTTCGGAATAATAAACCTCGAAATGAGGATTTTCACCTGCTCCTGATTTTAAAATGAAACCCGCTCTTCTCAACGCCTCAACAGCGTTTTTGAAAAATGCTGTTTCTTCTGTACCACCGGAAAAGCATTCTACCGGAATTCCATAGTGAGCAGAAATTGCCTGTGCCCAAACCTGGGCCAACTGGCTGCGTCTTGAATTGT
Organism: Gramella sp. MT6; assembly: GCF_019357415.1. NCBI lineage: Bacteria > Pseudomonadati > Bacteroidota > Flavobacteriia > Flavobacteriales > Flavobacteriaceae > Christiangramia > Gramella sp. MT6. The sequence continues at coordinate 2,270,246 of NZ_CP048410.1, forward strand.
GAGTACAAATAAAATTCAGCTTAATAGGTTCTCCTGAATCCTTTTGATGCTGAATAAATTCGATAAGAGGCTGGAGAATCTGTTTCCGGGTTTCCGGGATTTCAATATTTCTCAAATGTTCCAGTTTTCTTAGTAAGACCGGAAAAAGTTTTGGTTTCGACATAGATAAATTATTAGCAGCAACCAGATTCGGGAGTACAGCAGGAATTCTGAAGTTCAGACAATTTAACCTTAGGCTTTTGTTCAGGGATGCCGCATTTTTCTTTGGCCAGGCACGTTGTTTGAGTATTTACAAGCAGGAAGTTCTTCCCATCAAAATCAAGCTCAAATTTATTGATGCTTTCTCCCTGATATTCCACCTCGATCTCTGCATCTGGTAAAGCCAGTTTGTCCTTCGCCAGATCTATGATCTTTACTAGTTTTTCAGGATGCAGACGGTGGTTATAATCGTTCTCTTCCCAAAGTTGAAAGGAGATCTTTTCTTCCTCTCTTAGTGTACCGCCACAATCAATGAAATTTTTGCTGATCTTTCCAACTTCGGTCACATGAAAATGCTCTGGTACCAGCTGGCCTTTAGGAAGTTCAAAAGCGATCTCCCTTAACCCGGATAAATGATCTTTAAATTCTGAAAGTCTCATAAGATGAATCGTTTTATCGTATTATTACGATGTTTGTTAGTAAATTTTTTTAGCAGCAATCTTCAGAACCGCAATTCTGAATTTTGTCGAACATACCATTAAAAAGGCTTTGAACACTTTGCCATTTTTCAGGATCTATACAATAGCTCATGGAAACACCTTCAATGCTTCCCTGGATAAGACCAATGTTCTTTAATTCTCTTAAATGCTGGCTTATAGTTGCCTGTGCTAATCCTAATTCATTTACCAGGTCGCCATTAATGCATTTATTCGATTCCAGTAAATATTGCAGAATAGCAACACGGGCAGGGTGCGCAAATGCCTTGGCTAAAATGGCCAGTTCATTTTGCTCTTTTGTAAAAAGGTCTGTTTTGGTAACACCCATGTCTTGTAATTATATATTGCAATATTACGATGAATAGATTTATTTTCAAAAAGGTTCAGTGAAAATTTCTTCTAAATCAATATTCTTTGATTGGTTTCAGCTGCTTCGTTGATCTTTTGAACTATATGAATATCTTTCATTCCTTCAATACCTGGCACTAATACTTCAGTGTCGTTAATAATAGCCAATGCATCATCATCCATTTGTACAGCTTGCTGATTTTTCTTCATTGGAGGCAGAACCAAACCATCGCTGGTCTTGCCCTGGACTCCCGAATATGATTGCATAGGTCTCAAATAATACCAGCCGTCCTCGGTTGTCACTTCCAGATTATTCATAGTTTCCCCAAAACTTGTCTTACCATCTACTATAATCCCTCCTGGAAATTCCATTTTAAAACTGGTAGTTTCATCCACCTCGGTAAAAATATCTGGTCTACGGGTACTTTGTTCCGCGGTAACCGCAATTGGTTCCATTCCGGTAGAATATCGCGCCGCATTAATGGAATATACACCCATGTCATAGATAGCGCCGCCACCCATTTCCTTTTGAAGTTTCCAGGGAGTTATGGTGCCGCCATTATATCCGGCTTCAGAAATCACATTTTTAATATTTCCATAGGGCTTGGTTTCAGCCCAGTTCATGATCTTTTGAGTATTGGTTTCATGTTGCATTCGGTAACCAATCGATAATTTAACCCGGTTTTTGTTACAGGCATCAATGATATGCTGACATTCCTCAGCTGTTCTGGCCATAGGCTTTTCACACCAAACATGTTTCCCGGCGTCAGCAGCCTTTATTGCATATTCTGCATGTAGCCCGGTTGGTAATACTATGTAAACAACATCTATATCATCATTATTGGCGATCTCATGCATGTTTTCGTAATTGTAAACATTGGTATCCTTGATGCCGTAGCGTTTTTGCCATACAGGGATTTTTTCAGGACTACCTGTTACAATTCCGCGCAGTTCACAATGATCTGTTTGCTGAAGAGCAGGGGCAAGAAGGTCTGTACTATAATATCCCAGACCAACGAGAGCTACCCCAAGTTTTTTTTGTGAAGAGGCAATACAGCCAGGAAATGGTAGTAAAGCGGCACCTAATAGGAGGCCAGATTTCTTCAGGAAGGTTCTTCTATTGTCCATAAATAAATGATTTTGATCGACTTAAAAATAACATATTGAAAATCAGAAATTAAACAAAAGGTTAATTTTTCTGAAAAATTTAAGCTAATTAAAAATCCAATCATCTTAAAATGGGTTAATTATCAAAAACTCAACAAACCCTTAACTCTTTATTAGCAGGCATCGAGAGGTTAAGGATGTAATTTCAACCTATCTAACCAAAACTACTGTTACGATGATACGCTTAAATGCTTTAAGAAGGATTTCTTTATTATTTATATGTAGTGCCATTTTTTATGCCTGTAATTCCAACACACAGGTGGTAGAACCAACAGTTTCGCAACCTGAAGATTTAAGTATGAGAAATCCGGTAGTGAAAAAAGACCCTAAGATTTATCGAAAAGAGATCAGTTATACGATCGATTCCTTAAAAACAAGGGACCAGATTGATAGTTTGTTCAAAGCTTATTCAGAAGAACAGCTAAATACTATTTTAGCACTGAATAGGATCGAGAAGAACAGGTTAAGAACAGACAGGCCAATTGTGATTCCTGAATGTGCTTCAGAGGAATTCAACAGTTATAGTCCTTTTCCAGAGAATATCAATTTCTTACAGTGTATTCCAAAAACCGTTTTGATCTCGCAAAGAGTTCAGGCTTTTGGGCTATATGAAAATGGAGAGCTTGTAAAATGGGGACCGGTGAGTACCGGGAAAAATTCTACAAGGACGCCAAATGGTCTGAATTATGGAAATTACAAGGCTAAACGTAAGATAAGTACTGTAGACGATTCCTGGATCCTGCCATACTATTTCAATTTCATGAATTTTGAAGGAGTAGGAGTACATCAATATGCCCTTCCCGGATATCCTGCCAGCCATGGATGTGTAAGACTTTATATGGACGACGCAAAATATATTTTTGATTGGGCAGATATGTGGGATGTAGAAGGGTCAAAAATTGCCAGAAATGGTACGCCTTTTATGGTCTTCGGAGAATATGATTATTCATCAGATAAACCTTGGATAAATCTTTCCCAGAATATGAAAGCTAATGATCTTACCCAGGATGAAATTGATACTTTAGAAAATTATGTTCAGGAATATCAATCAGACCCAAAGAATTTTCACAATATCGCTTCGAAAAATAAAGAAGGAGAATTAGCCAAAGCTTAATTGATTTAGTTTTTAATTAAATTAGCCGGTAAACATTGATACTATGAAAGGTTTTGATTTTTACCGGTTTTTTTTCGTTCTAATTCTATGCAGCATTTCTATACAGGGATTTGCCCAGGAAACAAATATCATGATCAGGGCTAAAGCTAAAGATGCTAAATTTATTGGTTCATCAATTGGTGGAGCAAAGATACTGGTAAAGGATGCAGTTACAGGTGCGATACTGGATGAAGGAATGACCATTGGTAGTACCGGAGATACAGAGAAGATCATGAAAAAGGACTGGAAGCGGTCCGAAAGCCTATCAGATGAAAAAACTGCCGGATTTCTGGCAAAAATTGATATTGAAAAGCCAACGTTTGTAACCGTAGAAGCCCTTGGTCCCTATAACAAAAAACAGTCAAGTGTCTTAAGCAGTACACAATTATGGGTGATCCCGGGTAAAGATATCACTGGTGATGGAATAGTTCTGGAAATTCCTGGTTTTGTTGTAGATATTTTATCTCCGCAAACACATGAAAGAATAAAAGGTTCAGAAGAAATCGACCTAACTGCAAATGTGGTCATGATGTGCGGCTGTCCCGTTACCGAAAATGGAATATGGGACGCTTCACAATACGAAGTCAAAGCAATAATCACAAGTAATGACGGGAGTTCGACCGAAGTTGAATTAGAGCCAGCTGAGAAGCCAAGTACTTTTCATGCCGAAACCTCTCTGGAGAAAGGCCTGTACGAAATTTTGATCTATGCCTATGATCCTGAAACAGGAAATACGGGGGTAGATAAGACCAATATTATTATTAATTAAACATTCAATAAACCCAGGGACTCGATAGTTCTCAAAACCCCGTTATTGTTGTTATCATGACTGGTAACAAAATTACTAGCTTCAATGATCTCTGGATGAGCATTTTTCATGGCATAGCTATGTTTTGCAACCTGCATCATTTCAAGGTCATTAAGATAATCTCCGAATACTAAAGTTTCCTCAGGGCTAATATTCAATTCTTTCTGAATTCCCTTGATGGCATTTCCCTTATTAGCATCCAAAGCGGTAATATCTATAAACACTCTGGCTGCAATGGCTACCTTAAACCGGTCTGTGTAATTTACGAAATGAGGAAAAGTATGATCTTCCACTCCGTTAAAATTGCACAAGGTGACTTTTAAATAGGTATCCTCAACCTTAGTAAGATCATCTACAACCTGCAGGCGTTCATAAAATTTACTGATCTCTGTTTTAAATTCTTCATCATCTGTTTCTATGTAGGCTGAATCTTTTCCACATAAAACAAGGTTGGTTTCAGTTAGTTCTCTTCCAAGTTCAATAAATTCAATAGCAGCATTTTTTTCTATCGGATTTACATATAATTCCTTCCCTTTATGGGAAACATAAGTTCCATTCTCAGCAAAGAACATAGTGCGATCCTTGATCTTTTCAAATTTCGATTCCAAATTGTAGAACTGGCGCCCACTGGCAATGGAGAATAAAATTCCTTTACTAGTGAGTTGTTCTTCAATTTTCCAGAAATCGGGATGTAACTCATGGTTATCATTCAGCAACGTTCCGTCAACATCGGTTACAATTAATTTGATCATAGGTTTTGTTTAAAAGCTCAAAAGTAAAGGAAAGTGAGTTTAATTGAATTAGATCCGCATTAATTTTTACGTTTCAACTATAATAAAACCTTATTAGGCCTGCTTTTAAATGTTTGAAATACAGTTATTTCTAAAATTTTATTTAAAATAGTTCTAAATAATCTTTTTATTTTCATTTACAGCTCATAGATTTGCCTCTCTATTTATAATAAGTCTAAATAAAATTTGCATCTAATGAATCAAAAAATACTTCTGATATTAATTCTTTTTACCTACACAGGATTTACTCAGAATTCAGGGAGTCTGGAAGGAAGGATCATCAATGAAAAGGGTGAGGGAGTTTCTGAAGCCAATGTTGATATAGAAGGAACAGGAATTGGAACAGAAACCGTTGATGACGGTTCATTCCTGATAAATAATGTTCCAGTTGGAAATTACCTGTTAAGGGTCTCTTACGTAGGCTTTAAACCGGCTGAGATCGCTATCTCAATTAAAGCGGGTGAAAAAACACGATTGCCGGAAATAAAGCTGCAGGTTACTGAGGAAAAGTTGCAGGAGGTAGTATTAACTGGGAATGGCAATGCGAATAAGTTTAATAGGGAGAAAAGTTTCTATGTTTCAAAATTGCCTTTGAAGAATATTGAAAATCCCCAGGTATATGATAATATTACTTCAGAACTACTGAGTGAACAGGTAGTTACCAGTTTTGATGATGCCTTAAAGAACAGTTCTGGGATCACAAAACTCTGGGAATCTACCGGTAGAGGAGGTGATGGCGCTGGTTATTACTCCCTAAGAGGATTCCCGGTACAACCAACTTTGGTGAATGGACTGCCTGCGATCACGAATGGCAGCCCTGATCCTGCTAACATTGAAAATATCGAGGTCATTAAAGGTCCGTCGGGAACTCTTTATGGTAGCAGTCTTATCTCTTATGGAGGGCTAATTAATATAACTACCAAACGACCTTATGATTATTTTGGTGGTAATATTTCATATACACTTGGTAGTTTTGGTCTTAATCGAATAGCGGCAGATGTGAACACCCCGCTGGATGAGGATGGTGATGTTGCCCTTAGAGTAAATACTGCTTATCAAACCGAAAATTCATTTCAGGATGCGGGATTTTCAGAATCCTTTTTTGTTGCGCCGTCGCTTAAATATACCGTTAACGACAGGCTTACTTTCCTTATCAATACTGAATTTTATGACGGCGAATCTACAAACCCTACAATGCTTTTTGTAGACCGTGGAGCGCCTCTAACCGTAACTAACATTGAGGAGTTGAACTATGATACGAACAGGTCTTACACCAGTAATGATCTTACCCTTAATAATTTTACGTACAGCCTGCAAGGGCAGATGAATTATGAACTATCAGATAATTGGACCTCGCAAACGGTAATTTCCCGCGGAAGTGCTAAATCAAAAGGTTATTATTCCTATTTATATGAATCAACCCGGTTTTATGAAGGTCTTGATGAAGGAATTGTACTTAGCAGATTTATGAATAATCAGAATTCAACCACCTTGACCACAGATCTTCAGCAGAATTTCATCGGTGATTTTGAGCTCTTCGGAATGAGAAACAGAATGGTTGCGGGACTTGATTACTTCCAAAGAGAAACCATTGATAACGGGACGGGTTATATTGGCAATGGAAGCGTTTATATTGGTAATGCTAACTTACAGAATGTAAATGAAAGTGTTTTCGGCATCACCGAGGAAGCTAATTATATTACAAATAATGATAGCGGTATATTATCTACCGCGGCTGTAGACGGCTTACTTGAAAATACTCCGCGAAATAACAATACTACCAAAGAGGATATCTATAGTGCCTATGTTTCAAATGTTTTAAATATCACTCCGGCTCTATCAGCAATGGCGAGTTTACGAATAGACCAGTTTGAAAATGATTCTAATAGTCAAACGGCGCTTTCTCCCAAATTTGGGGTTGTGTATCAGCCAATAATCGATAAGGTTTCCATTTTCGCTAATTACATGGACGGTTTCAGCAACGTGGCGCCTTCAGAATTGATAGATCAGAATACCGGTGAAACCCGAAGAATTACTTTTGATCCGGAACATGCAACCCAATTTGAATTTGGAACAAAACTGAACTTTTTCAGGGATAAACTTTTTGCTACCTTAAGCTATTATGATATTGAGGTTGAAAATATAGTTTTGGGTAGCGGTCTGGAAGTAACCCAGGATGGTACACAATATAGCCGTGGTTTTGAGGCAAGAATAACTGCGAGTCCTTTTGACGGTCTTAACCTGGTTGCCGGTTTTAGCCATAACGAGAGTGAAGTCACCGAGGCTGCTGAAAATGATGACTTTCTTGGAAGAAGGCCTGAATCTGCAGGACCAGAAAACCTTGCCAATCTTTGGGCTAGCTATAGATTTACGGATGGTCTGGCTGAAGGCTTCGGAATCGGTTTTGGTGGAAATTATGCCAGCGAGAATATGATCTTCAACAGAAATATCGCTGGAACCTTCACCTTACCGTCTTACACCGTTTTAAACGCAGCAGTATTTTATGATGTGGATAAATTTTCTATCAATCTGAAATTGAATAATCTCACCAATGAAGATTATTTCAATGGATGGTCTACTATAAATCCGCAGGCCCCAAGAAATTTTGCCGCAGCTTTAACTTATAGATTTTAGAATTGAATTAGCCAAGAGACCGCTGTATTGGCGGTCTCATTTTTACTATGAAGAAGACTAAAAAGAAGAAAAATAACTTAAAAAAGTGGGCCGGCAGCATTCACCTGTGGCTTGGTCTCATCACAGGGATCATTGTTTTCATTGTAGCGGTAACCGGATCTATTTATGTATTTCATGATGAAATAAAAGATGCGCTCTATGATTATCGTTTTGTTGAAGAAAAGAGTACAGGATTTCTTCCTCCTTCAGAAATAAAAAATATAGTACAGGAAAATTATCCCGGGACCACCGATGATTTCGTTCTTTATTCCGGGATGGACAGGCCAGTGGCCGTATACGGAGTATTCGAGCAAACTCCTTACTACTTCTATATAGATCCTTACACTGGCGAGTTCTTATATGCCCAAAATTTCACGGAAGATTTTTTCGAAATTGTAAAGTCGCTTCATATGTATCTATTATTACCGGAAAATATAGGTAGACAGATCGTGGGAATATCGACTTTGATATTTATTTTGATGATGATAACAGGTGTCATATTATGGTGGCCTAAGAAATTGAAGAATTTAAAGAAAAGTCTGAATGTTAAATGGGGTGCACGCTGGCGAAGACTTAATTATGACCTTCATAATATTAGCGGTTTTTACATTCATATTCTGGCGATCATCATTGCTATTACCGGGCTCAATTTTTCTTATGAATGGGTTAGCGACGGAATTTACTATGCTGGGAATTTAGGAGAGAAGGTAGAGACAGATGAACATGTAGACCATATAAATCAAATGCCCGAGATCTCTGCTAATCCCATAGATGTAGCTTTTTCTGAAACCATGAAAATGGAACCGGGTAATGATATGTACTTTGTATGGACAGAAGGGAATGATCATCCAATAGTGACCGGTGTCTATCCGGAGTCACTGGATTATGATCATCAGTCTAATTATTATTTTCATCCACAAACAGCGGAACTTCTCCAGGAACAACCTTATGCTAGTAAAAGTACGGGTATGAAATTGCAGGAAATGAGCTATGGGATTCATACAGGCCAGTATTTTGGAATGACAGGGAAGATTATAGCCTTTATTCTGAGCTTGTTTGTCGCTTCATTACCAGTAACTGGTTTTGTTGTCTGGTGGGGAAGAAAAAACCGGATGAAACATCTCACCCGGTAATTTTAATTTTTTAGAAAAGTATCGCGTCTACGATTCCGCCAACAATGGCAATAAGAATCGCCAACCATAAAGATGGCCAGAAACCTTCAGTTTTGAAGTCTGAGGTCAGTTTATCTGCTATCTCAATTATAATTGCATAAGCTATCACCCTGGTCACGAAACCAATTCCAAGGAAATAAAAAATTCCCAGGGTCGCGATATTTAAAATAGCGGTTAGTAGCCAGCTTAAAAGAAAACTCAGTACCCCAATAATAAGAGCGACAATTACTGCCGATTTAAATCCTTTTAAATGAACTTTACTAAGAAAGTTTGCTGCTATAAGAAGCACTAGTGCATCTATTAGAATATGAATGATCCACTGAATCATATTGTTTGATTTAGAAGTTAGTAGTATCCTAATATAGCGAAAAAGATCGTAAGTTATTGATCGCTAAGACTCAGTCTTTCCTCCAGGGTTCTGGGTTTCTTTTTGAGTAGCACTTCCCATAAGGCTTTAAAATTAGCTAGTTTTTCTCGCTGCTTAAGCCGGTATTCTGTTTGATAAGCTCTTTGATCTGCTGGATATCCCAGGTAATCGAATCCAAGATTAGACGCTATGAACAGGGCACGGGGTAAATGAAATTCCTGGGTTACAACGATGGCATTTTCAATACCAAATACATTTCCGGCGCGATACATGCTATCATAGGTATCCAGGCCGGCATGATCTGAAATGATGAGATCTTTATCTATACCATTTTCCTCCAGGTAACCAACCATGGCCGCAACCTCGTTATAATCCTCGGTACGGTGGTCTCCTGTAACCAGAAAATTATCAACCTTATCGTTTCTGAATAATTTTATCGCGGTGTCAACCCGGTCTTTTAAAATGGGCGATAATTTACCATCGGCATGAACACTGGCTCCCAGGACGATCACGGTCTTTGTATTAGGCACCGCAGCCATATCTCTATAAATAAGTTCATTAGTTTGCCTCTTAAAGATGGCTTCAAGACCAAGAATTGTGAAAATGATCAATACCAGACCAATTACTGAGAACAGGATGAATTTTTTAAGCCGCCGCATTATAAGATGATTGACATATCGAAGATAGCCATAATATTTGGATGTATTAGATTAATCTATGCGCTAACGCCAGTGTTACTTTATACATTGTGTACATTTGTATAATATTATTTAAACAGGTTTATGAGTAATATAAAAGCTTTGAACTGGCGCTATGCGACCAAGAAATTCGATGATTCCAGGATCCTTTCTGAAGATAAGATAGAAGTTCTGAAACAGGCATTTAATCTAACTGCTACTTCTTATGGACTTCAACCTTTGAAGATGCTTATTATTTCTAATAAAGAGCTTCAATCAGAATTACGAAACTTCTCATTTGGCCAGGAGCAGATAAACACCGCTTCTCATGTCCTCGTTTTATGTATTGAAAATAAGGTGGATGAAGAATTTATTACCAATTACTTTAAAAGGGTTAAACATGTGAGGGAAACTCCTGAAGAGATCCTGAAACCATTTCATGAATTCCTCATTAATGATTTCAAGACCAAGGAGGTTGAAGAAATTGAAGCCTGGGCTATTAATCAAGCCTATCTTGCTCTGGGAACTTTGCTTACGGTTTGCGCGGCCGAAGAGATAGATGCCTGCCCAATGGAAGGTTTTGAGCCCGAAAAATATGATGAATTCCTAAATCTTCACGATAAAAATTTAAGATCTGTACTGGTTTTACCCGTGGGATATAGATCTCAGGATGATATGTTCTCTAAATTCAAAAAGGTTAGACGCCCTCTTGACGAGGTGATCATTGAGATCGATCAATAATCTACATATTCCGTGATCTCCAAACCGTAACCTATCATTCCAACACGTTTTGTTTGTTGAGAATTAGACAGTAACCTGATCTTATGGATTTCAAGGTCATGAAGTATCTGGGCTCCAATTCCAAAATCCTTATTATCCATTTTCACCGGTGGAGCTTTGATCTCACCTTTTTTCTGACTTTCTTTTAATTCGCTTAGCCTGTTAAGAAGGTTAGGGGATTGGTTCGCAGGATTAATAAATACGATCGCACCACGACCTTCATCATTGATGGCCTTAAACATGCCATCAAGCTTTTTGTCTACATTGTTGGTAAGTGTTCCAAGAATATCATTGTTCACTCGTGTAGAATTTACACGAACCATGATCTCTTCATTCGGCTTCCAGGTTCCCTTGGTAAGGGCAATATGTATCTGCGAATTTGTGGTTTGCTTATACGCACGTAGTCTGAATCTTCCAAACCTGGTATCCAGTTCAAAATCTTCTTTTTTCTCGATCAAAGAATCATGTTGCATTCTGTATGCAACCAGATCTTCTATAGAAACGATCTTAAGGTCAAATTTTTTAGCTACCTCAATAAGTTGAGGTAAACGAGCCATGGTTCCATCTTCATTCATGATCTCTACGATCACACCAGCCGGTTCAAAACCAGCAAGTCGAGCAAAATCTATAGCTGCCTCAGTATGACCTGTTCTTCTTAAAACACCACCTTCTTTCGCTTTCAGCGGAAAAATATGTCCCGGTCTGTTAAGGTCATGTGGTTTGGTTTCGGGGTCAATTAAAGATTGGATGGTCTTGGCTCTGTCTGCTGCGGAAATACCTGTTGTTACTCCTTTCCCTCTTAAGTCTACAGAAATTGTGAAAGCAGTTTCCATCGGGTCGGTATTATTACCCACCATCATTTCCAGCTTAAGTTCGTTACATCTCGCCTCGGTAATGGGAGCGCAGATAAGGCCACGGCCGTGAGTTGCCATGAAGTTGATCATTTCAGGGGTAACTTTTTCTGCTGCCGCAAGAAAATCTCCTTCATTTTCACGATCAATATCATCTACTACGATGATCACTTTTCCGTTGCGAATATCATCAATAGCTTCCTGAATATTATCCAGTTTTACTGAATATTGATTGTTCTCCACCTGAGCCATAACATCTAATTTTGTGGCTGCAAAGATATTTATTCTGTTTTACTTTTGTCCTTGAAAAGCCCAGCTTTTTTGAAGAGTTTCTTGATAGGAGAGATAAAATTGTCAAAAACAAATAAGCCCTGATCTGTGGTAGCTCTATAGGTTAAATAAATACCCAGAGGCAACATGATCCATGTAGACAACCAGGTCGCTATAAATGGGGCAATAGTGCCATTCTCCGCAGAGTTCTTGGCGAAAATACCTATAAAATGATAGGTTAAGAATATCAAAATCGCCACGACTATAGGTAGGCCCATCCCACCTTTTCTAATAATAGCTCCCAAAGGTGCTCCTACAAAGAAGAGAACGATACAGGCGATTGCAAGGGCATATTTTTCGTGGAGGGCGATCTCAAATTTGTTAATTTGCTTAATGCTTACTTTGAATTCCTGTTTTTTCATTCCAAGGTGAGCCAGGGAAGAATTTACAGATCCTAGGGCTAAATTAGCGATCTGGGCACCATCATACGTATCAAAGTAGTTTAGTAGTCCTTCTTCTTTATTAAAGACTGTGTCCTTTGGCTTGTAATTCATGTTAAGATTCTTCACACCACTTCTGGTGTACATGGAACTTCTAAACTCAGCCATCCTGTCATTATAGGAAACCGAAAAGGAATCTATACTTTCATCGAGTTCGGAGATCTTAAGCATTCCGTGGGCAGAATTATAGGTCTCATCTTCCAGGTCTACATTGTTGAAGTCGGAAAGGTCGATATTGATCACATACCTGTCGAAATAGCTTTTAGCAAATGGTTTGCGCTTTCTCTTTTTAAAGTCGCTTTGCTCAACTTCATCATAGTAATTACCTTCCTTAAGAATAAGGGAAAGGACATCTGAATCTGTACTACCTACCAGTTCTCCTTCTTTAGCCTTGATCACCGTGTTATTACCACCGGTAGCCTTTTTTTGATGTATGATAACATCGGTTAGGTATTGGTCATTCTCACCGCTTTTCTCATCCACCTTGATATTGAAAGTTCCAATATCATTAAAAATACCTTCTGAAATCGCCATGGCGGGTTTAAGCTGGGCGATATTCTTCCGAAGGTTTATAGATTTGAATTCAGCCGCTGGTATCACATTATTTGCGAAAAAGAAGGCCACCAGGCTAATAAACACTATAAAAACCGTTAAACTCCGCATGGCACGCCCAAGGGATATCCCGGAAGATTTCATCGCTGCAAACTCATAATTTTCGGCAAATGCGCCAAAGGTCATTATGGAGGTTAACAGGATGGTGAGCGGCAATACTAATGGCACCAGTTTAGGGGAGAAATACAGGAGAAATTTCATTATTACTTCTGCATCCAGGTCTTTACCAGCAAGTTCACCTATGTATAACCAGATCGTCTGGAGAACAAAGATGAACATGAGGATTATAAAGACCGAAAAAAAAGTTTTTAGAAAACTGGTTAGTATGTACCGGTCGAGTATTTTCAATTTAGTCTAATCTGTTGATGTAATAATCACTGTATCGTGATTCGTTAAAGGTAAACAGATTTTGCGCCAGTGGCTGATCTGTCTTGAAGCTTTTTACCGTAATGGTAACTTTTGTACCATTTTCCTGCGTCTGGATCAAATTATAAATATGCTTCGTCTGGCTATCTATTCCCAGTAGGATATTCTTGATCTCTGCATTGCTGTCTTTTGGAGTAAGCTTTACGTACTGGATCTCGCGGCCTTTTACATTCTGAGTGATATCCATTTTATAATTATATCCATCTTCATAAAAGCTGAACATTTTTGAAGGTGTAATGCTGTTACTATCTTCTTCTACATAATTTGAAATATTGATCTCTTCATCTTCAGGAATTATTGTATAGATCTTTTTTCCGTCGAACATCTGGGTAGTTCCCATAAGGTTCAAAACATATTTTTCGCCTTTAATACTTACATCGCCTCTTGTTTCCTGGCTTACATTCTCTGCTTTGTTCTCCAGAGCATACTTAAATTCGATGACCATATTGTCATAGTTCTTCACTTTAGAAGACACTTCGTTAAGTAATTTTTCTGCTTTCGGAGAATTCTGTGCCTGAGCATTAAAAGTGAGAATTGCTGCCAGGATAAATACTAATTTTTTCATTTTGATTTTTTAATTGTCTGGTTCATTTAATAGCTGATCTAATGCTGCGAGATCTGTAATTAAAACCTGTCTTGCCTTGCTTCCTTCAAATGGACCAACGATGCCAGCGGCTTCCAGTTGATCAATAATTCTTCCTGCACGGTTGTAACCTAATTTTAATTTTCTCTGAAGCAATGAAGCCGAGCCTTGCTGGGCTGTAACGATCACTTCTGCAGCTTCGCGGAATAGCTTGTCCCGCTCGCTCACATCTATATCAACTCCTGTGCCACTTTCCTCACTTTCATAGGCTGGTAGCTGGTGAGCATCAGGATAAGCTTTCTGCGAACCAATGAATTCTGTTATTTTATCAACTTCTGGTGTATCTACAAAAGCACACTGCAATCTTTTAAGCTCATTACCCTGGGTAAACAGCATATCCCCGCGACCTATTAATTGATCTGCTCCCTGATTATCCAGAATAGTTCTGGAATCGATCTTGGAAGTTACCCTGAATGCTACCCTGGCCGGGAAGTTTGCTTTAATGATACCGGTAATCACGTTTACCGAAGGTCTTTGTGTGGCAATGATGAGGTGAATTCCAATCGCACGTGCCAGCTGGGCCAGGCGCGCTATAGGAGTTTCAACTTCTTTCCCTGCAGTCATGATAAGGTCTGCAAACTCATCTACTACCAGAACGATATAGGGCAGAAACTTATGTCCGTCATTTGGATTAAGTTTTCTTGCCTTGAACTTGGTATTATATTCCTTGATGTTACGGCACATAGCATTTTTCAGCAACTCATAACGATCATCCATCTCAATACAAAGCGAGTTCAACGTGTTGATCACTTTATTATTATCGGTTATGATCGCATCTTCTGTATCGGGAAGTTTCGCCAGGTAATGGCGTTCGATCTTATTGAATAAAGTAAGTTCAACCTTTTTCGGGTCTACCAGTACAAATTTAACTTCTGCCGGATGTTTGGAGTAGAGCAGGGAAGTAAGGATCGCATTTAATCCTACAGATTTACCCTGTCCTGTAGCACCTGCCATTAACATGTGCGGCATTTTAGCAAGGTCAACAACGAAAGTCTCGTTAGAAATCGTTTTTCCGAGGGCCAGTGGTAATTCCATTTCGGCATTCTGGAATTTAGCCGAAGCAATTACAGAACGCATGGAAACAATACTGGCATTTTTATTTGGAACCTCGATACCAATAGTTCCTCTACCCGGAATTGGGGCGATGATCCTAATGCCCAATGCCGATAGGGAAAGCGCGATATCGTCTTCCAGGTTTTTGATCTTGGATATCCTTATCCCGGCTTCTGGAACAATTTCATATAAGGTAACCGTAGGTCCTACCGTCGCTTTGATCTGCGCGATCTCAATTTTATAATTCTTAAGAGTATCAACGATACGGTTCTTGTTTTCTTCCAGTTCCTGCTGGTCTATAGTAATAGAACCTCCGTAATCTTTAAGAAGTTCTATAGTGGGAAATTTGTAATTCTTCAGTTCCAGTGTTGGGTCAAATTCTCCAAAATCCTTTACCAGTTTATTACTTAGATTATCTTCTTCTTCCTCTTCAGGCGCAGCTTCCACTTCCATGGCGACTTCATCCTCGGGAGGTGTACTTACTTCCATCTTAGGTGAAGGTTCAGGTGTTTTCTTTGGCTCAGGTTTTTCTTCAGGAAGATCCAGACTAGGCGCTTTCTCTTCTTCCGGTTTAGGTTTTACCACAGTTTCTTTCCAGTCTTTTTCCTCATCTGTTTCAGAAATTGTGGATTTATGTTCCTGCATAGCATCCTGTAATTCCTTCTTACCAGACTTAAAATATCCTCCCACCATTTCTGGTGTAACTTTCAGGCGTATCGCCAGGTAAGCTATAAATAGAAATAACATTAGGAGTGCAGTACCGAAAAAGCCAAGATAATCCTGGATAAAATCATTAGTTTCAAATCCTATTCGTCCGCCTAGCAGTGCATTCTTTTCAGCAAAAAAGCCGAAAAACACAGAAACCCAGATCATGACCAAAACACCCCAGAACCAGAACTTTCTAAGATTTGCACTATTAAATCCGAAGAAAAGATAGATACCGCTCAACAGGATCAAAAAAGCGATAGAGAACGAGGCGAGTCCAAATCCCTTATATATAAAAAAATCACTTATGGTAGCGCCAAACTTACTAAGCCAGTTCTTAGCCTCGATCTCGCGGTTGGCAAATTCGTTCAGAACACTTTGATCTGCCTGCCAGTTAAAAAGAAACGAAATAAATGCGACGATGAGTGCCAGGCCAAAAAGCATGAGGAAACTACCTAAAACCACTTTTTGCTGTCTGTTCAGCTTAAGTGAAAAATTACGGGTTTTGTTGGCGGTTTTCTTGGTCTTAGCTTTCTTTTTAGCCATATGTAGGTTGAACGGTTTCGGCAAAAATACAAATTAGCCTTTGCCAAATTAAAGAAAAAAATCCTCAATTTTAAAAGTTATGTATTTTCCGGGTTAGACAGTACCCTCTGAAACTTTTAAATAAAGATTTTATTATAAACCGATCCTAAAAAATATAGGGGAAATAAATAAAACAGGCGATGATCACAGCTATAAGAGCGGCGATGAAAACAGCCCCTGCGGCGACATCCTTAATATGACCAATCTTATTATGAAAATCTGGGTGTACAAAATCTGCCATCGCTTCCAGTGCTGTATTAAGACCTTCAGCGGACATCACCATACCTATAGCAATGAACTGAAAAATCCATTCATTCCTGGTGATATCAAAATAGAGTCCAGCTATACATACCAGAATAGAAATTACAAATTGAACCTGGATACTTGGTTCATGCTTAAGCAAGAGCCAGGCACCTTTAATTGCGTATCCTCCTCCTCTGATCCTTTTACCGAGGAAACTGTTCTTCATTATAATAATGTTTTCAGGGCGGCAAGATAATCTGGTTCGTCTTCGATTTTTGGTACTTGCTGTGAATGGATCACGTGGCCATTTTCATCCAGAACGAGAACTGCCCTGGAAAGTAGCCCTTCGAATGCACCATCTATCATTTCAACTCCGTAGTCCTTACCAAAATTTCTATCCCGAAAATCTGAAAGGTTAACCACCTTATCCAGTCCTTCATCGCTTACAAATCTCTGCTGAGCGAAAGGAAGATCCCGGGAGATACATAAAACTACAGTATTTTTCAATTCTGAAGCTTTCTGGTTGAAATTACGAACAGAGGTCGCGCAAACATTAGTGTCTATACTTGGAAAAATGTTCATGATTACCCTTTTACCCTTAAAATCTTCAAGGGTGCCTATAGTTAAATCTGCTTTAACCAGTTCAAAGTGAGGTGCTTTTTCATCTAACGCCGGTAGGTTGCCATAGGTCGTTACAAGTTCTTCTCCAAGTTTAATCTTTGCCATGCTATTTTTTTATTATGATTATAAATTTATAAGATTGTCTTTCGGGAATTACTAAAATTATCATAAAACAACAAGGGCTGTTTCCCAATGAAAACAGCCCTTGTGAATTGATTTGTGAGAAAATCTACTTGTCTATAGAACCAAGGACTTTCTTCACAAAGTTATTTGCAGCATCCCTCTCAGGAACACCATCTTCTATCATTTTATGAACTTCTACAGCTCCGCAAAGATTGGTAAGTAACTCACCTATAACATCCATTTCCTCTTCAGAAACCGAACGATGCTCGGTGAAATTTTCAAGAACTTCAATCGTGTTCTCTAGCTTTTCAACCTCATTGTTCTTCTGCAGATGTCTAATTACTGGTAACTTCATCGACTAAGTTCTTTAACTGGTCAAACTTATTTGTTTGAACCTGATTTTTAAAACTTCCATTCTTGAAGGTAGCGAAGGTTGGAAGATTGTCAACTTTCGCAAGTTTTCTTGATTCCGGAAACTTTTCGGCATCAACAAATACGAATTGTGCATCTTCATTTTCTGAAGCCAACTTCTTGAATTTAGGCTTCATTAATCGGCAGTTACCACACCATCCGGCCATATACTGGACCACCACAGTGTCATTGCTGCTAATTAACTCGCTTAAGTTATCCTGATCTAATTCCTTAATCATAGCAATTTTTTTAGATTCTTAATTTAAGCTTCTTCTTTTTCTTAGTTCAAGCTAAGGTAAGAAGCTACTCCTTCGCGGTCTGCGTTCATTGCTTCTTTACCTTCTTCCCAGTTTGCAGGACAAACTTCTCCTTTTTCCTGTACGTGCGTGTAAGCATCGATCAATCTCAAGAATTCATTTACATTTCTTCCAAGTGGCATATGGTTAATACCTTCATGGAATACAGTTCCTTCTTCATCGATAAGGTAAGTAGCTCTATAAGTTACGTTATCACCTTCCAGAGTTACCGCTCCTGTTTCTTCATCGTAGGTTTCGCTCATGATATCAAGGATATCAAGTCTAGAACTTAGGTTGCGGTTAGAATCTGCAAGGATCGGGTATTTAACACCTTCAATACCACCGTTATCTTTCGGAGTATTTAACCAGGCGAAATGTACCTCTGGAGTATCGCAAGATGCTCCAATCACCATAACATTTCTCTTTTCAAATTCTTCCATAGCATTTTGAAAAGCATGTAGTTCTGTAGGGCAAACAAAGGTGAAATCTTTTGGGTACCAGAAAAGCAATACTTTTTTATTGTTCTTCTGAGCTTCTTCCAAAACATTTAATTTGAAAGTATCTCCCATTTCGTTCATAGCATCTACGCTAAGATTTGGAAATTTTTTTCCTACTAAAGCCATATAATTTTATTGTTTTTAAATTAAACTTTCTTCTTTTTCTACGACGCAAATTTAGGAACTAAGAGCGTTATAAAAAGTCTGAAAAATTTTTAAATTTTATTGTTTGATAGGGTTTGTCTATGGGTTTGTATAATCGCAATAGCCTTCCTCTATAATTATCAAATTGTCAGGAAATTAACCTTAGAATAGCGGATATTACAAGAATTATTTTTCGGAGAGCATTTTAATTTTTATTCCTATCGCCGCGAATAATAATGTCATAAACGGACTCAGGTAATTAAAAAAAGCATAACCGGCATAGGACAGTACCGGAACTCCTAAAACTCCGCTATGATAGGCGCCACATGTATTCCATGGAACCAACACTGAAGTTACCGTTCCTGAATCTTCAAGACTACGGCTAAGGTTTTCTGGTGCCAGGCCTTTATCTCTATATGCCTTGGCAAACATTTTACCGGGTACTACAATTGCCAAATACTGGTCTGATGCAGTTACATTCAATGCTAAACAGCTAAATACCGTACTGGCAAATAAACCGAAGGTGGTGTGGAACATATTAAGTAATGCTTTGCTGATTTTGGCAAGTGCGCCAATCGCCTCCATGATCCCTCCAAATACCATTGCACATATGATAAGCCATATCGTGCCCAGCATTCCAGCCATTCCACTGGATGCGAAAAGATCGTTCAGTGCCTCAGAATCTGTTTCTACCGCTGTATCAACAGTTATGGCATTCATAATCCCTTTATAACCACTTATAAAATTCAGGTTTTCCATTCCACTAATTGCCAGTACCACATCAGGTTGGGCGATAAGAGCGGCTACGGCACCTAATAAAGTTCCGATCAAAAGGGCAATAAGTGGCGATGTTTTCCTTACTATAAGTACGATCACTATAATGGGAACCAGGAATAACCATGGACTAATATTGAAAGCTGCATCAATAGAGTTCAATATAGAAGTAGTATCTGTAGAACCGCTTGTATCAAGGTTCAAACCTATTATGATAAAGGCAATTAGTGTAATAGTTATAGTTGGTACCGTGGTTAGGGCCATATATCTAATGTGAGTGAACAGGTCTGTTCCAGCCATTGCAGGAGCAAGATTAGTTGTATCACTTAACGGCGACATTTTATCTCCAAAATAAGCTCCGGAAAGAATAGCTCCAGCTGTCATACCTAAGGAGATCCCTAAGGCATCGGCGATCCCGATAAGTGCAATACCAACGGTAGCTGAAGTTGTCCAGCTACTTCCGGTGGCCAATGAGATCACAGAGCAAATGATAACACAGGCCGCGAGAAAGATCGTTGGATTTAATATTTGTAATCCATAATAGATCATAGTTGGGATAATACCACTAATAAGCCAGGTACCGGCAAGTGCTCCCACCATTAATAAAATTAGAATAGCACCGGCAGTACTCTGAATGTTCTTAGCGACCTCATCTATCATATAGTCGAATTCAACTTTGTTGAAATATCCTACGATAGCAGCAACACCACCTCCAAGAAGCAGGATGAATTGATTGGAACCACTTAGGGCATCATCTCCAAAAACAAAAACGTTAAAGGCGAGCATGGCAATAAGTGCGAATACTGGAATTAATGCTTCCCAGATATTCAACTCTTTATTCTCAATTATTGCTTCATTTTCTGGCTTCTCGGTAGAGTTTTCCATTCAGTTCCTGTGGTTTATATGTGGCAAAAATAAAGCCTCACGATATACCTGAATATCATCAGATATATCGTGAGGCTTAAAATTTTAAAACCGGTCGTTAATATAGATCATTTTTTCTGATCGTAATTTTACGACTTTCGGCTTAATCCTGCAAAATTTTAGACCATTTCAGTATCTAAGACCCCAACTTTAATCATACATTCTTTCATCATTTCATAAGTTCTTGCAATATCGTTATCCAAACCAATAGAAAAACGGATCAAACCATCACTTAATCCCATTTGCTTTTGCTCTTCAATTGGAATTTCTGAAGAAGTAGAAGTTCCGGGAGCACTGAAAAGGGTTTTATAGAATCCTAGACTTACAGCCAAATAGCCTAGATTTTTTTCCTGCATCAATTCCATAAGTTCATTGGCTTTATCTAATGAACCAACATCTATGGTAAGCATTCCACCAAAACCATAGCTTTCATTCATCATTTTCTTAAAAGTGTCGTGTCCCGGGTGAGATTCCAGACCAGGGTATACTGTTGCAAATCCGTCTTCCTGGAATTTATTGGCCAGAAACATCGCATTATGGCTATGCTGTTTCATTCGGATATGCAGCGTTCTAAGGTTTTTTAGAATAGAAGCAGCTCTCAGGCTATCCATAGTTGGGCCCAGTAGCATTGCCGCGCCATCATTCACGTTACGCAGGTCATTTATGAAGTCCTTTGTTCCGCAAATAACCCCTCCAACCGTATCGCTACTGCCATTTATGAATTTGGTAAGACTATGAATTACCACATCTGCTCCTAATTTTGCCGGGCTTATGGAAAGTGGTGAAAAGGTGTTGTCTACCACCAGTTTAAGCTTGTGCACTTTAGTGATGTTTGATAAAGCTTCCAGATCTGCTATCTCTAACAAAGGATTACTTACAGATTCACAATACACGAGTTTTGTATTTTTTTGTACCGCATCATTAACCAAAAGCGGTTCGGTGATGTCTACAAAAGTTGTTTCTATGCCGAACTTAGGGGCGAAATTCTTAAGAAAAGCATAGGTGCCCCCATAAACGGTTCTGCTACAAACAATATGATCTCCGGCATTGCATAGCTGCATTAAAACTGCAGTGATAGCGCCCATTCCGGAAGCTGTGACATTTGCAGCTTCAGTTCCTTCCATCGCTGCAAGAGCTTCGCCCAGGTAAAGATTGGAAGGGGAGGAGTGTCTTGAATATAAATAACAACCTTCAGCATTGCCTTCAAATGTATCGAACATGGTTTTAGCTGAAAGGAAGGTATAAGTTGATGAATCGGAAATTGAAGGATTCACTCCTCCAAATTCTCCAAAGTATTGTAGATCCTGAATGCGGTCTGCCGGTTTATATTTCATGACGAGTAATTTTTATACTATCAAAACTCATTAGAATGAGTACTAAAAACAATGATTATCATCATATTTAGAAAATAAATCTGCATATGACCTGTATTTCAGTTTTAAAATCTATTTTTAAATGAAAATTAATCGGTATTCTGAATATTTTTAAGAATATGAAAATTGATGAGTTAGATAAAAGGATCTTGCGGCATCTTCAACAGGATAGCAAGAAAACCAATAAGGAGATCGCCAATGATCTTAGCCTTTCAGTAACTGCTGTTTATGAAAGAATCAGAAAATTGGAAAGGGAAGGGGTAATTTCAAAATATGTTGCATTACTGGATCCCGAGAAAGTGGAAAAAGGTTTTATGGTGCTATGCCAGATCAAACTCATTCAGCATAAAAAGGACTTCCTTACTAAATTCGAAAAGGAAATTACCAGCTTGCCTGAGGTCATAGAATGCCTTCACGTAAGCGGCGATTACGATTATATTCTTAAAGTTCTAGTTAAGGACATGGATGCTTACCGAGAATTTATGGTTACCAAGCTCACCAGTCTGGATCATATTGGAAGTACAAAAAGTATTTTTACCATCAATAAAGTGAAGCAAAGTACAGTGATTAGTTTGTAGGAATTAAGCTGGAAAACTATTTCAAAATTTCAGAATACTAAAAATCATAGAAGAGTTTAGGAGATTTCTGTATTAAGTAAAGAAAATCACCTAACTATTTTCATTTCTAATTTCTCAGGTCAAAACCTTCACTTAATTTCTATATAGTCCTAACCGTAATTTTTATCTAATTTCTGGATTAAGAGATAGCATTTGATTCTCTTTCCATTGATCCTATACCGGTTATCAGAGTATCTTAAAAATTAAAAATATTCTCCTTTTTAATCAGACTCATACCTCTGTAAAACTATTTATTCCGGGATTAATAGGAAATTCAACGGATAAGACGATAAAAAGCTGTATATTAAGAAAGTAATGACAATTACCTTTAAAGGACGCATAATTTCATGGTATGCGACGCCCCTCCCTTCCAATTCCATAAAATAACATTTAAAGCATTAATAATTTGTTTTTCGTATGATCGAACAGAAAAGCCAGTCAGAAGAACTACTGGAAAGAAGAAAGAATATAGTAGCCAACGGAGTTGGAGTTTTTAATACAGCCACAGTAAAAGAAGCAAAAGGAGCAATAATCACAGATTTAGATGGCCGGGAACTTATAGATTTCGCCGGAGGTATTGGAGTAGTAAATGCAGGTCATTGTCCTGAGCCGGTGGTTGAGGCCATTCGTGAACAGGCAGGGAAATACTTGCACACCAGTTTTAACGTGGTGACCTATGAACCCTATATTAAACTTTGTGAGGAGCTGGCAGAGATACTGCCGCATGGTGAGAAAACTAAAGCTATGCTTATCAGTACAGGGGCTGAAGCGGTAGAAAATGCGATTAAGATTGCCAGGCAGGCGACTAAAAGACCGGCCGTTCTGTGTTATACAGAAGCTTATCATGGCCGAACCTTAATGGCAATGAGTCTTACCAGTAAAGTGAATTACAAATTTTCCTCGGGACCTTTTGCGCCTGAAGTTTACCGTATCCCTTTTCCTAATTTTTATAAATACAGTGGAACACAGGATATGGATGATTTTGTGGAAACAGAGCTAAACCGACTCAGGGAAAGTGCACACAGTATGGTAGACATAAATAGTGTGGCTGCAATTATCATTGAGCCTATTCAGGGAGAGGGAGGTTTTAATCCTGTACCTCAGAAATACCTGGAAGGTTTGCGTTCTTTTTGTGATGAACATGGCGTGCTGTTGATTATGGATGAGATCCAGAGTGGTTTTTGCCGAACCGGGCATTGGGCCAGCTGGCAACATTATAATGTACAGCCAGATATAAGTACCTACGCTAAGTCTCTTGGTTCTGGTTTACCCATAGCAGCAGTTCTTGGTAAGGCAGAAATTATGGATGCGGCTGGCCCGGGTACTATTGGCGGAACCTATATTGGAAGTCCCGTTTGTTGCGCAGCAGCCCTTGCCACGATTCAGTATATGAAAGATCTGAATCTTAACGAAAAAGCGATTCAAATTGGAAAAATAGTCACTGATAGAATGAAGAAACTTCAGAAGGAGTTCTCAGATATAGGTGATGTGAGAGGCGTTGGAGCAATGATAGGAATTGAATTCGTGAAGGATAACGACCCTGGAAAACCTAACGGCGAACTTTGCGATAAAATAGTGAAAGGTTGTGCCGCCGAAGGTTTAGTGTTATTAAGTGCCGGAACCTTTAAAAATGTAATTAGGATACTTTCTCCCCTTGTAATTTCAGACGAGCACCTGCATCAAGGTCTCGATATTCTGGAAGATCAGATCAGAAAAAATATAGGATAGTTACACTGGAATGAGTCAGTTCTGAAAAAGATTGACGAAAAATTCTGTGTACAGAAAGCTCATTCAGTTTAAACCCATTAACCATTTAAAATAATAATTATAAGTAATGAATCCATTCGCAATTGCAGGAATACAAATGAAAGTTTCAGCGGTCGCTCCCAATGTGGAGATGATGAAGCTGAAACTTGATATTACCATGAGCCTTTATCCATGGGTAGATATGGTGGTATTTAGTGAGCTATGCGGGTATGGTCCACTAACCCATACCGCGCAGGAAATACCTGGAGAATTTGAACAAGAGATGTGCAAAATGGCCAAAAAGCATAATGTCTGGCTGCTTCCGGGTTCTATTTTTGAAAAATCTGAAGGTAAGATCTACAACACAGCCACGGTAATAAATCCCGATGGGGAAGTGGTAACGCGCTACAGAAAAATGTTTCCTTTTTATCCCTATGAAGTAGGGGTGACTCCGGGATCAGAATTTTGTGTATTTGACGTGCCAGGAGTTGCAAAATTTGGTTTGTCTATCTGCTACGATATGTGGTTTCCTGAAACCGTGCGTACCCTAACAGTTATGGGAGCAGAGGTAATTCTGCATCCAACCATGACGGGGACCATAGACAGAGAAATTGAATTATCTATAGTCAGGGCCATGGCAGCGGTTAATCAATGCTACTTTTTTGACGTAAACGGATTGGAATCGGGTGGAAGTGGTAGATCTATAGTTTGCGGGCCAGATGGCCGGGTGATTTACCAGGCAGAAGGAAATGAAGAGATCTTTCCACTGGAATTGAATATAGACAGAGTAAGAAGAAGCAGGGAGCTTGGAATACTTAGACTGGGGCAGCCCCTAAAAAGTTTCAGGGATCATATAGGTCAGTTTGGCATCTATCAGCATGGTGCGCAATTACCTTACCTCAATTCACTTGGGCCACTTATAAAACCAACCAAACTCGATACACTGTCGAAATTAAAAATGCAGGAAAATGAATATGAACCTCCTGTGAATCCTACGGGTTATAAGGGCTTTAACGAACTATAATATAGAAAACCATGGGCGGAACAACATCAAAGAGAAAAAAGAAAGAAACCAATAAAGGCATTATAAGCTGGTTTGAGATCCCGGCTATCAATTTTCAGCAATCGGTTGATTTCTACAATGAGATCTTCGGAATTGAGATGGAAAAGAACTTTGATGATAATTATGCCATGGCTTTTTTTCCAGTTGATAACGGAATAGGAGGTGCCATCGTAAAAGGTCCGGGCTCTACGCCAAGTGACACAGGGCCATTGTTATATCTAAATGCAGGGAAAGATCTAAATACTATCCTTGAAAGAGTGGAACCTGCTGGAGGAAGGATCGTAATGACGAAAACCCTCATTAATAAAGAGTCTGGTCATTTCGCCATTTTCATTGATTCTGAAGGAAACAAACTGGCTCTACATTCAAACAAATAAAATTTATGGAAGAAAATAAACCGGATAGTTCATATCATTATAATGTAGCCCAACTTCGGCTGGAGTCCTGGAACAATTTAAAGAATGAATCCATAAAACTGGAAAAATGTAACCGCGGCTCTTCAGACGAAAAAAAGCTGCAGAACAATCTTCGTCGTTTATTAAACGAAATGGAGATCATTGAGAGCTATTTTGCATTTCCGGGCATCTTACGTTTGCGAGCACTGAATGAAATGCTGGAAAGGCAGGAACATACTGCCCTTACCAATAAAATAGCTGAAATTACCAAACATCTGGTAAGCGACAGGTACAGGAGCAATCCAGATTTGATGGAAGATGAAGACCAGGGTGTAGAGATCTCTGATAGAGGAGAGCATCCCGATGCTGTTAAAAAAAACTATTTCGAAGTTTTATTTGTAGAGGATATTTCGCTTCAGGAGGAATGTAAACTTAGAAATGACCTTAAAGATCTTAGAGGTTCTAACGAACAGTTCAATTACGGGATTGTGGTGCAACGTTCTTTTGAAGATGCATTGATCGCTTTACACTTTAATTATAATATTCAGGCCGTGGTAGTGCGCTATGCGCCGCCTTATCATTCCAAAAAGTTAACTCCAACCTTAAAGCCTTTTATTCAAAAAGTTTTAAACCTGGATCTTGCTTCAAAACCTTCCTCTGAACTGGGACCGGTTCTGGGAGATCTTGTGAAAAAATTCAGACCAGAACTCGATACTTATTATGTAACAGATACTGCGCTTGGAAAACTTAAGGATACTACCTTAAAAACTTTCAGGAGGATCTTTTACAGGACTGAAGATCTTCAGGAATTACATCTTACCATATTACGCGGAATTAGTGAGCGTTATGAAACCCCATTCTTTTCAGCATTAAAGGAGTACAGTAAAAAACCAACCGGTATATTTCATGCGATGCCTATCTCAAGAGGTAATTCGGTTTTTAAGTCAAGATGGATCAATGATTTCGGTAATTTCTATGGAAGAAATATGTTCCTGGCCGAAACTTCTTCCACAACGGGAGGCCTTGATTCCTTGCTACAGCCAACCGGCTCTTTAAAGAAAGCACAGAAAATGGCCAGCGATGCCTATGGCTCGTTGAATACCTTTTTTGTGACCAATGGAACTTCAACAGCAAACAAGATTGTAGTTCAGGCCCTGGTAAAGCCTGGGGATGTCATCCTGATCGACAGGGACTGCCATAAATCACATCACTATGGACTGGTCCTTTCCGGAGCATATCCTGTTTATCTGGATTCCTATCCTATAGAAGAATATTCAATGTATGGAGCGGTGCCATTGGAACAGATAAAAGAAAAACTCCTTCGTTTGAAAAAGGAAGGAAGACTGGACCTGGTAAAAATGTTATTGCTTACCAACTGTACCTTTGATGGTCTTGTTTACAACGTAGAAAAAGTGATGCAGGAAATTCTGGCGATTAAGCCAGATATGGTCTTTTTATGGGATGAGGCATGGTTCGCTTTTGCAGGCTTCACCTACAATTATAAGCAACGAACAGGAATGTTCGTTGCCAAAAAGCTACATGAAAAATACAATAGCAGTGCTTACAGGGAAGAGTATGAAGAACATATTAAGAACCTTAAGAAAGATGAGATCCCAAGGCTGCCAGAACCTGATAAAGTAAGGATCAGGGTTTATTCAACCCAGAGTACACACAAGACTCTTAGTAGCTTCCGCCAGGGTTCCATGATACATATCTGGGACGAAGATTTCAGGAGAAAGAGTGAAAACACTTTTATGGAGGCTTATATGACGCATACTTCCACCTCACCTAATTATCAAATGTTAGCTTCATTAGATGTTGGCAGAAGACAGGTACAGTTTGAAGGCTATGAGCTTGTGGAAAAAAGTATAGAAATGGCCATGGTGCTTCGTGCAAAAATAAATGACCATCCAAGGCTTAATAAATATTTTGATGTGTTAACCGTGAGTGATTTTATTCCTGCGGAACTCCGAAAATCAGGACTTTCTGAATACTATACCTCGAAGGAGGGCTGGAACAGAATGGAAACTGCCTGGGAGAAGGATGAATTTGTACTGGATCCTACTAAGATCACGCTTCATATTGGACGTACCGGGGTTGACGGTGATACCTTCAAGAACAAATATTTGATGGATAAGTTTAATATCCAGATCAATAAAACCTCAAGGAATACGGTGCTGTTTATGACCAATATAGGTACCACCCGTGGAAGTGTTACTTACCTTACCAATGCGCTGCTCAAGATCGCAGATGAACTGGATAAGGAGTTGCTTTCCCTAAGTTCGAAAGAAAGTAAAATTCGTGAGGAGAAGATCTATTCTTTAACCAAAGATTTCCCCCCATTACCTGATTTTAGTTATTTCCATAATTCCTTTCAGGCAGTGCCGGGAGTACCTGGAGGAAATATCAGGGAGGCCTTTTTTCTGGCCTACAATGAGGAAAATTATGAGTATATGCCATTAGAAGAATGTTTGCCAGCTATGGAAAATGACAGAACCTTAGTAGCATCATCCTTTATTATTCCTTATCCACCCGGATTTCCAGTGCTTGTTCCTGGCCAGGTAGTAAGTAAAGAGATCATTAGGTTTCTAACGGCATTAGATGTTTCAGAAATTCACGGTTATCGTGCCGATCTGGGATTGAGAATTTTTAAGGAAAATGTATTGAACCGGCAAAAAACGGTGACCTCCATGGGAGCGATGGGAAATAATAAAAAGAAGAAATTAATTAAATAAAAAAGCATTATGGATAATAAGAAACCAAAAACAACTAAAGATAAAAAGACCAAACCTGCAATTAAAACAGGTTCAGACAGGACCAAAATTCCTATTCGTGGAAAGTCTGATAATTCTAAAAAGCAAGCTCCTAAAGCCAAACCACAACCTGCTGCGAAAAAATATACAGCCAAGGCAAAACCCGCAGCTTCCAAGGCAAAAGGAAATAAAACAGCTGTAAAAAAAGCTGTTTCGAAGAAATCTGAATTAAATGGAGTTTCAGATATCAGAAGGTCTTTTCATAAAAACGAGGAACCTCTGTATTTTATCAGCGCCACCAATTTCAATCTGTTAGGAGCTGATGAATGGATCAAAGGTTTCAAATTCATCACATATATCGAATGTTTTGACGGTTTGCATCCAAATGTATTTTCTCCAAAACAGGAAATTCCGCATGACGATTTTGAAGGAATAGAAGATATCAACAACTATTTGCTTCAGCATCCTGAAGTGCAGGATTACCTCAAAACAAGATCTGTAGATGGAAGACCTGGAAAAGCAATGTTTCTTATGTTCAATGAAGAAACAGAGCGACTTGCTGATAAACTTGGTTTGGATATCATGTTCCCTAGTGCCGAGATGAGAACCTTCCTTGATAACAAGGTGAATACCAATAGAATTGCCGAAAGGGCAGGAGTTTCTTGCGTTCCTTATGTGCTTTCAAAAGTGAATGATTTTGAACATCTTCAGGAAGTTTCCAAAGAATTAGGTGATAAACTGGTCATACAAACTCCTTTTGGGGATTCTGGACATACTACTTTCTTTATTTCCAACGAGGAAGAATATCAAAAATATGCCGAGGAGATCGAGGCCGAAGATGAGGTAAAGATCATGAAGCGCATTCGTTGTAGAGGTTCTGCAATTGAAGCTTGTGTAACTCGTCATGGGACTATCGTAGCCCCATTAATGACCGAATTGGTGGGCTTTGAAGAACTAACCCCTTATGAAGGTGGTTGGTGTGGTAATGAGATCTATCCAAACGCTTTCACTCCTGAACTAAGACAGAAAGCAATCGAGAATACCCAGTTATTTGGAGATCAGTTACGAAAGGAAGGTTACAAAGGATATTTTGAACTTGATTTTCTAATAGATCAGGATAACGGTGAAATTTACCTGGGTGAACTTAACCCAAGGGTGACCGGAGCGAGTTCCATTACCAACCACGCGGTATTTGCACTTGCAGATGCGCCACTATTCGTTTTTCATATCCTGGAATGGATGGATATTGAATATGATCTGGACATAGCTGCGATCAACAAACGTTGGTCCAATCAGGAAAACCTTGATGGCTGGAGCCAGTTGATTATTAAGCATACTGAAGATACTGTAGAATATGTGACCGGAGCACCAAGATCAGGAATCTGGAGAATGTATGATACCGGTCATATCCAATATGACAGAATGGATACGCACCGTAGAGCCGTAGAAAATGAAAATGAAGCCTTCTTTTTAAGGATTTCCAAAAAAGGAGATTACCTGTATGAAGGTGCAGATATGGGAATTCTGGTAACCAGAGGGCGTATGATGACAGATGATTTTAAACTTAACAACAGGGCTAAACACTGGATCAAAGCGATCCGTTCACAGTATACATCTGAAATGGTAGAGGATAAAAAGAAACCAAACCTGTCTGGAACATTAACTAAATAAGATTTTTATTTAACAGCTAACATAAATAAAAGGAATTACTTTGCTCCACTTGTTTTTAGATAAAAACAAGAGTAAAAACGGGCTTACACAGTTTAATAATAAAAATTTATGCAACTACATTTCAATGCAGTTTCTGAAGACGGTTTACCGGGGAGGAAGTGGCAAAAATTATTTAATACACACTGGTCAGCCTATAAGACCTGGCTACTTTCCAAAGGAAAAGCTTACGAGCCAGATCTAAAAACATCTCAGGCGGCACTTAAAAAATATATGCCAGAAATGTGGCCAACCTATAAACGTCTTTGCAAACTGGCAAAAGCAGACGATGTAGCGGCACGCTTTTTAACCGGTTTTCAGCCACCGGCTTATATAAGTGCCTGCTCCAATGCAGTACTTTCCGGTGAAGAGATACAACTGGTGCGGAATTATGATTATCATCCAGATCTTATGGAAGGCACACAATTGTTGAGTGCCTGGAATGGTAAAAAAGTAATCGCGACCAGTGACTGCCTTATTGGGGTAGTGGATGGTATGAATGAAGATGGCCTCGCCATTTCACTAACTTTCGGAGGTCGAAAAGAAGTTGGGGTAGGTTTTGGAATTCCATTTATCTTGAGGTATGTGCTTGAATTTTCTAGTAATGTAGAGGAGGCGGTTGCAGCCTTGATCCGTATTCCTTCGCATATGTCTTATAATGTTACCATCGTAGATAAAACGGGAGCTTTTAAGACCGTTCGTCTTGCACCAGACAAAGATGCGGTGGTTACTAACGCCGCCTTTACCACTAATCACCAGGGCGCTGTGGACTGGCCAGAGAATGCGGCTTTCAATAAAACGTTGGAACGATCTGCTTTTTTAGAAAAGATCCTGGCGAAAAAAGGGATAAATGCAACTAAAATTGCAGATGCCTTTCTTAAAAAGCCTTTGTATAACACTCAATTCAAAGAAGGCTTCGGAACCTTATTCACTTCAGTTTACCGCCCTCTTGAAGGAGTTGTAGAAATGCGCTGGCCAGGTATAAAGATCAGTCAGTCGTTTCAGGATTTTCAGGAGCAGTACAAATTGATCGAATTTGATCAGCCTTCTATAAGACCTGAGAAAGTTTCAGCCGATAATCCTATGTACATTCCAGACTCATTATTGAATAATCAGGATGAGGTGAATTGGCAGGAAACGGTCACTGCTGCAATTGCGAATGCTATGGCAACGGCGAATCCAGATTTAGATAAAGAGGAGCTGAAAAATCTTCAGGGAGAATTAATTCATCGCGGAGAGGTATCCTGGGAGGTTCTGGCCGATTTCTGGTCCAGGGTTGGAACAGACTATGGCCGCAGATGGTATAATTAGAGTTTCAATGATCTCATAGATTTTATTTAAACTGCATATATTTTTTACTGCAGTAATACTTTATTGATCAAATCCAGGTTTTGGGGATTCGATGTAGAAGATAAATAGAGCGAAGTATTTTTCAATTCAGATAAGGTTCAATAGCAAGCCTTCAAATACCACATAAACAAATGGAATTTAATAGTGTTAACCCATATAATGGAGATCAGGTAGGTAAATATATTGCACTTACGAGTGATGAGCTGGATGAAGCATTGAACAGAACATCTGAAGCCTTTAAAACCTGGCATAATAAACCTATATCTTATCGTACAGGTTTGATCAAAAAAGCAGGACAGGTACTTCGTGATAATCTTGAGGAATATGCTCAAATAATCACTTCTGAAATGGGAAAACCAATTTCAGAATCACGGGCTGAAGTGAATAAATGTGCCTGGGTTTGCGATTACTATGCAGAAAATGCAGAAACTTTTCTTTCTCCCGAAATCATAAAAACCGATGCTACTCAGAGTTTTGTAAGACATGATCCCATAGGGGCTATCTTTGCTATTATGCCATGGAATTTTCCCTTCTGGCAGGTATTCAGGTTTGCAGCACCAACTTTAACCGCCGGGAATACTGGATTATTGAAACATGCACCAAACGTTTTTGGTTGTGCGGTGAAAATTGAAGAAGTTTTTACGAGAGCGGGATTTCCTGAAGGCGTATTTCAGAATTTGATAGTTCACCACGATCAAACGGAAAAGATCATAGCACATGATGCTGTAAAGGCAGTTACGCTTACGGGAAGTGAGATGGCGGGATCTGCTGTTGCTCAAATAGCCGGGAAATATATTAAAAAAAGTTTGCTGGAACTGGGAGGCAACAACTCCTTTATTGTATTGGAAGATGCTGATATAGATCTTGCGGTAAAGACTGCGGTTTCTGCACGGATGCTTAATTGCGGACAAAGTTGTATTGCGGCAAAACGTTTTATTATGGTTGAATCTATATATGATGAGTTCGTATCTAAATTTACCGATGCCGTAAAGAAACTGAAAACAGGAGATACAAAAGATGGCGCTACCCAGGTTGGTCCTCTTGCAAGAAAGGATCTGGCAGATCAACTTAACCGTCAGGTAAAAGAGTCTGTTTCGCAAGGAGCAAAGTTGCTTGTGGGAGGAAAACAGGATAAGTGTTTTCATGAACCTACGATCCTGGGAAATGTAAAACCTGGAATCACCGCTTTTGAAGAAGAAACCTTCGGGCCTTTAGCTGCGATAATTAAAGCTAAAGATGTAGACGAAGCTTTCGAATTATCTGAAAAGTCAAAATTTGGACTTGGGGTTAGTGTTTTTACAAAAGACACTGCAAAAGCTGTGGAATATGCTTCCCGGGTTTCTGACGGAGCCTTTTTTGTAAATGAATTGGTGAAGTCTGATCCCAGATTACCATTTGGAGGTACAAAACGATCTGGTTACGGACGTGAACTGGCAAAAGATGGAATGATGGAATTTGTGAATAGAAAGGTAGTTTATGTCAAAGCTTAAAAGCTGGAAGTTTAGTGTTAAACTAAATTATTATTTCAGAAATAATACCTCCAAGGGAACTCAGAACTTAATATTGGTCATTGTAGAGAATAGTCGTATTTTTACCGTCAATTTGTAAAAAATCAGTAAAACAGACAATTATGAGTACATATGATGTTGCAGTTATAGGATCAGGACCCGGTGGATATGTAGCCGCCATTCGTTGCGCCCAACTAGGTTTGAAAACTGCAATCATAGAGAAATATTCCACTCTTGGTGGAACCTGTCTTAATGTGGGATGTATCCCAAGTAAGGCACTTTTAGATTCTTCTCATCATTTTCATGATGCGATCACGCATTTTGAAGAGCACGGAATTGAAATTCCTGGTGAAGTAAAACTGAATCTTGAAAAAATGATGGAACGTAAATCTTCTGTGGTAAGTCAGACTTGCGACGGGGTGAAGTTCCTTATGGATAAGAACAAGATCGATGTAATTGAAGGTGTCGGTTCTTTCAAGGATAAGACTCACATCAATATTGAAAAAGATGGTGAGACAAAAACGATCGAAGCGAAAAAAACAATTATCGCAACCGGTTCCAAGCCTGCAAATCTTCCGTTCATTGAACTTGATAAGGAGCGAGTGATCACTTCTACAGAGGCTTTAACGCTGAAGGAAGTTCCAAAACACATGATCGTAATTGGTGGTGGAGTTATTGGCCTTGAACTTGGTCAGGTATATCGTCGCCTTGGTGCTGAAGTTACTGTGGTGGAATTCCTTGACAGGATTATCCCAACTATGGATAGCGCACTTTCTAAAGAACTTCAGAAAGTTTTGAAAAAACAGGGAGTTAAATTCCATACCAGTACTAAGGTAAAGTCAGTTGAGAGAAAAGGAGATGAGATCATCATCAAAGCTGATGATAAGAAGGATAAAGAAATCGAACTAAAAGGTGATTACTGCCTGGTTTCAGTAGGTCGTCGTCCTTACACTGATGGATTGAATGCAGATGCTGCCGGAGTCGAGCTTGATGATAAAGGAAGAGTAAAAGTGAACGACCATCTTCAAACGAACGTAGAGAATATCTATGCGATCGGGGATGTGGTTCGTGGAGCTATGCTTGCTCATAAAGCTGAAGAAGAAGGAACCATGGTGGCAGAATTGATCGCAGGTCAAAAACCTCATATCGATTATAATCTTATTCCTAATGTGGTTTATACATGGCCCGAAGTTGCTTCGGTTGGGAAAACTGAAGAGCAATTGAAGGAAGAAGGAGTAAAATATAAGGAAGGTAAATTCCCAATGCGTGCACTTGGCCGTTCCAGAGCTAGTGGTGACATTGACGGATTGATCAAAATTCTTGCAGATGAAAAGACCGATGAGGTTCTTGGAGTTCATATGATTGGAGCCAGAACAGCAGATCTTATTGCTGAAGCGGTGACTGCGATGGAATTCAGAGCATCTGCCGAAGATATTTCAAGAATGAGCCATGCTCACCCAACTTATGCTGAAGCAGTTAAAGAAGCTGCCCTTGCAGCAACAGAGAACAGACCGCTGCATATCTAATTAAGATAGGAATAGAAACTTTTTTATACCCGGACGTTAATTCGTCCGGGTTTTTTTATATTCGAAAATGACCAAATTTATACCTCTATTTATCCTGCTTTTTTTCATTTGTCAATTTACTTCCGGACAATTATCCAAGGAGGAGATTCAACAGGGATATGATTATTATAATTCGAAAGAAGTTCATACATTATTGAATAAAAATCTTTCTTCCCATTCACTGGATCCTCACAAGATCGAAAATGTTTGCTTTTGGATTAATACAGATTCAATTTTCAAAAACTTTCGTTCACTTAAAAGAGAATATAAAAAATTAGATTCTGTTTTTAGTTTGAATCAAAAGGAAAGCCTTGATAAAAAATTCAGGAATTTGGAAAGTTTGAGTTTAGAGAAGGATAGATTAAAGAAAGTATATAAAGTTCGTGATTCCAGTTATAACAAACAATCCTTCCCCGTGATCCAGAAATCTAAAGACGGTAGTTTGTACTCGTTTATTTATGAGGAAGTTGGGTTTTCCAGGTCATTTGGTAGATTGAAAATAGAAAAAAAAGTAAAAGGTGATTGGGAGATCATTGGGACGGTTCTTGTTCCGCGGTATGATCGGAAGGAGTTAAGGAGAGAGCTGGTGATCCTGCCTGAAGAATATCAGGCTATAAATAGTTATCTGACTGGGAAAGACGATTTCGTTCTTGGGCAATATATTCCTTTCGAAATATATTTAGAAAATTATGATGGGCTGGAAAAATTTGAAAAATGGGAGGAAGTTGGTGTATCAGAAATAAGGTTAAAAGATCATTTTCAAGAAGAAGATTTAAGGAACATGGTTAGGCATTTTAAACAGGCAAGTTCAGAAGAGATAAAAAAATCCTGGTTGTTAGGAGATCTGGAGCTTACCCCAAAAGCAGGTTATTCGGGTGATCTGGACGAAAAGTATCTTTATAGTTTTAGTAAGCCATATGTTTTTGTTTCTAGTCTTACCTGTGATACCTATGCGGTCTTTTATGTTTCTAAATACGGAGGTCCGCTAAACGGTAGTGGTAATATTGTGATAATGCGTAAAGTTGATGGTATGTTCGAAATTTCTATTTCTCATATGCTTTGGATAAGCTAATTATTGAAATTTCTCCAGTATTTTCAGAACCTGGTCCTTATAACTTCGGCTAATTGGGATGGATTTATTTTGGATGATCACCTCTTCATTAGAATAAGATTCAATTTTATCTATGGCGATAATAAAAGAGCGATGGATCCTCATGAATTTTGATCCGGGTAATTTTGATTCTATACTGGAGATTGTTTCTCTGGTTACTTTTGTGCCTTCAGTAGTTTCAATTTTAAGGTAATCGCTAAGGCTTTCTATCCACATGATCTTATCAAAGTCCAGTTTATGCATTTTTCGATCGATCTTTATAAAAATGAAGTTTGCTGCTTTATTTTCCTGGCTCTCTTCACTTTTAGAAGGTGAATGCACCTGTTGAAAATTATTCACTGCATCCAGAATTCTTTCAAAAGAAATAGGTTTTAAAAGGTAGTCTACTGCGTGAAGATCAAAACCTTCGATGGCGTATTCCCGGTATGCGGTAGTGAAAATAATTTTGATCTCCTTGTTAATGGATTTAGCGAATGAGATCCCCGAAATTCCTGGCATATTAATATCCAGAAAAATCAGGTCGATGGTGTTAGAATTGATCATATTAAACGCCTCCGTGGCATTTTTGCAACGTCCAATAACTTCAATATGGTCGATCTTTGAAAGGTGATTTTCCAGGATATCCAAAGCCACCGGCTCGTCATCGACTATGATACATTTTATCTTACGCGACATTCACAGGATCTTTTAAATTACATAGCTTAAGATCAACTTTAAAACGGTATTCAGTATTCTCGATCTTAAGTTCATGATTTTCGGGATATAAAATATCAAGTCGTCTTTTAATATTTTGCAAGCCAATGCCATCGGATCCTTCTCCCATATTCGAGGATTTTGAATTCGATATCTCAAATTCCAAGTGGCCATCATGAATTTTAAGTTTTATGTGAATTTGAAGTTCACCCCGGCTATCTCTGCCATGTTTAAAACTGTTTTCAACAAATGGAAGTAGCAGCATTGGAGCGATCTCCATATCTGGAGGAATAAGATCACATTCAAAATCTATTTTTAAAGTATCCCGAAAGCGTTTCTTCTCAAGATCAATATAATTCTTAATATGATTGATCTCATCCTCAAGCTTAACCAGTGGTTTTTTGGTCTGGTAGAGTATATAATCCAGAAGTTCTGAAAGCTGTAGTATCATTTCAGAAGTTTGAATGTGATTGGAAAGGCTAAGCCCGTAAATAGTGTTTAGCGTATTAAAAAGAAAATGTGGATGTATCTGCATTTTCAAATACTGAAGTTCCTGATCTTTCAGTTTGAGCTGAGCTTCCAAAATGCGGTTTTTTAGTTCTTCATTTTTTGCGGCTGCGGAATAATTATATTTCAGAAGGCTAAAAGCAGAAGCGATCGCGACTACAAGATAGACACTGATCAAGATATAAATAAGGCTTTTGGTTAGCGGAAAGTTTTCCTGATAACCATATCCTATAGTCAAAAATATTCCGTAGAAAGCTGAGATGGTGATATAGGATGCCGAAATTAAGAAAGCTGCTAGTGTGTATAATGTAAAAGACAGGTATCTCTTTGAAATTAGATAATTAGGTATCAATCTATAGATAAATACATAGGTAGTCCCGATGGTAACCGGCAGGAAGAAAGCTGAAAATATAATGATGGTTTTAAAACTTGCACCTTCAAAGCCGAAGAAAAAGGTGAAAAATAAAAGAACCACAAGCCAGAACAGACTATGTAATAATATTCTCTTTCCTAATTCAATAAATGCTCCTGCGATTTTCATTAATAGATAAAAATGTGACTTAAATGTGAAAGGAGAAAATTTTTGCGACAAATTACCACTTTAGAAGGCTGGATTACATAACTAAAAAGTTTTCAGATCAAAAAAGCATGAAACCTGTAGAAAAGGAGCTTAAGTCTGCAATTCATCTCAAAAGGAAAAAGTTCATGTCTTTTTCTTCTAAATTTGAAACTATCAATTAAAAAATGATACAGTATGATCACCATAAGCATTATGATTTTACAGGAACAAGGTTTTTTCGAGCAGTTATTTGCAAGGATCAATGAAGGCGGTCCCCTGGCAATGAGCCTGATCCTAATTTCCTTTCTACTGGTTCTGTTTTTGACGGTGCGTGCAGCCATGAAACTTAGTGCGCCAACTCACATCTTTAAAAAATCAATTCTGTTGATCAATCAGCTAGGATTGCTGGCTCTGGTCATAGGCTTATTTGCACAGTTCATTGGGCTAATTCAAATCTTTGATGCTTTTGAAGCTCTAGGGGATATAAACCCCACTTTATTCGCCGGAGGTTTAAAAGTAACATTGCTGGCCCCTTTATTTGGAGGGTTTACCTTTTTAATTGGCAGAATGGCCACTTTTATTTTGAACTGGATAAGAGATGCAGAATTAGATAAAGTTTCATCGATCAAAAATTGATCAGTGGAGAAGATGATAGCTGAAAATTATGGAGTTTCGGCTTCTAAACTGAATTTGCTGAGATCCTGAAACAAGTTCAGGATGACGTTTAATCTGTTTTTCGAATGCCTTTTTATTTAATCCTGGATGAGTTTATTTCGATATCTGCTCCTTTCCAGCTTTGCTTTATTTGCTGATCCATCTTTTGAACATTGGCATCATCGTTCAGATTTTCATAAGCGAGGCGCATTCCATGCTGGGCCCAGCCATTTTTTGGCAGTTTTTTCAGGTCCTGCTCATAGGTAGCAATGGCATCCTTAAAATTCCCGGCTTCAATTTGTACTGCTCCTAAGTGGTGCCTTACTGAAAAGAACCAGTCCGGCGGTTCATCATAATTCAGGGAATCCTCGATCTCTACAGCTTCTTTTAATAGGGCGATACTTTCGTCATATTTACCTTCATTGGCCAGGATCTCTCCTTTCAATACTTTTTCAGCAATTTGCATTAATGTAGAAACCGAATTGATATCCCAAACGGTAATTTCTTCAAGACTTTTATCATCAGCCAGTTTTTCAAGTTCTTTAAGCTGTTTCCTGGCAGATTTAAGATCATTATTTGCCATATAAGCCATGCCCTGGGCATAATGTTTTACAGCCTTTAAATAAGAAAGATCATAGGTGTTGAATTCAGAATTGATAAGCTCATCCCAACGGCCTAGTTTTACCTGAACATATAATGGAATGGAATAATAATGTTGTAAAGTTCCCCAGCCTGGTTCGGTCATTACTTCAGGATGCACATTTTCAGAAAGCTTATTCGCACCAATAATAGCCCATTCACTGTTTCCTTCCAGGGTTGCAGTTGCAGCAAGAAAATGATAGTTATGAGGATAAAGTGTAAGAGGATACGCGCCCTGAGCATGACATTTGGTAACATACGTGCTGTCTGCCTGTACTGCTTTAATATTTGCTAGTGTTCCCTTGTGATATTCCCCCGTTCTAATGTAAACATGAGATGGCATATGAACCAGGTGTCCAGCTCCTGAAACTAGTCCGTCGTCGAGAACTTTAGCAGAAGCATTAGCTCTTTCAGGTGTGTTAGAGGCTTCTACCGCATGAATATAGAAATGGTTGGCCCCGGGATGCTCTGGGTTTTCCTTTAAAATATTTTCTAACAGACCAACAATTTCTGGGGTCCATTCTTTTGGTTTTCCCTGTTTGTCAAAAAGATCCCACGGATGTAGATCCATTAATGATTCTGCATAAATTGCTGCAATGTTTTCATCCTTCGGATATTTATCATGAAGTTTTTTCATGGCCTCACTGTAAGCTATATCCAGATCGCTTCTGTCTTCAACAGGCTCTTTAACATAGCGCTTAGCCATGGCATTGATAAGGTCTGTTTCTTTTTCTGAATCTGAGCCTAAATCTTTCGCTTTTTGAATAGCATCATAAGCTCTTTCATAATTATCATCGTCCATCCCTGCGTTGTAGTTCGGGCCAAGCACATACGCGAAACCCCAATAACACATGGCACATTCAGGATCCAGTTTCGTTGCGTAGTAAAATGATCTGGCTGCTTCTCCATGGTTGAAACCATAAGCCAGAACCAATCCCTGATTAAAATACTTCTGAGCTTCGGGATTTTCAGTTTCAATAGGATAATCTACGGCATCAAGGCCTTCAAAAAGAGGTGCTTTATTGTCACTTTTATACCATTCTTTATCGTTGAGGGCCGGGGCACAGCCGTATTTACTTTGTGCAGTTTCTTTAACACTGATCACTTCCGGTTCCTTGTCTGAATTTTTACAGGAAAAAATAATGAACAGCAGAGAGAGGAAAAATTTAGCTTTCATGATGTTTAGTTTTGGTCAGGTAAAAACCGGGGAGAGAATTATACCTATAAATTTAATCATTTAGATTGAAAAAAATATCCGTTTTGCATTAGAACAATCACTACATTTAACTGTTAATTCTAATAATAGAAATCATGTCTAAAGAAAAATCACCTTCGAAGAATTCCGCTAAAAAAGAGCCGGTATTAAGCTTGAAAGAGAAGCGTGCAGCGAAAGCAGCAAAGAAGAAAAATAGAAGTTAGTAAATTCAATATCCATTTAATTTAATGGAAGCGTCATCCTGAACTTGTTTCGGGATCTCATGAGAAGCTGAATTTCCCGAAACTTCGGGACAGTTTGACGTAAAAGCAAAAGGAGCGCTATAGCGCTCCTTTTTATATTTCTTTACTTTTTCCTTCTTCGGTTGGCGTTCTTGTCGCCACGCGTTTTAGGTTTCTTATATTTTTTTGCTATTTCTCTTCGGTAAGATCCTCCAAGATTTACCTTTTTATTTTTTTCCTTTTTTTCATGAAAAGCAGGTCCGGCTTCCACAGAATCTGAATGAGGATTATTGATCTCTATTGCTCTTGGTTTTTCTTCATCAATAAGTTCATCCGAAATAACTACGTTCTCTGGAATTTTATGTTCAGGGATTTCCATCCCCATGAGCCTTTCGATCTTATCAAAATTCTCCTCGTCTTTTTCGGACTTAAAAATTATAGCAACACCTTTTTTCTCTGCACGGCCGGTTCTACCAATCCGGTGCATATAATTTTCCGGATAATTTGGGGTGTCCAGATTTATAACGTGCGAAACATTTTCGATATCCAGACCACGTGCCATTACATCTGTAGCGATCATTATACGCGTGCGTCCCTCAGCAAATTCAGCAACACTATTCAGCCGGCTATTCTGGCTTTTGCCAGTGTGTACCACACTAATATCCCTGGTGAAAATATCGTCCAGTTTTTCAAAAAGCTTATCTGCAAACCTTTTATCACTGGTAAAAATTAGAACCTTTCTATATTCATCTTCATCCTGGAAAAGCTCAATCATAAGATTAGCTTTGGTATTGAAGTTCTCGATCTTATAGGCACGTTGTTCGATATTTTCCAGTGGTGTGCCACTAACGGCAACAGATATCTTTTCTGGAGCCTTGAAATTAGCATCGATCATTTCTTCCACCGTTTCGGTCATGGTCGCTGAAAACATGATGCTTTGTCTGTTTGGAGGAAGTAATTCCAGGATGTTGTTCACCTGGAATTTAAATCCAAGGTCCAGCATTACATCTACTTCATCTATCACGAATTTCTGGATAGATTTCAGTTGAACAGCTCTTCTTAAAACCAGGTCATAAAGTCTTCTGGGAGTTGCCACAAGAATGTCCTGTCCCTGCATTAGATCCTGGTGTTGGGTATTGATATTTACTCCACCGTAGACTCCAGAAATCCGAACATTGATATACTTGGCAACTTTTTCTATTTCTTCCACCACCTGTACTACCAGTTCCCTGGTAGGAACCAGGATTAAAATACGCGGATTCTTTTGTTCCGAATATTTAAGCATTCTTAAAAGAGGAAGTAAGTATGCGAATGTCTTTCCGGTACCGGTTTGCGCTATTCCAACCACATCTCTTCCAGACATGATAGATGAAAATGCCTGTTCCTGGATAGGAGTTGGAGTCTGGAAATTCAGATCTTCCAGAGCATTGCGTAACGGTGTATTTAAATTTAAATCCTGAAAACTCAAAGTGCGTGGTTTAATTTCGTGCAAAGGTACGTCATGAAGCCCAAAGTTTTACCTGCTTTTCTGAAGTAAAACTCAGGCAATGTTTATAGTGTAGTTTGCATTGAATTCATTTTCTGCTGCAAGTCTCACTATTCCTTCCTTATTCTTTAGATCCTGATCGGTTCCTTCAACATCTGCAATCCCCAGCCAGGGTTCAATACAAACGTAAGGAGCACCTGGCTTTGCCCAGATTCCCAGATTTTTAAAATCTTTATAGGCAACAGAAAGTATCTTTCCATTTTTAGCACTGATAAGATCAACATGTTTAGACTTGATATTCTTAAATATCAGGGCATCATTATCAAAAATATGTTCCGTCAGCTGGATCTTTTGATCATTTCTCAGAACACTTTTAGTTTTTGAACTTACCAAACCATCTTCATTAAGAAGATAAGTGTCCAGGTCCATTTTTCTATCGAATTCTAGTGAATAGTCTTCGATCTTCTCATTTTCAAAATGCAGAATATTAAAGGCCGGATGTCCGCCTAAAGAGAAATAAATAGGTTTTTCGTCAAGGTTTATAATATGATGCTCTACTTCCAGAGATTTTCGATTTAGGGTAAAAGCTATCCTGAAATCAAATTTGAAAGGATACATTTCCAGGGTTTCTTGAGAATATAGTAATTCAAAAACCAGCTGGTGTTCAGATCTTTCCTTGAGCCTTATCTTTTCGTTATGCCTTATAAAACCATGTTTCGGTACACTATATTCTTTTCCTTCGTACTTATAAGCTCCATCTTTGATGACGCCGATAATAGGGAAAAGGTTAGGTGCGTGGCTTTCCCAGATATTAGGTTCTGCCTGCCAGATATATTCTTTTTCATTTTCTTTATTCTGAATACTGCAAAGTTCAGCACCGGTTTCCTGTACAGATATTTTCAGGAATTCGTTCTCAATAGAATGTTTTTTCAAAATGGCTGATTTTGGATTAAAGTTACAAAACCGGAGAGTGTAAGAAAAGCATATTATTATGACTTATAAATTTTAGGTATTTTTAGCTAAAAATTGACCCGATGAAGAAAATCCTGGCCTTTGCAGGCTCCAATAGTAGCATTTCTATTAATCAACAATTATTGAATCATGTTTTAGGCCGCATCCAGGGTCACGAGATCAAGGAAATCAAGCTAACCGATTATCCATTGCCTATTTATAGTTATGATATAGAAAAGAATCAAGGTTTTCCTATACATGCAACCATCATCAAGAATTTAATAGCCGAAAGTGATGCATTGGTCATTGCAGTAAATGAGCATAACGCTGGACCTTCGGCATTTTTTAAAAATATTATTGACTGGCTTTCTCGAGTGAATAGAAACTTCCTAGAAGGAAAAAAGATCCTTTTAATAAGTACTTCTCCTGGAAAACGGGGAGCTGCCAGTTCGCTGGAATACGCCAAAAATATCTTCGGAAGGTTTGGGGGTGAAGTTATCGAAAGTTTCAGTCTTCCTTCATTTAAAGATAATTTTCATGATGGGAAGCTAACAAACGAAGTTCTGGATATGGGAATTGAGGATGTGCTTACTACCTTTGCCCATCAAATTGAAGATTAAGTGCGCACTTCCAAAGTTTTTTCAGTAAAAGAACCCAAGAAATTTAAAGAGAAATTATTGTCCTGGAGCAGGCAGTTTCAGGAAATTGCCTGGCTGGATAGCAATGAGTATGATTCAAAGAGCGGGGAATATGAGGCAATTCTTGCCGTGGAAGCTTTTACGGCTATAAAAACCGATTATGTTCAGGCATTCGATAAACTGAAGGAATACCAGGAAACCACTGCCGACTGGATATTTGGCTATTTAAGTTATGATCTCAAGAATGATGTTGAGAATTTAAGTTCTAAGAATTTCGAAGGACTGCATTTTCCCGATCTTTATTTTTTTCAGCCTCAAAAGATCATTTTCATAAAAGATGATCAGGTTGAATTTCATTATCTAAGAATGATAGATGATGAGATTGATGACGATCTTGAGGAAATTCAAAATATTACCATTGAATCAAATTCTGAACATACCCCTGTAAAAGTAGAAGCCAGGATCTCGAAAAGCGAATATCTGGAAAAGATCAAGTTGATGCTCAATCATATTCATCGCGGTGATATTTATGAAGCCAACTTCTGCCAGGAATTTTATTCTGAAAATGTAGATATAGATCCTTTCAATATTTACAGATCATTAAAT
The DNA here is from genome assembly GCF_019357415.1 of Gramella sp. MT6. Lineage (NCBI taxonomy): Bacteria > Pseudomonadati > Bacteroidota > Flavobacteriia > Flavobacteriales > Flavobacteriaceae > Christiangramia > Gramella sp. MT6. Next base: position 2,313,913 of record NZ_CP048410.1, read on the forward strand.
GAGATTTCCACGCCGCCTTTTGCAGCCTATCTAAAACTGGAGAACTTTAACCTAATTTCAGCATCCCCAGAACGATACTTAAAGAAAAAAGGAGATCATCTTTTATCCCAGCCAATTAAAGGAACCGCACGCAGGGCTGAAGATGTGGAAGAGGACTTAAGGATCGCTGCAGAACTAGCCAATGATCCAAAAGAGCAGTCTGAAAATGTGATGATCGTAGATTTGGTAAGAAATGACCTTTCCCGCATCGCCAAAAAAGGAAGTGTAAAGGTGGATGAACTTTGTAAAGTATATACTTTTAAACAGGTACATCAGCTAATTTCCAGTGTAACTGCTGAGATTGCTGAAGACATTCCTCCGGTAGAAGCATTACGCACTAGTTTTCCTATGGGGAGTATGACCGGGGCTCCCAAGATCTCTGCTATGAAAATTATCGAAAAGCTGGAGGAATCCAAACGCGGTCTTTATAGTGGAGCCGTAGGATATTTTACGCCAACCGGTGACTTCGATTTTAACGTGGTAATTCGCAGTATTCTTTATAATTCAGAAAATAAATATTTGTCATTCTCAGTAGGGGGTGCCATAACCGCTAAATCTCATCCTGAAAAGGAATATGAAGAATGTATCTTAAAGGCAAAAGCGATGCGCGAGGTACTTACCAATTTGTAAGGAATTTAGTTCAGTTTGACCGAAAGCAATTTAATTGCAGCTTTGTATCTTTGGGAAACAATGGAAAAAATCTTCAAGAATCTTATAAAAGCAGACTATCCATATTTATGTGGAGGGAAATTGTTACTGGCAATTAGTGGAGGTGTGGACAGCGTGATTCTTGCACATTTGTGTAAGGCAGCCAAACTGGATTTTTCCATGGCACATTGCAATTTCAATCTTCGTGGCGATGAAAGCGATGGTGATGAAAGTTTTGTGGTAGATCTTGCCGATTCTTTGGGCGTTGAAGTTTATACCGAAAGTTTTGATACCCTTAATTACGCCGAAAAGCTTGGAATTTCAGTGCAAATGGCTGCCCGGGAACTAAGGTATGAATGGTTTTCTGAACTAAGCAGCTCCCTTAAATTCGATTATACCCTAACGGCACATCATGCCAATGATAATCTCGAAACTTTTCTTATCAATCTTATCCGCGGGACAGGGCCTGAAGGTCTTACCGGGATAAAAAATGAAAGGGATAATATAGTAAGACCCCTTCTAGGTTTTTCAAGGTTTGAGATCGAAACTTATGCCAGAAATAAAAAATATAAGTGGAGAGAGGATAGCAGCAATGCTTCAGATAAGTATATGAGGAATAAGATCAGGCATCAGATCATTCCGGTGATGGAAGAGATCAATCCGCAGTTGCTGGACAGTTTTGCTAAAACTCAGCAGCACCTTCAGGAAAGCCTGGACCTGGTTGAAGATTATATCAGCCTTTTATATCCAAAACTGGTGGAAAAGGATAAATATGGTTATTCTCTGGATATAGATTTCCTGAAAAAAGTTCCGAATCAAAAACAGATCTTATATCAGCTTCTCAAATCATTTGGATTTACTGAATGGAATGATGTTTACGATCTTTTAGATGCCCAATCGGGAAAGATGGTCTTATCAGATACCCATCGTTTAATAAAGGATCGCAAGAAACTATTACTTACTGAGCATAATAAAAAGATCGGAAATAAGGAATATCACCTGGACAGGGAAGAGGACCTGGCTATGATCCCTGGAATGGGGACTTTTCATATACATGAAGTGGATAAAGTTGGGCAAACCTCACATAGTTGTATATATGTTCCTGAGCGAAAACTGAAATTTCCGTTAGTGATTAGGAAATGGAAAAAAGGAGATTTCTTCTATCCCTTCGGAATGAATGGTAAAAAGAAACTTAGTGATTTCTTTAAGGACCAGAAGTTTTCCCTTCCGGAAAAAGAACATACCTGGATTCTGTGTTCCGGGGAGGAGATAGTCTGGATCATTAATCATCGCGCCGATAACCGTTTTGCTGTGGAGAAATCTGACTCAAAGATCCTGAAGATCTGCATTACCTGATGCATAATAGAATTTGAAAATCTTACGAATCCTTTTGTGATAAAGCTTAAAATCCAATTTTCTTTTAGGTTTAAAGTGCTAATTTCTATCTTTAGGAACTTTTAAAAAATCATAGTTGATGAAAATCTTTAAATACCCCCTGTTTACAATACTTTTCATATTTATTTTAAATCCGGTTCTGGCCCAAAATGAAACGGATTATGTCGTAAAAGAACACTATAATAAAATGGAAGTTGATATCCCAATGAGGGACGGTGTGAAACTCCACACTACAATTTACTCTCCTAAAGATACCTCGCGGGAATATCCAATTTTGATGCAAAGAACGCCCTATAGCTCCAGACCATACGGGGAAGATCAGTTCAGGTCTAAGATAGGTCCTAATGAGATCATGATGAAAGAAGGTAATATTATTGTTTACCAGGATGTTCGAGGTAGATGGATGAGCGAGGGTAACTATGATAATATGCGCGCCTATATTCCGAATAAAAAAGGAAAAGAAGTAGATGAAGCCAGTGATACTTACGATACTATTGAGTGGCTGGTGAATAACGTTGAAAATAACAATGGAAATGTTGGAACCTGGGGAATTTCTTATCCAGGATTTTACGCAACTTACTCCTTGCTTAGCGGGCATCCAGCCTTAAAAGCGGCCTCTCCTCAGGCTAGTATTGGTGATTTCTTTTTCGATGATTTTCATCATAATGGGGCCTACCTTTTAAGTTACTGGAGAGCGACGGCTGTTTTTGGATATCAGCATGAAAAGCCAACAGATTCTTCATGGTATGAATTTCCAAAGCTTGGAACCGAAGATCAATACCAGTTCTTTTTGGATCAGGGGCCATTAAGTAATCTTGATAAATATTATAAGGAAGACAACGAGTTCTGGCAGCAATTAAAGGAGCATCCAAATTATGATGATTTCTGGCAAAAGCGTGGTATCGTTCAGCATTTTAAAAATACTAAGATCAAGCCAGCGGTAATGATCGTTGGAGGATTGTTTGATGCGGAAGATCTTTACGGTCCCTTTGCCATCTATAAAAGCATTGAAGAGAACAGCGATAATTACAACAGCATCGTTTTTGGTCCATGGAGCCATGGTGACTGGGCTAGAGAGAACGGTAGACAAGGTGTAGGAAATGTCTATTTTGGCGATAGTATTTCAACTCATTTTCAAAGAGATTATGAAACCGAATTCTTTAATCATTTTCTAAAGAAAAAAACCAAAGACCAGGTAAAGCTTGCCGAAGCTCATATTTATGATACTGGTCTGAGAAAATGGAATAATTATACAGAATGGCCACCAAAGAATACTACTCCTAAGGTCTTGTATCTGGGAGATGGTCAGGGATTAACTGAAGAGCCCACCGATAATAAGGAGGAATTTGTAAGTGATCCTGAAAAACCGGTTTCTTATAATAACGAGATCAAAATGGTTTTCACGCCACGGGAATATATGACCGGTGATCAACGTTTCGCTGCAGGAAGGCCAGACGTACTGGTTTTCGAGACTGAAGTTCTGGAAGAAGATATGAAGATCGCAGGACCTATTGAAGCGATGCTAAAAGTAGCAACTACGGGAACTGCGGCAGATTGGGTGGTGAAAGTTATCGATGTATATCCACCCGATGCTGAGAACTACGAAGAGACTATGCCACACCTAAAGATGAGCAATTATCATATGATGGTTAGAAGCGAGGTGATGCGCGGTAGATTTAGAAATGGATTTGAAGATCCGCAACCTTTTGAACCTAATACCAAGACAGACGTAAATATTACATTACAGGGAATAAACCATACTTTTAAAAAAGGTCATAAACTACAGGTGCAGGTTCAAAGTACCTGGTTTCCTTTGATCGATAGAAACCCGCAGACTTTCGTAGACAATATTTTTGAAGCGGAAGAAGAAGATTTTCAGAAACAGACCCATACCGTTTATGGTGATTCTGCCATTAAGTTTAGCATTTTAGAAGAAGAGAAAGATGAAATTTAAGAATTATATACTACCTGCATTGCTGGGAATCGCCATAGTTTCCTGTGGAGATGAAAAAAGAGAGGATGAAATCTCTTCCGGTGATATGGAAAAAGTTTCGGCCGAGTTGAACCAGTTCTTTGAAAAAGAATTCCAACAGGAGCTTGAAGAAAGCCCGATGATGCAAACCCGTATGGGTATGAAAACCGACTACGGGAAGTGGGACGATTTTTCAAGTAATAAATATGCCGAGGATCTGGAACAGGCAAAAAGCCGGCTTGATCATCTCAAAAGCATAGATGTAGAAACTTTGAACGAGGAGACCAGATTAAGTTACGAACTCTATAAAAGACAGGTAACCAATGAAATTGATGATTATAAATATCGTTTTTATAATTATCCGGTAGAGCAAATGCATGGCTGGCACGCAGAATTGCCTGCTTTTCTTATCAATATGCACCGGATAGATTCAATCGCAGATGCCAAGGCATATATTTCGAGGCTGGTAGGGATTGAGAAGGTGATGAATGATATTATTGAACAGCTAAAACTTAGGGAGCAGAATGGAATTGTTCCGCCTAAGTTTGTCTTTGACAGAACTTTGGATGCATCCAGGAATATCATAAAAGGAAAGCCTTTTACAAAAGCCTCTGAAGCCAGCACACTGATGGAAGATTTTAGTGCCAAGGTCGAAAAGCTTGATATTACTGAAGATCAAAAGACAGGTCTTCTTAATGAAGCCGAATTGGCATTAGTTGACCATGTCCAACCAGCTTATGAAAGCCTTATAGATTTTCTCCAGAATCAGCAAAAAAGAGCAACTGACGAAGCAGGAGTTTGGAAATTTCCGAAGGGTGAAAAATTCTATGACAATGCGTTGCGACGAGTTACAACCACAGATCTAACGGCAGAGGAGATCCATGAAATAGGTCTGAGTGAAGTAGCGAGGATACATGGGGAAATGGAAAAGATCATGGAAGAGGTTGGTTTCGAAGGATCACTTGAAGAATTCTTTGATTTTATGGAAACAGATGAACAATTCTATTATGATAATACCGAAGAAGGTAAAGCCGCTTATCTAAAGAAGGCAAAAGATATTATTAATACCATGAAAACTAAGCTTCCGGAATTGTTTAATACCATGCCCGAGGCTGATATTGTAGTAAAAGCAGTAGAGCCTTTCCGTGAGAAAAGCGCAGGGAAAGCTTTTTATCAGCAGCCGGCAATAGACGGCTCAAGGCCTGGTACCTATTATGCCAATCTTTATGATATGGATGCAATGCCGAAATACGAAATGGAAGCTCTTGCGTATCATGAAGGAATTCCCGGGCATCATATGCAAATAGCTATTGCTCAGGAATTAGATAGCATTCCGAAATTTAGAAAATTCAGCTTCTTTACAGCCTATGTGGAAGGATGGGGATTGTACAGTGAATATATTCCAAAAGAAATTGGGTTTTATGAAGACCCATATTCAGACTTTGGAAGGCTGGCCATGGAACTTTGGAGGTCATGCCGACTTGTGGTGGACACCGGGATTCATGCTAAGAAATGGACCAGACAGGAAGGTATAGATTACTATAAACAGAATACTCCTGCGGCTGAGAGTGCCTGTATAAAAATGGTGGAGCGCCATATTGTGATGCCGGGACAGGCAACTGCATACAAGATAGGGATGAACAAGATCCTTGATCTGCGAGAAAAAGCCAGGGAGAAATTAGGAGATAAATTTGACATAAGAGAGTTCCACGATGTAGTGCTTACAGACGGAGCTCTGCCGCTTACCCTTTTGGAATCAAGAGTTGATTCCTGGGTGAATTCAAAAAACCGATAAGCTTGAACGAGATCCAAAAATCTGATCTTAAGATCACAGACCTTGTAAATTCTCATGGAAGCAAGTTGCAGATCCTTAATTACGGAGCTACGATCTTTAGCTTTAAAATGCGCGAAAAACATGATAAACTAATAGATCTTGTTGTTGGTCCCGCCAATGCAGAGGATTATATTTCTGAGGAATACAGGACAGCGTGTAAATGTTTTGGCGCTACTATCGGCAGGTTTGCAGGGCGTATAGCTAATGGTAAGTTCAAAATCGAGGATGAAGAGTATGAGCTTCATGAGCATGAAGAGGGAGTGCATTTGCATGGAGGGGAATTAGGTTTTCAGTACAGATTATGGGATGTAGAGAAGGTAAGTGAAGGAGAAAACCCTTCGGTAACTTTATCTTATACCAGTGAACATCTGGAAGAGGGATATCCAGGAAGACTTCAGGTAAAAGCAAAATATACCCTAACCGAAAATGATGAGATAAAAATTTCCTATTCGGCGAAGACCGATAAAACTACTATAGTTAATCTTACCAACCATTCTTATTTTAATTTAAATGGGAGTGGCAGTGTTAGTGATCACTTTATGCGGGTTCATGCTTCGAAGGTTCTGGAACTGGATGATAAGAACCTACCTACCGGTAATCTGACGAAATTAAAGAATAGTCCTAAGGATTATCGTGAGAATAAATTACTGGGTAATCGTGAGCTTGACGATGTATTTGTGCTGGATGTGATGGAAAATGAAATTCAGGCTCAGCTTTTTGCCCCTCTTAGTGGTATTAAGATGAGGTTGACCAGCAATCAATCGGTTCTGGTAGTATACTCACCAGAGAAATTACCAGATACCTGGCTATATCATAGTGAGCTTGATAGTAAGTATCCGGCTGTCGCTCTGGAAGCACAAAATTATCCCGATGCACCTAATTTTAGAAACTTTCCTTCAAGTTTATTAAAGCCCGGTGAGTTATATGAAAACAACATCACTTTTGCTTTTTCTGTAAAATAATAATTCTATATTTAACCGAAATTTTAAGAAATAATTATGATTGGAATTCTATCCTTCGTGGGTTTTACAGCCCTGGTAGCTATAATCGCCTATTTTGCAACCAGATCCACCGATGAAACCACCAGCGATGGTTATTTTTTAGGTGGTAGAAGTTTAACCGCAGGAGTGATCGCAGGATCGGTATTGCTTACAAACCTTTCCACAGAACAGATCGTAGGATTGAATGGGCAGGCATACAGTGAAGGAATTCTGGTAATGGCCTGGGAGACTTTAGCCGCACTTGCCATCGTTGTTACGGCATTATTTCTATTGCCGCGTTATCTAAAAGGTGGTTTGACCACAGTTCCTCAATTTCTTCAGAATAGATTCGACAGGACCACAAAATCTATAGTTTCAGGTCTTTTCCTGTCAGGTTATATGGTCATATTTCTTCCTATTGTGCTTTACTCAGGAAGTTTAGCGATCAGCACCATGTTCGATGTGCCGGGAATGCTTGGTGTAAGCGATACTGCTGCACTTTGGATCTGTGTATGGGGTATAGGAATCATAGGTTCTATTTACGCGATCTTTGGAGGTCTTAAAGCGGTAGCAGTTTCAGATACTATTAATGCGATTGGTCTTCTCATAGGTGGTCTAATGATCCCTGTTTTTGGCTTAATTGCTATTGGGGATGGAGATATGTTCGCTGGTTTGACTACGCTTGTAGATTCTAATCCAGAAAAATTTGATTCTATTGGTGGTCCTGATGCTTCAGTACCATTTTCTACCATATTTACAGGTATGATGCTGGTACAGTTGTTCTATTGGGGAACAAACCAGGCGATCATTCAAAGAGCGCTGGCCGCTAAAAACCTTAAAGAAGGTCAGAAAGGTTTGATGCTGGCCGCTTTTATTAAAATATTAGGTCCAATTATCGTTGTGCTTCCGGGTATTATTGCATGGCATATGTTCCAGGGAGATCTTGATAATGCAGATCAGGCTTATCCGGCTTTAGTGAACGAGGTATTGCCTCCGGTGCTTGTTGGATTCTTTGCCGCAGTTCTTTTCGGGGCGATCTTAAGTTCATTTAACTCAGCTTTGAACTCGTCTGTTACTCTCTTCGGAATCGATATTTATAAACATCATTTTAATCCAAATGCTTCTGAAAGGGAAGTGGTTAAAAAGGGTAAGACCTTTGGTATCTTTATCGCCATCGCATCGATGTTCATCGCACCTCTTATTGCAAATGCACCTCAAGGACTTTTCGGATATCTGCAGGAAGTTAATGGTTGTTATAGTATCCCGATTCTAACGATCGTGGTTGTTGGATACCTTTCAAAGAAGATTCCGGCGATCGCTGCAAAAGTTGCACTTTTTAGTGGTGTTGGGCTTTACCTTGTTTATTTAGGACTGAAATATTTCGTGGTAGGAGAGGATGCTTTACCTCATTACCTACACGTAATGGCGATCCTTTTCGTTATGAATATCGCTATCATGTATATTATTGGAAGAGTGAAACCAAGAAAAGAAGATTATGTTCTTGAGCATACCAAGCAAGTTGATATAAGCCCATGGAAGTATGTGCTTCCCGTAGGTCTGGGAATCTGTGCTCTGGTAATATTTGTTTATATATACTTCGCACAATAAGTAAAAACCATATCGATCATATAAAAAAAATCCGCTCTCTTTTGAAGGGCGGATTTTTTATATCTATTAATTTATTTTTGAATTTTAAAGTCTACCTGAATAGTGTTCTTCCGGCAGATCATTTAATCTTGCTGCCGCCTGCTCTGCGGTGATGTCACGTTGAGGTCCTGCAAACATTTCATAGCCTACCATGAATTTTTTTACCGTTGCAGATCTAAGTAAAGGCGGATAGAAGCTCATATGAAAATGCCACTCTGGATACTCTTTTTCATCAGTAGGTATTTGATGAATTCCTGAAGAGTATGGGAAAGAGGTCTCGAAAAGGTTATCATATTTTATGGTCAGTTTCTTAATGATATCGGCATAGGCTTTTTCTTCAGCTTCGTTTAACTGACCAATATGCTGAAGATGTCTTTTCGGGATGATCATCGTCTCAAAAGGCCATACTGCCCAATAGGGAATAAGGCTAACAAAATGCTCGTTCTCATCCAGGATCCTTTCACCTGCTTTGAGTTCCTGTCCTATATAATCTGATAAAATACTTCTTCCATGGTGCTCCCAATATTCTTTGAATTTTAAAGATTTTTTCAAGACTTCTGTAGGTACAGATGATTGTGACCAGATCTGCCCGTGAGGATGCGGGTTGCTACAACCCATGATGGCTCCTTTATTTTCAAAGATCTGTACGTAATTTATATCCTTTGCTGAGCCTAATTCGGCATATTCCTTTTTCCAGATCTGTACCACCTTGGTAATATCTTCGACTTCCATTAGCGGTAATGTAAGCGAGTGATCTGGAGAGAAGCAAACAACTTTGCAGATACCTCTTTCACTTTCGGCTTTCAGAAGACCTTCTTCAAAATCGATTTCAGGTGAATCTGGGAGTAAGGATGAAAAATCATTTCGGAATGAAAAGGGTTCTTTATAAACCGGATTTGTTTCTCCGCCAGCCCGGGTATTTCCGGGACATAAATAGCAGGAAGGATCATAATTTTCCTTTTTAAGGGATTTACTTTCCTCAGTTTTTCCTTGCCATGGCCTTTTGGTTCTGTGAGGAGAAACCAGGATCCATTCACCGGTAAGTATATTATATCTCCTGTGAGGAGTATTGTTAAGTTCAGTATTCATTCTTTTAATTTTTGAAAATTTCAGTGCCCTGGTCAGGGGACACACTTATAGCGTCCAGTTTGATATTATATTTTTCGAAATATGCGGCTGAAACTTCCTTAATATAGGTTTCTATCTCATCTTCTTCAATAAGGTTTATAGTGCAACCTCCAAAACCACCTCCCATCATACGCGAGCCATAAATAAAGTCCTTGTCCCTGGAATGGTCAACCAGAAAGTCCAATTCCGGGCAACTGACTTCGTATTTATTCTGAAGTCCTTCGTGAGAAGCATACATTAGTTCTCCAAAGCTTTTGAGGTTGCCAGACTTAAGTTGCTCTGCGGCGGCTAAAACTCGCTCATTCTCTTTAAGAACGTACAGGCAGCGATCATACATTTTAGCAGCAAGTTTATTTCTAAAATTCTTCAGTTTTTCGAAACTCAGGTCTCTTAAGGATCCGATTTCGGGATATTCTTTCTGAATGATCTTTACGGCTGCTTCACACTCTTCCCTCCGTGAGTTGTAATCACTGTCGGCCAGATTGTGAGTTACATTGGTGTTAAGCAGTAATAATTTACAATTTTGAAGATCTGCAGGAATATATTTAGCCTCTAGGTTCTGGCAGTCCAGTTTGATAATATGTCCCTTTTTGCTCATTACAGAGGCATACTGGTCCATAATTCCGCAGTTGGATCCCACGAAATTATTTTCAGCCTTCTGAGATAATTTTACAATTTCAAGATTGCTGAGACCGAGTTCAAAAAGGGCGTTAATTCCGCCAGCCATTCCACATTCAAGTGCAGCAGAAGAACTTATTCCTGCACCAACAGGTAACTTGCTTTCAATTAAACAATCAAAACCTGCAGGTTTTGCTCCAAGGTTTAGAATTTCCTGTACTACCCCCAAAATATAATTTTCCCAGCCTTGACCTTTTTCGATTGGCTTATCCAGATGAAATTCAAATCCTTTTTGATAAGTTTCACTGTAGATACGGCAGAAATAATCAGTTTGATTCTTCCTGAATTTAAGAATGACCTTCTTATCAATAGCCGTGGGGAATACAAATCCGTCATTATAATCTGTATGCTCTCCAATAAGATTTATTCTTCCCGGAGAAGCTACCGTAATTTCAAACTGAATTTTATTTAAATCTTCAGGTTTTGCTGAAAAAGATCTGATATTGGTCAAGCTTTTTTGTTTTTTGATTTGATTCAAAGATAATAAACGTAAATTATACGTTTATTATTATTCCGATAAATTTATGAATTATCTATCTTTATCAAAATTTAATTCAATAATGACTTATAATTCCAAGGATCTGTACCAGGTTAAGGAGAAAATGTATGTGGCTACAGATTGTATCATTTTTGGTTTCCATGAAGGTAAACTAAAATTGCTGGTTTTTAAACGAAGGGTAGAACCTTTAAAAGGTGAGTGGTCTTTAATTGGAAGCTTTGTTAGACTTGAGGAAGATCTCGATTATGCTGGCCAGAGGGTTCTTAAGGAAACTACGGGTCTGGAAAATGTATTCATGCAGCAGCTGAAGAGTTACGGGAAAAAGGATCGTGATCCCGGTTACCGTTGTATATCAATTGCCCAGTATGCATTAATCCGGATAGATGATTATGATGAGGAATTAGTGGAAGAGCACGGAGCTCACTGGTACGAAATTGAGTATTTACCTTTATTGATACTGGATCATAACGAAATGGTTCATGATGCTTTGCTCCAGTTAAAACAAAATGCTCGATATAAGCCAATAGGTTTTGAACTGTTACCTGAAAAGTTCACAATTCCGCAGTTGCAGAGCTTATATGAAGCGATTTATCAAAGGGAATTGGACGCCAGGAATTTCAGGAAAAAGGTACTCTCTCTTAATGTGTTGGAAAAATTAGATGAAAAGGATAAATCTACTAGTAAGAGAGGAGCCTTCCTTTATAAATTCAATTACGAAAATTATCAGAAACTTTTAAAGTCCGGTTACAATTTCGAGATAGCCTGATCTTTACTGCAATTATTTTTCTGATTATTAATTGTAATATTTACGTTTATTATTAATTTTAGAAAAATATATTCCATGAGTGAAAAGATGAACAGAAGAAAGTTGCTTAAGAATCTTGGCCTTGGTGCAGGAGTATTGAGTTTTAGTAATATCTCAGGAATATTTGCATCAGAACTGGATCTAACACCTGAAACCCTTTCTTCAGGAAAGATAAAGCATTCAGTTTGCAGATGGTGTTACCAGGACATTCCATTAGAAGATTTTGCTAAAGCCTGTGTGAAAATGGGTATTTCGGGTATCGATCTTTTAAGACCTTCTGAATGGGATATTGTTGAAAAAGAAGGACTTGTTTGTTCAATGGCTACAGATGATTTCGCGAATATTATAGAGGGGTTCAATGATCTAAAGAATCATGGCGACCTTCAGGAAAAATACAGCGGACTTATTAAAAAAGCTTCGGAACATAATATAAAGAATGTGATCTGTTTTTCAGGGAACCGCAATGGGATGGATGAGGAAACTGGAATCATAAACTGCGTTAAAGGCCTAACTCCTCTTTTGGATTATGCTCAGGAACTTAACGTGAATCTGGTCATGGAATTGCTTAACAGTAAAGTAGACCATGAGGATTATATGTGTGATCATACAGATTGGGGAGTAAGACTCGCTAAAAGGCTGAACAAACCTAACTTTAAACTGCTCTACGATATTTATCATATGCAGATCATGGAAGGTGATGTAATTAGAACAATTAGAGAAAATCACCAGTACATAAATCATTATCATACAGCGGGAGTGCCCGGCAGACATGAAATAAATGATTCTCAGGAATTGAATTATCCCGCTATTATGGAAGCCATCCATGCAACCGGCTTTGATGGATTTGTAGCCCAGGAATTTATCCCTACTTATAAAGATAAGCTGGCAGCTCTACGCGAGGGTATACAGATCTGTGATATTTAATAGATAACTTGCCTTAAATGAAGAAACTAAAATTGAATTTTAGCACAACTGCTTTTGCCCTATTCCTGGCTTTTTCAGGATTAATTGCCCAAAATCAAAAAAAGACAGATGTATATGTTGATGATTCCGGGATCATGAGATGGGGGCATAATGATGAAGAGGTGCATGGATTCGGAGTAAATTACTCTGCGCCATTTGCACATGCCTTTAGATCAGCTGAAAAAAAAGGTTTAGACATCAAAGCGGAAATGGATAAGGATATCTATCATTTCACCCGAATGAACTTTGACCTGTATCGGCTTCATGTCTGGGATACCGAGATAAGTGATAAAAACGGAAACCTAATTGAAAATGAACATTTAGATGCTTTCGATTATTTGCTGAACGAATTAAAGAAACGCGACATCAATTTTGTGATTACACCAATTGCGTATTGGGGAAATGGCTGGCCAGAGCCCGATGAGGACACGCCGGGCTTTTCGAACAAATATGGTAAGGAAAATAGTCTTACAGATCCTGAAGCGATCAAAGCTCAGCAGAACTATTTATCCCAGTTTTTGAATCATGTAAACCCATATACTGGTGTAGCCTATAAAAATGAACCAAATCTAATAGCTTTTGAGGTCAGTAACGAACCGCATCACCGCGGAACTCCCGAAGAGGTGAAATCGTTCATCAATAAAATGGTCAAAGCGATGAAAAGTACCGGCACTAAAAAGCCTGTTTTCTATAATGTGACCCATAGCACTCAACTGGCTGAAACCTATTTTACCTCAGAAATAGATGGGGGCACCTTCCAGTGGTACCCAACCGGCCTGGGTTTTCAAAAGGAACTGGAAGGTAATCTATTGCCTAATGTGAATGATTATAATATTCCATTTGATAACATTATAAAAGAAAATAATAAGGCCAAATTGGTGTATGAGTTCGATGCGGCAGATGTGAATAAATCTTATATGTACCCGGCGATGGCCAGGAGTTTCAGGGAAGCAGGGGTTCAGCTGGCTACGCATTTCGCCTATGATCCAACCTTCCTGGCTTATGCAAATACCGAGTATAATACCCATTATATGAACCTTAATTATACCCCGCACAAAGCCTTGGCGTTGATGATCGCTTCAGAAATATTTCATGAGGTTTCCTTGAACGAGGATCTTGGAACCTATCCTGAAAATCTTGAATTCGGTGATTTTAAGATCAGTTATAAAGGAGATGTGGCCACCTATAATTCCGGAGAAAAATTCATTTATACCAATTCAACCGAAATTAAACCAAAGCAGATTTCTGAATTAAAGGAAATCGCTGGACATGGGAATTCTCAAATTGTAAAGTATGATGGGAAAGGCGCTTATTTCCTGGATAAGCTTGAAAAGGGAGTTTGGAGATTGGAAGTTATGCCAGATCCAATTCTCATAAAAGATCCATTTGGCAGTAATAGCCTGGATAAAACCGTTTCTGTGATTAGCTGGAAAGAAAATAAGATGGAATTATATCTTGAAGATCTGGCTGAAAATTTCGAGGTTTCAGGCTTAAATGAAGGAAATAATGTATTCTTCCAAGCTGAAGGAAAAGCATTTGAAATCTCACCAGGTACTTATTTGCTGAAAGCAGAGGGGAAAGAATTTGATATTTCCAGTTTCGAAAATGATAAGAATTATGAAGTGGTAGCCTTTGAGGCGCAGAAAAGTACAGTGGATAATACCTATCTGGTTCATGAACCATTAGCTTATAGCACTACAAATGAACCTGTAAAAATAAAAGCTACCATAGTTGCTAAGGATTCGATCAACAAGGTGGAAGCCTGGTTAGAAAACGCGAATAATTATGAGTCTATAGAATTAAACGCTGAAAATAATTATGAATATTCTGCTGAAGTGCCGGAAGAATTGCTGAAGCACGGATTTCTTAATTACAGAATCATCGTTTCTACTGCAGGTGGGAATTATACATTTCCCGGCGGGGTGGAAGGCAGTCCTGCCGATTGGGACTTTCATTCCAAACAGAAATTTGAAACTGCTATTCTAGAAAAAGGCGCGCCGGTCTATCTTTTTGATGCGGCAACAGATTCAGAAAAAGTAGTACGACAATGGAATAAAGCCAATAATGTAGTGCCGGTAGGTGATAATGAAGTTGAGTTTCAGGTGAAACTTGATAAATTATTTGAAAAAGATATTGAAAACCTGAATGCTGAACCTATCTATGATTATTCATTCAGGTATAACTTTTCAGATAAACTTGGAACAAGATCAATTTCAGATAAGAATAAACTGATCATTGAAGCGAGGAGCCTGGTAGATGCTCGGGAGAAGATCCAGGTAGCTTTGGTCATGCAAAACGGAGCAGCGTTTGGTAAGACCATTGAGCTTACTGATGAAATTCAGGAAATAGAGATCGATCTTAAAGATCTGGAACCAGTTAAGGCGGTAACTCTCCCAAGGCCATATCCAGGATTTCTACCTTATTATTTTGATCATTCATATTCCGGAGATCTCAAGTTGGAAGAGGTAGAAAGTTTGCAGTTTTCCATTGGTCCGGGGATAGAGCAGGAGCAACTTCAGCAATCACATGGAGTTGGAATTAGGAGTGTGAGGATTCAATAATACAATGATCAATAAACAGTTATCAATTATCAATTTGCAAAAGATTCTTCGCTTCTTTTCATTTCGTTCTTATTGATATCAGTTTGTCATTCCGTTGATAGGAGGAATCTCTTTATCGTCCAAAGATTGATTTAGAGCTGAATAAAATAATAGGAGTTTATCAAAACAAAAAAGGTCCCGCTAAATGACGGGACCTTTTTTTGCAGTTATAACAGAAAATTAACCACACTTAGAAGAACCGCAGTCCTTGCAGGTTAAGCATCCTTCCTGGTATATCAGATTTGAGGAATTACAATTGCTGCACTTTTCCTTTTTGGCAACAGTACCGTCAGCGATATAACGCTTAAGAGCTCTTACCACACCATTCTTCCAGGTATTGATAGATTCGCTATCAAGTTGAAGGCTATTAATTAGGTCAACCACATTGTCTATAGACATTCCGTGACGAAGTGTACTGGAGATCAGTTTCGCGTAGTTCCAGAATTCCGGATTGAACTTATGGGAAAGACCTTCAATAGTCGTTTTATATCCCCGTTTGTTCTCATACTGGAAATCGTAACGGGAAGATCCGTCTTCATTTCTAGCTTTGATGATATAACCTTCGGTTACCCATCTTGGGATAAGTATACCTTCCTCATCATCGGCAAAACCGGTGAAGATCTCGTAAGGTCTTCCGTCTACAAGACCAATAAAGGCGATCCATTTGTCTTTATTGTTCTGGAAACGTACTACATCTGCAGTTAGGACCTCTGGTCTTTTTAATGGGAAATTACCAGCTGTAGTTTCAGTTTCTTCTTCTTTTTTCTCTTCGTTAGAAATAAGAACTCCAGAACGTGAACCGTCACGATATACGGTTACTCCTTTACATCCAGCTTCCCATGCTTCCAGGTATAATTTTCCTACCAGCTCTTCATCAACATCATTAGGAAGGTTGATGGTTACACTAATAGAGTGATCTATCCATTTTTGAACAGCTCCCTGCATTTTCACCTTGCTCAACCAATCCACATCGTTAGAAGTCGCCTGGTAGTAAGGAGATAATTTAACCAGTCTATCAAGATCTTCCTGAGTATAATTCTTATCGATCTCATGACCATTTGCTTTCATCCACTCCTTGAAACGGTGGTGGAAAACCACATATTCTTCCCATGAATCTCCAACTTCATCTACAAAATCTACTCTTGCATCTTTATCGTTAGGATTCACTTTTCTTCTTCTCTTATAAACTGGAAGGAAAACCGGCTCGATACCAGAAGTTGTCTGGGTCATTAAACTTGTAGTTCCGGTAGGAGCGATGGTTAGAAGAGCAATATTTCTTCTACCATATTCCAGCATATCATAATAAAGCTTTTCATCAGCTTCTTTAAGTCTCAGGATAAATGGGTTGTCTTTTTCTCTTTCTGAATCGAAAATAGAAAATGCACCTCTTTCTTTAGCAGTATCTACAGAAGCCCTGTAAGCAGCTAAAGCAATATTCTTGTGGATATCTACAGAAAAGTCTATTCCTTCCTTGCTACCGTATTTAATACCAAGACCTGCCAGCATATCACCTTCAGCAGTGATACCTATTCCGGTTCTACGACCTTCATAAGCCTTTTGACGGATATTCAACCATAAGTTCTTTTCTACTGCTTTGATCTCATCACTCTCTGGGTCTGAATCGATCTTGGCGAGGATGTTATCGATCTTCTCAAGTTCAAGATCAATGATATCATCCATTATTCTCTGTGCCGCAGCAACGTGCTTCTTAAATAGATCAAAGTTGAAATGCGCTTTATCTGTAAATGCCTCCTCTACATAAGAAAATAAGTTGATGGCAAGTAAACGACAGGAGTCATAAGGACAAAGCGGGATCTCACCACAAGGGTTTGTTGAAACCGTTTTATACCCAAGATCTGCATAACAATCTGGTACAGACTCGTTAATAACCGTATCCCAGAAAAGGATTCCTGGCTCAGCAGATTTCCATGCGTTATGAACGATTTTCTTCCAAAGCTTATTCGCTTCTATATCTTTCTGGAATTTAGGCTTCTCGCTAAATACCGGGTATTTTTGAGTGTAATTGCTGTTATTTTTAACAGCCTTCATGAATTCATCATCAATTCTAACCGAAACATTGGCGCCTGTAACTTTCCCCTGTTCCATTTTTGCATCGATAAAATCTTCAGCATCTGGGTGGTTAATAGAAACTGAAAGCATCAAAGCTCCACGTCTTCCATCCTGGGCAACTTCCCTGGTAGAATTTGAATAACGCTCCATAAAAGGAACAATTCCCGTAGAAGTTAAAGCCGAATTCTTTACCGCAGAACTTTTTGGGCGAATGTGAGAAAGGTCATGACCAACCCCACCTCGACGCTTCATTAATTGTACCTGCTCCTGGTCTATCTTCATGATACCACCATAAGAATCTGAATTACCATCATTGCCTATTACGAAACAATTAGAAAGAGAACCCACCTGGTATGGATTTCCTATCCCAGCCATTGGGCTTCCCTGAGGTACGATGTATTTGAAATCTTTGATAAGATCAAAAACTTCATCCTCGCTCATAGGATTCGGATATTTCTTTTCAACTCTTGCGATCTCCTTGGCGATACGTCTGTGCATATCATTTGGAGTAAGTTCGTAGATATTTCCCTGAGAGTCTTTGAGGGCATATTTATTTACCCAAACTCTGGCGGCTAGGTCATCGCCCTTGAAATATTTTAGAGATGCTTCATAAGCCTGTTCCTGGGTATAGGTTTGTGGAACGACTGGTTTTTCTTCTACAGGCATATAAATGAGATTTTTAGGTTAGAATTTCGTTTTACTGCGGTATAAAACTAATCAAAGAAATGAGACTATTAACAAATCGTTTAGAAAAAGTTATCAAGAAAAAACTGTTAATAGACTGATTATCAACAAACTAAAAAATTACTAACAATGGAAAGTTGACAAATAATGAAAATTATAATTTTCATATTTGAAATTGTGTTGGATAGTTCCAATGCAGAAATATTTATGCCCTGGCAAACAGAAAGCGCGAAAATTTCCGAAGAAAATTTTTAAATGGTAGAAAAAAAGAGGCCCCGCTGTGGGCGGAGCCTTCTTTGAATTAACACCTATGAAAATTCAAAAATAAATCTTTATCCTTGATGGTTCTAAGGGGATATCCTACAGGGATATTTTAAAAGAACCGCTCCATTTTCAAGAGGAGGTAGGGTTATATTTTCAGTTACTTATGGTAACGTTTTTTCAAATTTCAACTCCAGAATTATTTTACTCTGAAGAAGGAGCTAATATAGATAATTATTTGTTGCTTCCTGCAAATTGCCAAACTTTTCATAAATAAATTGCATGTTTCAAATTAAGTGAACATTCCAATAGCTTCCTGCATGAACTTCGAATGCAGACAAACAATTTTTTAAACTATAGTGAGGTTCCAGCAGGTTGAAAATAATTTAATTATTCGTTTTAAAAGTAAAGGTGTTACTGGTGGCAGTGTTGTTACCATCACTGGTAATTACTCTCCAGTAATATACTGTATCAGGTTCAACCGAAATTTCCATACTGGTTCCAGATAGATTCTTCCAGGAATCAGGTGGAGTCTGCATACCATCTGTGCTATCTGCATACAATGTGTAGCTCACCGTGTCTCCATCGGGATCCTGAGTGTTCTCCCATTCTATAGTGATCTTACCATTATCTGGAGTAACCGTTGCGCCAGGTGAAGGATAAATGGCCTCTGCAGGGAAGGGTGCAAAATTTGATTCTCCGTCACCCGCAAGGTAAAACTTCCACTGGTTGGATTTTGTAATTGCCGAACCATTATTTCTGGAAGTTACTTCCCATGCATAAGGATGGCCTCTTTGCAGACTTACTTCAGTTTCTGTTGAAGTAAGTCCGGTTTTAGTGGTAATCGACTGGCTATCCAGGTTGGTAATTTTAAGATCATAAAGATCTGTATCTGCTGAAGCTTCCCAGCTAAAATCCACTATTGCTGAATTTCCTGATACTTCTCCCTGTTCACATTCCTTATTATTTTCAGGTAAACTCAAAACGGCTTTGCCTGGTGCATCCACATTGGGATCTGGATTTGGATTGGGTGCGGGATCGCTATCACAGGAAGTGATGAGCAAAATTCCCAGAACGTAAAAAGCTAATAACTTTTTCATCTCTTATTCTTTAATTACTTTAATTGTTTTATCTACCGTTTTTCCTTTTAGGTGAACAATGTAAAGGCCTGAACTTCTTGAGCTTACATCCAGTTCAATTACCCTGTTAGCCGGCACGCTAACCGCTCTCTTACTTAAAAGGTTACCGATTCCGCCAAATAATTCCACACTTATTTCTGAATCTTCTCCTGCCACAAATACCTGAAGAGGACCATTTGTTGGATTTGGGTAATAGGCAACTTCTTCACTCACAAAGATTTCTTCAAAATAAGTTCCCTGGCAGTCCAGGTCTGTATTCACGTGGATACGGTTTGAACCGCTTAGAAGGTCCAGAGTGATCTCAGCCTGATCTGTTACTATAAGTTTTTCATTCAGACTTATGTAATATTTACCTGCTCCATCTAGATGTAGAGTTACCTGATTTCGAGTCTGATTCACTACCGAACTGGTGGAAAGGTTTTCCGGTTCCGTAATACTTGCAGAAAAACATTGTTCAAAATCATTTTCACCGTTTACAGTAAAGCAAATATCATAAGTTCCTGTAGCCAGGCCTTCAAATACCCCGGCAAAATCATTATCACCGTTCAGGGTTAAAGATTCCTGCCCATCAATAGAAACTGAATAGGTATTATCTGGAATGCTGGAACTTACATTAATAGCTCCATTTTCCTCACCATTGCAACTCACACCAACTGCTTCCACGCTAAAAGCATTAGATGGCAGGTTAAACACGGTACAACCTTCAAAATTTACGGTGTCACCGGTGGGAGTGTCAGGACATTTATCGTTAGCATCTGAAACTCCGTCTTCATCGGCATCAGGGAAATTATCGTCTGGAAAAAGCTCCGAAACCTGATCGGCATAGATATGCCATTCTCCAGGTGCAAGGTTCAGGGTCGTAACGGTGGAATTGATCGTTTTCTTTTTGTTGTTATTAAAAAGATCATACCAGACACCGGTTTCCTGAAATTCAACTTCAACAGAAGTGTTGCTAACTCCAAAATTACCAACGATTAGCATTTTTGAGATCTCATTGCTGCCGGCAGCCGTGGTATTTAAATGTATGGTCTTGATACCATTACTATTATTAGCGTCTATTGTAAAATCTTCGGTATTGAAGATAGGTTCAGCATTTCTTAAAGCGATTAGCTTGGAATAATCTTCATACAGGTCTTTACGATCCGGATCCTGGAAATAGTCCCAGCGTATTGGTTTATTCCCAATTCTTCCGTTGTAATCTATAGAAAAATCATAACCGAGTTCACCAAACTGCCAGATCATTTTTGGACCTGGAATGGTGAAGAAAAATGCAGCATTCATACTCATGCGGTCAAGAGCTGTTGGAAGGGATTTTACTGAATAATTTTCAGAAGTATTCCCGTATTCCAGGGCCTTAAACATTAGTCTTTCTTCATCATGACTTTCCATATAGGCTATATTTCGAGGTTCTTCCCAACCGCGATTCTTATAAGAGGCCCAGGAAAAATCAGATTTTCCACCATCATGGTAACCCATGATCGCTTCTCCATAAGATCCCGAAAGGTTACTCCAAAGCATTATTCCCTTACCTTCGTCAAGGCGGTAATTGGCCCATTCAGTTTCTTCGTTATTTCCGCCAAGATGTTCGAAGATCACATATGAATTATCATCAACTGCCCACTGGTAATCTGCGTATTGCTTTAAAAGGGCGACACGATCTGCCTGGTAAGAACCGGTACATCCTTCATCGTTTGCAGTGCAATTCTGAGTAAAACCCTTAGTAAGATCCCATCTGAATCCATCGAACTTAAATTCCTCTATCCAATATTGTACGATACGTTTTACATATTGCTGGGTTCCTTCGTATTGATGATTAAAATCGTTGAAAACATTATATGAATGTCTCGGTGACTGGTTGAAAAATGGATTGTCGCTGGAAGGTGTTCCGCTTGTATCTCCATTCGTACTATTGTATAATCTGAAATAAGGATTTTGGCCAGTGGCATGATTAAAAACGATATCTGCGATCACCGCGATTCCACGCTGGTGGGCTTCATCTATCAGTTTCTTCAACATTTCAGGGGAACCATAATACTTATCGGTTGCCATATGAAAAGAAGGGTTGTATCCCCAGCTTTCGTTGCCGTCAAATTCGTTCACCGGCATTAATTCTATAGCGTTCACGCCAAGATTTTCCAGGTAATCTAATCGATCGATCAGAGCCTGGTAAGAGTGATCTTCATCAAAATCTCTTAATAATAGCTCATAGATCACAAGGTCTTCTTTTGCCGGCTTTTCAAATGAGGAATCTCCCCAGTTATAAGTATCGGTATCAGTCTGAAACCAGGTAACGGCATTAGTGGTTTTTCCGGTAGGGTAGGAAGGTATCCCTGAAAAAGTTTCAGGTTCTATATCCTGATCGTTCCATGGGTCAAGGATCAAATGCGAATAAGGATCTGCTATGGCGATAGAATAATCTACCAGGTACTGGTAAAGGACATCGCTGTTTGCGGTAAGTCCGTCGATTTCGATCCAGAATCTTTCTTTAGCAGGATCATAATTCATAAGGTAATCATTAGAGATCTCCCAGTCGTTAAGAGAACCTATCCAATGCACCACTTCCTTATTTGGTGCATGCAGAACAAAAGTTGCTTTAGTAGGATTTGAAGGATCAAAATTTATCCCGTCTTTCAGACCCGTAGGTAAAGTCACTTCAGGAACATTGGCCGCTGGTGCAGCGTAAAATATTAAGGACTGAACATCTTCACCATTAATAGCTTTCAGGGTTATTTCGCTGTAATCTGTGACCGTAAGAGAATAGTCATAATTCTTAGATAGGGTAGTGGTGGAATTTACCAGGTTCCCATTAACAGAAAGTTCGAAAAGTGCATCTATGCTTGATGTAGCTGAAATAGCTAAGGAATTACTGTTTTCTAATAAAGTAAAATTGGATGTTGGAGAATTAATGTTCAACTCAAAAGTACCTACATCTTTAGTAAAATCCTGAGTTTTTTTATCGCCGGTACCATCTTTGGCCTTTACCAAAAAACCAATTCTGGTGATGCCGGTACGACCAAAAAAATCAGAGACTTTAAAAGTGATACTTAGGTCTCCATTATCTTCAATTAGCTTATGCGCTTCATTAGAATTATCCCAACTGCCATTATTTGGAGCATCTTGTAGCACATCTGCATTATTGTAACTCCAGGCCCATAAATAGGCATCGGTTACACCCCATTGGCTAAGATCAATGTCTGAAAAGGTTAATGTTACGGTGTCATTTTCACCGAAAGGATCGGGGTTTACTTCCACAGTTGCCTCCTGAACCTGGGCATTTGCCATTTGAATAAGGCTGAGTGTGAAAACCCAAAAAACCAGTAGTTTATTTTTCATATTGATTTCTTTTAATAAAAAAGGGGCTATTATTAGATAGCCCCTTTATAAATACTAATCTTAATTTTTGGTCAATGTATATGTATACATTCTAGGATTGCTTAGATCCAGAGTGATGGTATAGTTTCCATCTTCTGGAACCCCTATGTTATCA
Source organism: Gramella sp. MT6 (assembly GCF_019357415.1). NCBI lineage: Bacteria > Pseudomonadati > Bacteroidota > Flavobacteriia > Flavobacteriales > Flavobacteriaceae > Christiangramia > Gramella sp. MT6. Next base: position 2,336,742 of record NZ_CP048410.1, read on the forward strand.
CCGCCAAATTCCATAGTACCATCTGCACCTGTATCACCAATGTTGATATCCCAGGCATCGTTAGCACGGAATTTAATTCCATTATCTGGAGCAACCTGAGCGGTAAGGTCCAGGGTTAATGTCCAAACCTTATTTTCGGCATCGTAGGTCATATCTGTATCAGAATCCCATCCGGTTGGAGTTGCATTACCAATTATTCCCCAGTTAGTTTCGGTTAAAGAATAAGTAAGGGCCTCTGTATCTGCTTTCACCCAGAAATATCCACCTGTACCGTCGGGAGTTCCTGCGTTCACTTCACCATCCTGTAGTAAAGTCTCTGTATAAGCACCATTTTCGGCACCTGCATCACCATAATCTCCGTCCCATCCTGTGTTTTGCGGAAGGAATTTATATTCAGGAGCATCTACGTTCATATAAACGAAACCTTCGTAATCTGTCTCACCTTCTGCTGAAGCAGCAAGTGGTACACCTGCTTCCGGACTCCAGTCTGAAGTATAACCACTGGCTGCACCAAAGTTCCCGGTAACATATATTTTAGGAAGTTCAGCTTCTGCCTCTTCTTCAGCTTCAGGAAGAGTTACATTCACAGTGATCACATCTGAAAATTGCTCAACCGCGTTTGCGCCGCCGTCTCCAACGAATGCACGAACCTGGAAATTCAGGGTTCCGGTATTCGGAGCTTCAGTTTCAGGATCGTTATCCAGACCAGCATCTGCAGCAAGGCTTAACATCTGGCTTACCGTAACGGCTGCATTAGTCAATTCTCCTTCAGAAATTGGATCTGTATAATCAAAGGTCATATCTGCAGACCCTGCCAATTGATAAGTTACTGGTGTCTGAACATCAAAATCTACCGGATTCCAAACAAATCTTTCGGCTAAATTATCACCATTAGCGGCTTTTAGATCATAGTTATCTGCAGCAGTATTTGTAAATGCCAAACCTACCGGGTCTGGTTTTGCCACAAAAGTGAATGAATCATCTTCGGTACACGAATTAAGACTGATTAGCCCAATTAATGCGAATAATAAAAAACTTACTTTTTTCATTTTGAATAATATTTTAATAACCTGGGTTTTGAGTTAGATTTGGATTTACTGAAATAAGATTGCTTGGAAGCGGGAATAACCTTCTGAATTCTGCAACGGCCATTCCACCTCGTGTACCACCCTTAAATGGCCACAGGTAACTTCCTGATGTGAATAAATTGAAACGGATTAGATCTGTTCTTCTTTGTCCTTCCCAGTATAATTCTCTAGCGCGTTCGCTAAGAATAAAATCCAGGGATAGGTCTGAACTGCTAATATTTCCGGAATTATCACCAAAAGCTCTTTGTCTTAGTTCATTGATATAAACAGTTGCGGTTGCTAGGTCTCCACCAGTGCCACCTCTTAATACAGCTTCAGTATAATTCAAGTAAACTTCGGCAAGACGAATAATAGGTAGATCTGTATCCACGAAATCTCCTCCTTCATCGCTACCGGCATTCCCTTCTGAATCTACATTTTTGAATTTGGTCACGGCGTAACCATCTGTAAAGGTATTTGCAATGGTATTGATCTCGAAGCTCTGTCCATCTGTATAGAACATAGCTCTTTCATCTGCCCATTCAATTGGATTACCATCATCATCTGTTGCAGTAACCGCGTAATCAAATTGATTAACCAGTGCTTTGGTAGTTCTTATTCCTGCCCAACCACCATTCACACCGAATAAACTGGCATCCATACTTCCTCCAATAGAAGCGTGAACAAGGAATGTGGTACCACCATAGGTCTTAGACTGATTTCCGTCGAAATTCAACGCGAAAATAAACTCATTCTGTGCACCATTGCTGTTGTTGTCTGCAAGGAACAATTCGTCATAAGCAGATCCATTACCATTGGCATCTGTGGTGTTGATAGAATATGTTGAATTTATCGCCTGCTTAGAAAAGGTAACAGCTTCGGTATACATTGGTTCACCAATCCAGGATTCAGCATTCAGGTACAACTTAGATAAAAGTGCCCAAGAGGCTACTTTATCTACACGACCGTATTCATTAGCTCCACTATCTTTAAGATTATCCTGGATAGCAAGCAATTCAGCCTCTACGAAGTCAAAGATCTCTCTTCTTGTGCTCTGCTCAGGTAGCTCTGTAGAAACTTCCTGTACCAAAGGAACATCTGCATAGAAATCCATTAGGTTGTAATAAGCAAAGGCTCTAAGGAATCTTGCTTCAGCAATATAAGCCGCCACTTCTGGATCTTCATTTAAAGCTTCAGCATTAGAGATGAACGAATTACAGAATGATACTTCCTGTGCCAGCCTGTAATACATACCGGTGGTAAAGTCATTCGAAGCACCCCAGTCCATCGCATGAAGGTTAGGAAGACCAGGGTCTCCCCATCCAACTACAGCATTATCTGTAGTAAGTTCATTAAGACTGTACAATAATCTCGAATATTGCGAGGTACCTTCATCGATACCTGTGATATCTGCGTCACCAGCCGGACCTTGTTGTCCAGTTAACGCTAAACTAGCGTATAGCTTAGCCAATGCACCTTTAGCTTCCTGAGCATCAACAAATACATTTGTTTCAGTAAAACTATCAGGATCTATAGGATATTGATCTAAATCGTCATGGCAGGCTACAAGGAGACAAGCCGGTACGATCAGGATTAATTTCTTTATAAAATTCATTTTCATACTATTTTTTTAAAAATTAAGATTTGCACCAATAGCGAAAGATCTTGGTCTTGGATAGAAATTGTTATCTATTCCCTGGTTGATTTCAGGATCTAAACCTTCATAATCGGTAATAGTCAATACATTCTGAACAGAACCGTAGATCCTTAAAGAAGATTCGCTAAAGATCTCTGGTAAAGTATAACCCAGCGTAATGTTATCTAACCTGAAAAATGATGCATCCTGAATATAGTAATCGCTTAACAGGTTAGTTTCAGTCGAAGAAACAAAACCGGTATTGTAATAATCTGAATGCAGGTTTCTTAGTACGCTGTTCTCTGTAGCACGCAATTCATAAGATCTACTGGATGCCATGTTGTTGTATGCATAGTTGCCAATATTCGCTCTGGATACTATGGCAAGATCCCAGCTCTTATAATTAAGGTTAGTATTCAGACCCATGATGATATCTGCATAAGGATCCTTATATAGATATTTATCGTCATCATTTATCTGGTTATCTCCGTTCCTGTCTACATAAGCACCTTCGATTGGTCTTCCGGCCTCATCATATACCTGTTTGAAAACCCAGTAGCTAAAAGGAGAATGTCCTTCTTTGTGCAACTGAATAGTGTTACCGGTACCTCCATCAATATCACCTGTTTGTACTTCATCTGGAAGTCTGGTGATCTCATTTTCATTATAACTAATGTTGTAACCAATACTCCATGTGAAATCTTCCGTTTGTACTGGAACTACATTAATTTCAAATTCAACTCCTCGGTTTTCCATATCTCCGATGTTATTGTCTATACCATTAGAGAAATTGGTAAATGGGTCTACAGTTACAAAACTGATAAGATCTTCAGTTTTCTTTAAATAGGCATTTACAGAACCGGAAATTCGGTTGTTGAATAAGCCGTAGTCAAGACCAATGTTATAGGTCTTTCCAACTTCCCATCTTAGGTTTTCATTATATTCTTCCGGACGGTAGGTCTGGTAATACTGGTTTCCAAACTGGTAATTAGCATCAGAGCGGCTACCGGTATATTTTGTAAGGAAATTATAATCTCCAAGCCCGTTAACGTTACCTATCTCTCCATAACCAAGTCTTAATTTAAGTTGATTAATAGCATTTGATCCGGCAAGGAAATTTTCATTGTTTAAATTCCAGGCAAGTGCGAAAGATGGAAAATAACCCCATCTGTCATCAGGGTTCAATTTTGAAGAAGAATCTGCTCTTAAAGTAGCCGTAAATAGGTATCTGTTATCATAGTTATAGTTTAGTCTTCCAAAATACGAAAGAAGTACGCTTCTCCATTTATCTACGAATTCAAAATCAAGACCATCTTCCTGAGCTTCACTATCATAGTTATACCTGTAGTCTTCAAAACTCTGATATGAGTAACCAGCCACTGCATTTACAGAATGAAGGTCGAAATCGGTATCATAAGTTAAATAAGCATCGAACAATTCGTTGGTAGACTCATTGCTGTAAGTAGTGTAAGAACCATTCCAGTCTAAAGATGCCGATGGCATTTGATCTGAAGTGATCACCCTACCGTTACTGTTAGATTTATCTAAACCAACGTTCACGGTAGCCGTAAGGTCAGGGAAGAAATGCAGGTCATAATCTACCTTAGCATTACCAATGAATCTTCTTACTTCTGAAGTATCATCTTTTAAATTGATCTGAGCAACCGGGTTTGTTGGAGCCAGGTTGATCTGAACATTATCTGCATTCAACCAGGTGTAGTATCCCCCAAAAGGTGAGTTTTCATCATAGATTGGGTGTGTTGGATCAAAGCCTACGGCACTTCCAATAGCATCTCTGTTAGCGAAAGTATTTTCGGTATACATACCTCTAGCGTTCAATTCAACCGTAAGATGACTATCAAGGAAAGTAGGTTTAAGGTTCACAGAAGCAGTAGTTCTAGTGAAATTATCACCTCTCAAAATACCATCCTGGTCTGTATAACCTAAAGAAGCACGAACCGGCATAAAATCTGCAATTCTTCCAGTTGTACTAAAGTTGTGTTCAGACCCGAAAGCTTCGTTATAGATCTGCTTCTGCCAGTCTGTATTCTCTGTTCCTAATCTTGCGATAGCTGCATCACTACCTACTTCATTTACTAAAGCTCTGAATTGATCTCCATCTAATACATCTACATAATCTGTAGGAGTATAAAGGATAGAGGAGGTAGAAAAATTAAATCTGAAGTCGTTACCTTTTCCTTTTTTGGTGGTTATCAAAATAA